>NZ_JBFAIR010000021.1:0-187435 GCF_040654815.1 Streptomyces sp. NPDC050619 | reverse complement strand
ACGAGATCGGGGTTGTGCACCTCGACACCGGCCGGGGGCGCGATGTCGGCGGCGGTGACCAGACCCGGACCCTGCTTGCGCAGGTACATCACGACCGGCTCATCGTGCTCACTGCTCACGACCAGCTGCTTGATGTTGAGGATCAGGTCGGTGACGTCCTCCTTGACGCCCGGCACGGTGGTGAACTCGTGCAGCACGCCGTCGATCCGGATGCTGGTGACAGCCGCACCGGGGATCGACGACAGGAGGGTCCGGCGCAGGGAGTTGCCGAGGGTGTAACCGAAGCCCGGCTCCAGCGGCTCGATCACGAACCGGGAGCGGAATTCGTCAACGACCTCTTCGGTCAATGAGGGACGCTGAGCGATCAGCATGTTGCGTTCCTTCTGTCAGGGGCGCCCGCTATTTGACGCCCTGATGTTGTTACAAGGGTACGGGCGATACGGCCCCGAAGAGCCGTACCGCCCGGAAACCCAGAACTACCGGCCCCGCGTCAGACGCGGCGACGCTTGGGCGGACGGCAGCCGTTGTGCGGGGTGGGGGTGACGTCCTGGATGGAGCCCACCTCGAGGCCGGTCGCCTGGAGCGAACGGATGGCGGTCTCACGACCCGAACCCGGGCCCTTGACGAACACGTCCACCTTGCGCATGCCGTGCTCCTGCGCGCGGCGGGCGGCCGACTCGGCGGCCATCTGCGCGGCGAAGGGGGTCGACTTGCGCGAGCCCTTGAAGCCGACGTGGCCGGCGGAGGCCCAGGAGATCACGTTGCCCGAGGGGTCCGTGATCGAGACGATGGTGTTGTTGAACGTGCTCTTGATGTGCGCGTGGCCGTGAGCGACGTTCTTCTTTTCCTTGCGGCGCACCTTCTTGGCAGCGCCCTGACGACCCTTGGGGGGCATCTATTACTCCTACGGGAGGTGGTCGGTCCTGCAGCGAAGACCGCTGGACGAGCGTCCGCTGAGGACTACTTCTTGCCCGGCTTCTTCTTGCCGGCGATGGCGCGACGCGGGCCCTTGCGGGTGCGGGCGTTGGTGCTGGTGCGCTGACCGCGGACGGGCAGACCCCGGCGGTGCCGCAGACCCTGGTAGCAGCCGATCTCGACCTTGCGGCGGATGTCGGCCTGGATCTCGCGACGGAGGTCACCCTCGGTCTTGATGTTGTTGTCGACGTACTCGCGGATCGCGACGAGCTGCTCCTCGGAGAGGTCGCGAACACGAGTGTTCGGGTCCACGCCGGTCTCAGCCAGCGTCAGCTGCGAGAGGGTCCGGCCGATGCCGAACACGTAGGTGAGGGCGACCTCCACACGCTTTTCGCGCGGGATGTCGACACCGGAAACGCGTGCCATTCAATGGCTCCAGTTGATCTTCGGAGGTCTTCCACAGAACCAGCTCCCAGCCGCCGGCCTCTTCGTGCTGTTCAAAAGATGCACCCGAAGAGTTGGTACGGACTGGGTCCCCGGCCTCCGAACCGGGGGTATCAGACGGCACTCGCGCCGCCCGGGTCCTGCGTATGAACATGTTCAGCTCGCGTCGCGCGAAGTTCTGCGAATCGCAGAGGGTGGGTCGTGCGGTCAGCCCTGGCGCTGCTTGTGGCGCGGGTTCTCGCAGATGACCATGACCCGGCCGTGACGGCGGATCACCCTGCACTTGTCGCAGATCTTCTTGACGCTCGGCTTGACCTTCATGGGGTGAGGTTCTCCGGGTCAGTTGCCGGCCGCCCCGCTCGCACGGGACGTGGGCAAGATCTACTTGTATCGGTAGACGATCCGGCCACGCGTCAGGTCGTACGGAGACAGCTCCACCACGACCCGGTCGTCAGGGAGGATGCGGATGTAGTGCATACGCATCTTGCCGCTGATGTGTGCCAGGACCTGGTGGCCGTTCTGGAGCTCCACCTTGAACATGGCGTTCGGGAGAGACTCGACGACAGTGCCTTCGATCTCGATGGCACCTTGCTTCTTGGCCACGCTTCGCCCTTCGAATCGACTACCTTGATCGACTCCCTTGCGTCCCCGAGGGGCGCATGCGGACATGCGGGTGCACGAGAGCCGACGAGTCAGTCTACGTCAGGCGCACCCGGAAAGACGAATCGGGAGAGCCTGCCCCGGACGAGTGATCATTAAGCAAGAGGATCCGGCGCCGCCACAACCCCATGCTCCGCCAACTTCGCCCGACCCCCATCAGCAGCCGTCAACACCAACGGCCCCTCCTCCGTCAACGCGACCGAGTGCTCCCAGTGCGAGGACCACGTGCCGTCAGTCGTGATGACCGTCCAGTTGTCCTCGAGGACCTCGGTCTTCGGGGTGCCCAGGGAGACCATGGGCTCGATGGCGAGGCAGAAGCCGGGGACCAGCCTGGGGCCCTTGCCGCGGCGGCGGTCGACGTAGTTCAGCAGGTGCGGGTCCATGTGCATCTCGGTGCCGATGCCGTGACCGCCGTAGTCCTCGATGATGCCGTAGCGGCCGCCGCCGGGCTTCGGCTGGCGGCGGATGTACGTCTCGATGGCCCGGGAGACGTCCACGAGCCGGTGCCCCTGCTTCATGGCCGCGATACCGGCCCACATCGACTCCTCGGTCACCCGGGACAGCTCCATCAGCTCCGGAGCGTGGCCGGAGCCCACGAAGGCCGTGTAGGCGGCGTCACCGTGCCAGCCGTCGATGATCGCGCCGCAGTCGATGGAGATGATGTCCCCGTCCTTGAGGACGACCTCGTCGGAGGGGATCCCGTGCACGACGACCTCGTTCGCGGACGTGCAGATGGTCGCCGGGAAGCCGCCGTACCCGAGGAAGTTCGACTTGGCCCCGTGCTCCGCGAGCACCTTGCGCGCCACCTCGTCCAGGTCCTTCGTCGAGGCACCGGGCACGGCCGCCTCACGCGTCGCCGAGTGAATGGCCGCGACGACCAGCCCCGCCTCACGCATCTTGGCGATCTGCTCGGGGGTCTTGATCTGCACCATGATGGGTTGCGCCTCCTGGCCACTGGTATCGCGGCGCTCCAGGATACTCGTACGTACGGATGTGCACCCAACGGGCAAAGATGTCATGCCCGGCACAAGAAAGCTCCGGTTGGTACAGGCGTGTTGATCGCCTGTACCAACCGGAGCTTCAACGCTTAGCGGGGCTTACTAGCTTTCCCTGATGACCGGGGAGACCACGCAGGAGCCACCGCCGTTCCAGCACAGCACCATGTCATGGGGCGTCGTGCCGATGAGGTCGACCGACCTCTCGTCGCAGCCCGCGTCGCCACCATCGTCGATGGTGGCAATGGTGACGATTCGCCCGTCGGCTCTGAGCTGTCGCACCTGTCCCGTGACGCCATGATCGTCGACCCTGGTGTCACAGACGATGAAATTGTCCCCGTCGTCGATGTACGTCATGTAGCCACGGCTGTTCGGCAGCTGAATGCCGACATTGGCCGCCATGGCCGGAGACGACGCGACACCGAACATCACCGCAGCCGCTGCGCCGACCACGGCTCCGCGCTTGACTATGGTCCTCACCATCGAACAACCCCCCTCTTCACGGGTCGCGAACGACCCGACCCGATTACGGAGCGCTCGGTCGATGTAGCGCTCCGCAGTGATCGTCATGACCCTATCAATCGGGATCTTGGGCGTCCACACATATTCGAACTATCGGCAAGGCTCCCGCAAAGAAGCCCCCATCGTCCGTGGTGAACGACGGGGGCTTCTGTACGGAATATCGAACGCTGCTACTGGTCGGCCTCGCCACGCTGAAGCGCGCTCATGGCACGAGCCGTGACCTCTTCGACCTTACCCAGCGCGGAGATGGTGACGACCAGTCCCTGCGTCTTGTAGTAGTCGATGATCGGCTCGGTCTGCGTGTGGTAGACCTCCAGCCGCTTGCGGACAGTCTCCTCGGAGTCGTCGTCGCGCTGGTACAGCTCCCCGCCGCAGACGTCGCAGACGCCTTCCTTCGCCGGTGCCTTGTAGGACACGTGGAAGACGTGCGAGGAGTCGTTACGGCAGATGCGGCGGCCCGCGATCCGCCTGACGACCTCTTCCTCGGGCACCTCCAGGTCCAGCACCGCGTCCAGCTTCATGTCCTCGGACTGCAGCATCTCGTCGAGCGCCTCGGCCTGCGAGACGTTCCGCGGGAAGCCGTCGAGAAGGAAGCCGTTCTCAGCGTCCGGCTTCTCCATGCGGTCCTTGGCCATCGCGATCGTGACCTCGTCCGGCACCAGGTTGCCCGCGTCCATGTAGGACTTCGCGAGCTTGCCCAGATCCGTCTGCCGGCTGATGTTGGCGCGGAACAGGTCGCCCGTGGAGATGTGCGGGATCGACAGGTTACTGGCGAGATACGCGGCCTGCGTTCCCTTACCCGCGCCCGGCGGCCCGACGAGGACGATTCGCATCAGCGGAGGAACCCTTCGTAATTGCGCTGCTGGAGCTGGCTCTCGATCTGTTTCACCGTTTCGAGACCCACACCCACGATGATCAGGATGCTGGTCCCGCCGAACGGGAAGCTCTGGTTTGCATCGAACCCAGCCAACGCGATGGTCGGGACGAGAGCGATCAGCCCCAGATACAGCGAACCCGGCCAGGTGATCCGGTTGAGTACGTAGCTCAAATACTCAGCGGTCGGTCGGCCAGCCCGGATGCCCGGGATGAAGCCACCATACTTCTTCATGTTGTCGGCGACTTCCTCGGGGTTGAAGGAGATCGCAACGTAGAAGAAGGCGAAGAAGACGATCAGGAAGAAGTAGAGGGTGATGTGCGCTGGAGCGTCCGGTTGCGCGAGATTCTGTTCGATCCAGGTCTTCCAGCCGGCGTTTCCACCGGAGAACTGCGCGACCAATGCCGGGATATAAAGCAACGACGAGGCAAAGATCACAGGGATGACGCCCGCCTGGTTGACCTTCAGCGGAATGTACGTCGACGTGCCGCCGTAGGACCTGCGGCCGATCATTCGCTTCGCGTACTGCACCGGAATACGGCGCTGGGCCTGCTCAACCAGGACCACGAGGCCAATCATGATCAGGCCGACGGCGCACACGATGCCGAACTCGATCCAGCCTCCGGCCAGCGTGCCCTGCTTCTTGATGGCCCACAGCGCGGACGGGAAGGTCGCGGCGATCGAGATGAACATCAGGATCGACATGCCGTTGCCGATGCCGCGGTCGGTGATGAGCTCACCGAGCCACATGACGACGGCCGTACCGGCGGTCATGCAGATGACCATGACGATGGTGGTGAAGATCGCGCGGTCCGGGACGATCTGGCCGGCCACGGTGCAGCCCGAGAACAGGGCGCCGCTGCGGGCGGTGGCCACCAGGCCGGTGCCCTGAAGGATGGCGAGCGCCACGGTCAGGTAGCGGGTGTACTGCGTGATCTTCGCCGTACCGGCCTGGCCCTCCTTCTTGAGGGCTTCCAGGCGCGGGATCACCACGGTCAGCAGCTGAAGAATGATGCTCGCCGTGATGTACGGCATGATGCCCAGCGCGAAAATGGTGATCTGGAGCAGCGCGCCACCGCTGAACATGTTGACGAGACCGAACAGGCCCTGGTTGCCGGAGGCCTCGTCGACGCACTGCTGGACGGAGGTGTAGTCGACGCCCGGGATCGGCACGTGGGTACCGACCCGGTAGACCACGATGATGCCGAGCGTGAAGAGCAGCTTCTTGCGCAGGTCGGGCGTCTTGAACGCCCGGGCGAACGCGGTGAGCACGGTGCCTCCTGCGACCCCCGCGCAACTGCGTCAAGGGTGACGGTCTTGAGAGTCCAATGGAACAACGACTTAGCTAACGGTCAACTGCCGCTCAGAGTGCCCCATGTGAAGCACTCTGTGAAAGTGGGCAGTGCAGGCCACCCTACCGGCGACACCACCGCCCTTGGAACGACCAACCGGGGATACCCCTTTTGTGGGGCATCCCCGGTCGGGAGCGTTCAAGCCATCAAGACACCTGAGGGGATCAGATGAGCTCGGTGACGGTACCGCCGGCGGCGGTGATCTTCTCCTTGGCGGAGCCGGAGACGGCGTCGACCGTCACCTGAAGCGCCACGGAGATCTCGCCCTGGCCGAGGACCTTGACGAGGCTGTTCTTGCGAACGGCACCCCTGGCGACGAGCCCCTCGACGGTGACCTCGCCACCCTCCGGGTACAGCGCGCCCAGCTTGTCGAGGTTCACGACCTGGTACTCGGTCTTGAACGGGTTCTTGAAGCCCTTGAGCTTCGGGAGACGCATGTGGAGGGGCATCTGCCCGCCCTCGAAGCGCTCCGGAACCTGGTAGCGGGCCTTCGTGCCCTTGGTACCACGACCGGCCGTCTTGCCCTTGGACGCCTCACCACGACCGACACGGGTCTTGGCGGTCTTGGCACCCGGAGCGGGACGGAGGTTGTGGATCTTCAGCGGGTTGTTTTCCGCCATGATCAGTCGACCTCCTCGACCGTCACGAGGTGGCGGACGGTGTGCACCATGCCGCGGAACTCGGGGCGGTCCTCCTTGACGACCTGCGTGTTGATCCCCTTGAGACCAAGGGAACGCAGGGTGTCACGGTGGTTCTGCTTACTGCCGATGTACGACTTCGTCTGCGTGATCTTGAGCTGGGACATTACGCAGCACCAGCCCCGGCACGCGCACGCAGCAGAGCCGCGGGAGCGACGTCCTCGAGGGGCAGACCGCGGCGGGCCGCGATCTCCTCGGGACGCTGCAGGCCCTGGAGGGCCGCCACGGTCGCGTGCACGATGTTGATCGCGTTCGACGAGCCCAGCGACTTCGACAGGATGTCGTGCACGCCGGCGCACTCGAGCACGGCACGCACCGGACCACCGGCGATAACGCCGGTACCGGGGGAAGCAGGCTTGAGCAGGACGACGCCCGCGGCCTTCTCGCCCGTGATCGGGTGCGGGATGGTGCCCTGGATACGGGGGACCTTGAAGAAGTGCTTCTTGGCCTCCTCAACACCCTTGGCGATGGCGGCCGGCACCTCCTTGGCCTTGCCGTAACCGACACCCACGGTGCCGTCACCGTCGCCCACCACGACCAGCGCGGTGAAGCTGAAGCGACGACCACCCTTCACAACCTTGGCGACGCGGTTGATCGCGACAACGCGCTCAACGTACGCGGTCTTCTCGGCGGCAGCAGCGCCGCCGTCACGGCCCTTCCGGTCCCGCCGCTCGCCGCCACCGGCACCGCTTCCGCGGCGCTGGGGTCCAGCCATTGGATTACCTCTCTCTTTTTCCGCTAGCTGCGCAGCATCAATCAGTCACTGCGCGACGGGCGACTCAGAACTTGAGTCCGGCTTCGCGGGCGGCGTCCGCCAGAGCGGCGATGCGCCCGGCGTACTGGTTGCCACCACGGTCGAATACGACAGCCTCGACGCCCGCGGCCTTGGCGCGCTCGGCGACCAGGGCGCCGACCTGCTTGGCCTGCGTGGACTTGTCGCCCTCGGCACCGCGGATCGAGGTGTCCAGGGTGGACGCCGACGCAACGGTGTGACCCTTGAGGTCGTCGATGACCTGGGCCACGATGTGGCGGTTCGAGCGGGTCACCACCAGGCGGGGACGCTCAGCCGTACCGTTGACCTTCTTACGGATCCGGGTGTGGCGTCGCTTGATGGCAGCACGCTTGTAAGCGTCGCCCTTAGCGATCTTCGTACCGTATGCCATGGCTTACTTACCCGCCTTTCCGACCTTGCGTCGGATGACTTCGCCCTCGTACTTGACGCCCTTGGCCTTGTACGGGTCGGGCTTGCGCAGCTTGCGGATGTTGGCCGCAACCTCGCCGACCTTCTGCTTGTCGATGCCCTCGACCTGGAAGCGGGTCGGGTTCTCCACCTTGAAGGTGATTCCCTCGGGCGCCTCGACGGTGATCGGGTGGCTGTAGCCGAGCGCGAACTCGAGGTTCGAGCCCTTGGCCTGAACGCGGTAACCGACACCGCTGATTTCGAGCTTCTTCACGTAACCCTGGGTCACGCCGGTGATCATGTTCGCCACCAGCGTGCGGGACAGGCCGTGCAGGGCCTTGTTCTGACGCTCGTCGTTGGGGCGGGTGACGTTCAGCACGCCGTCCTCACCCTTGGCGATCTCGATCGGCGCCGCCACGGTGTGGGAGAGCGAGCCCTTGGGGCCCTTCACCGAAACCGTGCGGCCGTCGATGGTGACGTCCACGCCGGCGGGAACCGCGATGGGGAGCTTGCCGATGCGCGACATAGCTGTTTCCTCCGTTCCCTTCCGCTACCAGACGTAGGCGAGAACTTCTCCGCCTACGCCCTTCTTGCCGGCCTGCTTGTCGGTGAGAAGCCCGTGTGACGTGGAGATGATCGCCACGCCCAGGCCGCCGAGCACCTTCGGCAGGTTGGTGGACTTCGCGTACACCCGGAGACCGGGCTTGGAGATCCGCTTGATGCCCGCGATGGAGCGCTCACGGTTCGGGCCGAACTTCAGCTCGAGGACGAGGTTCTTGCCGACCTCGGCGTCCTCGGTCTTCCAGCCCGTGATGAAGCCCTCCTGCTGGAGGATCTCCGCGATGTGAGACTTGATCTTCGAGTGCGGCATCGCCACGGAGTCGTGGTATGCCGAGTTCGCGTTCCGCAGACGCGTAAGCATGTCTGCGATCGGATCAGTCATGGTCATGAATTGGCCTTCGGCCTCTCTCACCGGGGTTTCCTGGTGCGCCATCCCTCTCCCCGATCCGAGACGGGACGGGTGCGGCGCGGTGGACCTACGGCGTAGTAAGTCGTATGGGCGTCCAAGCGCCCAACCCTCCTAGCCTAAGCCATGGAGGGGTGGGCACCTGACACCGCCCTTTACTTACCGAGAGCTTCCGGAATCCCGAAGTACGGGATTACCAGGAGCTCTTGGTCACGCCCGGCAGCTCGCCACGGTGAGCCATCTCACGAAGGCACACGCGGCACAGGCCGAACTTGCGGTACACGGAGTGCGGACGGCCACAGCGCTGGCAGCGCGTGTAGCCACGTACACCGAACTTGGGCTTACGAGCAGCCTTGGCAATCAGAGCCTTCTTCGCCATCTCGCTTACGCCTCCTTGAAGGGGAAGCCGAGGTGACGAAGGAGCGCGCGGCCCTCAGCGTCGTTGGTCGCCGTGGTGACCACGGTGATGTCCATACCCCGGACGCGGTCGATCTTGTCCTGGTCGATCTCGTGGAACATGACCTGCTCCGTGAGACCGAAGGTGTAGTTGCCACGGCCGTCGAACTGCTTGGGGGACAGACCGCGGAAGTCGCGGATGCGCGGGAGCGCGAGCGACAGGGTGCGGTCCAGGAACTCCCACATGCGGTCGCCACGGAGCGTGACGTGGGCACCGATCGGCTGACCCTCGCGCAGCTTGAACTGCGCGATGGACTTGCGGGCCTTGGTGACGGCCGGCTTCTGACCGGTGATCGTGGTGAGGTCGCGGATGGCGCCCTCGATCAGCTTGGAGTCGCGGGCGGCGTCGCCCACACCCATGTTGACCACGATCTTGACGAGGCCGGGGATCTGCATGACGTTCTCGTACGAGAACTCCTCACGCAGCTTGCCCGCGATCTCCTCGCGGTACTTCAACTTGAGACGCGGAGCAGTGGTGGTAGCCATCAGATGTCCTCACCCGTCCGCTTGGCAACGCGGATCTTGTTGCCCTCGTCGTCGAAGCGGTAACCGACGCGGGTCACGACCTTGTTGCCGTCCTTCTCCACGACCAGCTGAACATTGCTGACGTGGACGGGGGCCTCAGTGGTCACGATCCCGCCGGCCTGCGAACCGCGAGCGGTCGGGCCGGCCTTGGTGTGCTTCTTGACCCGGTTGACACCCTCGACCAGGACGCGGTCCTCGCGCGGGTAAGCGGCAATGACCTTGCCCTGCTTGCCCTTGTCCTTGCCGGTGATGACCTGGACCAGGTCACCCTTCTTGATCTTCATGCTTACAGCACCTCCGGCGCGAGCGAGATGATCTTCATGAACTTCTTCTCGCGCAGCTCACGGCCGACGGGGCCGAAAATACGGGTGCCGCGAGGGTCGCCGTCGTTCTTCAGAATGACGGCGGCGTTCTCGTCGAAGCGGATGTACGAGCCGTCCGGACGGCGGCGCTCCTTGACGGTGCGAACGATGACCGCCTTGACGACGTCACCCTTCTTCACGTTGCCACCGGGGATCGCGTCCTTGACGGTGGCGACGATGACGTCACCGATGCCCGCGTAGCGGCGACCGGAGCCACCGAGCACACGGATGCAAAGGATCTCCTTCGCACCAGTGTTGTCGGCGACACGCAGTCGCGACTCCTGCTGGATCACGTCTATCTCCTGATTGTCTGCCGGTTCCCCAACGGGGTTGTCTCAACAACCCCGTCGGAGCCTGGCGGAACTGTCCTGCGAGGGTGCTCGCAGGAGATTTACTTGGCCTTCTCGAGGATCTCGACGATGCGCCAGCGCTTCGTGGCGGACAGCGGACGCGTCTCCATCAGGAGGACGCGGTCGCCGACGCCGGCAGCGTTCTGCTCGTCGTGGGCCTTGAGCTTGTTCGTACGGCGGATGACCTTGCCGTACAGCGCGTGCTTGACGCGGTCCTCGACGGCGACGACGACGGTCTTGTCCATCTTGTCGCTGACGACGAGACCCTCGCGGGTCTTGCGGAAGCCGCGGGCCTCTGCAGTCTGCTCAGTCACGTTGCTCTCACTCATCAGGCGCTCTCCACCGTCTCGATGCCCAGCTCGCGCTCACGCATCAGGGTGTAGATCCGCGCGATGTCCTTGCGGACGGCCTTGAGCCGCCCGTGGTTCTCGAGCTGGCCCGTCGCCGCCTGGAAGCGGAGGTTGAACAGCTCTTCCTTGGCTTCGCGAAGCTTCGCGAGAAGCTCCTCGTCACCCAGTTCGCGCAGCTCGGACGCCTTGGTACCGGCCGACATCACGCTTCACCTGCCTCGCGCTTGACGATCCGGCACTTCATCGGCAGCTTGTGCGCCGCACGAGTGAGGGCCTCACGCGCAATCTTCTCGTTGGGGTAGGACAGCTCGAACATGACCCGGCCCGGGTGCACGTTCGCGACCCACCACTCGGGAGAACCCTTACCGGAACCCATGCGGGTCTCGGCAGGCTTCTTCGTCAGCGGGCGGTCCGGGTAGATGTTGATCCAGACCTTGCCGCCACGCTTGATGTGGCGGGTCATCGCGATACGGGCCGCCTCGATCTGGCGGTTGGTCACGTACGCCGGCGTGAGGGCCTGGATGCCGTACTCGCCGAACGAGACCGTCGTACCGCCCTTGGCCTGACCACGACGCTTCGGGTGGTGCTGCTTGCGGTGCTTGACCCTACGGGGGATCAGCATGTCGGTCAGGCCTCCGTTCCAGAGCTCTCAGCCGGAGCGGCAGCCGGAGCCTCGGCCTTGGGGGCCTCGGCAGCGGGAGCCTGCTGCGGCTTGCGACCGCGACCGCCACGCTCGCCACCACGGCCACCACGGGCCGGGCGGTCGGCGCCGCCGCCACCACGGGCCGGGCGGTTGCCGGCGCGGGCTGCGGCGTTCTCGGCGCGGACCTCGGCGATGTTCTTGACGTCGCCCTTGTAGATCCAGACCTTCACACCGATGCGGCCGAAGGTCGTCTTGGCCTCGAAGAAGCCGTAGTCCACGTTCGCGCGGAGCGTGTGCAGGGGCACACGGCCCTCGCGGTAGAACTCCGAGCGGGACATCTCGGCGCCGCCGAGACGGCCACCGCACTGGATCTTGATGCCCTTGGCGCCGGCCTTCATCGTGCCCTGCATGCTCTTGCGCATGGCGCGACGGAAGGAGACGCGGGAGGACAGCTGCTCGGCGACGGCCTGGGCCACCAGCTGAGCGTCCGTCTCCGGGCTCTTGACCTCGAGGATGTTCAGCTGGACCTGCTTGCCGGTCAGCTTCTCCAGGTCGCCGCGGATACGGTCGGCCTCGGCGCCGCGGCGGCCGATGACGATGCCCGGACGCGCGGTGTGGATGTCGACGCGGACGCGGTCACGGGTGCGCTCGATCTCAACCTTCGAGATGCCGGCGCGCTCCATACCGGACGTCATCATCCGACGGATGGCGACGTCTTCCTTGACGTAGTCCTTGTACAGCTTGTCGGCGTACCAACGGGACTTGAAGTCCGTGGTGATGCCGAGCCGGAACCCATGCGGGTTAACCTTCTGGCCCATTACCGGGTTCCTTCCTTGCTGCTGACGACCACGGTGATGTGGCTGGTCCGCTTGCGGATCCGGTAGGCGCGGCCCTGGGCACGCGGTCGGAACCGCTTCAGGGTCGGGCCCTCGTCGACGTACGCCTCAGTGATGACGAGGCTGTCGGCGTCGGTGTGGTCGTAGTTGTGCGCGGCGTTGGCGATGGCGCTGTCCAGCACCTTGCCGACCGGCACGCTCGCGGCCTGCGGGGCGAAACGCAGGACCGCCTGAGCCTCCGTGGCGGCCATGCCACGGATGAGGTCCACCACGCGGCGGGCCTTCATGGGCGTGACGCGGATGTACCGCGCCTGGGCCCTGGCTTCCATGGTTGTCCCTTCGGTGTTAGTCATAGTCGATTCCACCCCGCCTAGCGGCGCTTCGACTTCCGGTCGTCCTTGACGTGACCCCGGAAGGTGCGCGTCGGCGAGAACTCGCCGAGCTTGTGGCCGACCATCGACTCGGTGACGAACACCGGGATGTGGGTCTTGCCGTTGTGCACCGCGATCGTGTGGCCCAGCATCGCCGGGACGATCATCGAGCGGCGGGACCAGGTCTTGATGACGTTCTTGGAACCGGATTCGTTCTGTACGTCCACCTTCTTGATCAGGTGGTCGTCGACGAAGGGCCCCTTCTTGAGACTGCGCGGCATCTAAACCCGCTCCTAGCGCTTCTTGTTCGTCTTGCGGCGGCGGACGATGTACTTGTTCGAAGCCTTCTTCGGCGAACGAGTACGACCCTCCTTCTGACCCCACGGGGAGACCGGGTGGCGACCACCGGAGGTCTTGCCCTCACCACCACCGTGCGGGTGGTCAACCGGGTTCATCGCCACACCGCGAACGGTCGGGCGGACGCCCAGCCAGCGCTTGCGGCCGGCCTTGCCCCAGTTGATGTTGGACTGCTCGGCGTTGCCGACCTCGCCGACGGTGGCGCGGCAGCGCGCGTCGACCAGGCGGATCTCACCGGACGGCATACGAAGGTGGGCCATCGTGCCCTCCTTCGCGAGCAGCTGCACGGAGGCACCGGCCGAGCGGGCGAACTTGGCACCGCCACCGGGACGGATCTCGATCGCGTGGATCGTGGTACCGACCGGGATGTTGCGGAGGGCCAGGTTGTTGCCCGGCTTGATGTCGGCCCCGGGACCGTTCTCCACCCGGTCGCCCTGCTGCAGGTTGCGCGGGGCGAGGATGTAGCGCTTCTCGCCGTCGGCGTAGTGCAGCAGCGCGATGCGCGCGGTGCGGTTGGGGTCGTACTCGATGTGCGCGACCTTCGCCGGCACGCCGTCCTTGTCGTGACGACGGAAGTCGATCACTCGGTAGGCGCGCTTGTGTCCGCCACCCTGGTGGCGAACGGTCACACGACCGGAACTGTTACGGCCGCCCTTGCTGTGCAGCGGGCGGACCAGCGACTTCTCCGGCGTGGACCGCGTGACCTCGACGAAGTCGGCGACGCTGGAGCCACGACGGCCCGGCGTAGTCGGCTTGTACTTGCGGATTCCCATTTCTCAGTCCTCGTCCGATATCGGACGATCCGGACCTCCGTCAGGAGGTCGGACCGCCGAAGATGTCGATACGGTCGCCCTCAGCGAGGGTCACGATGGCGCGCTTGCTGTCCGCACGCTTGCCGAAGCCCGTCTTGGTCCGCTTGCGCTTGCCCTGACGGTTGATCGTGTTGACCCCGGTGACCTTGACCGAGAAGACCGCCTGGACGGCCTGCTTGATCTGGGTCTTGTTGGCACGCGGGTCGACGACGAAGGTGTACTTGCCCTCGTCGAGAAGCGCGTAGCTCTTCTCGGAGACGACCGGCTTGAGCAGCACGTCACGGGGGTCCGTGAAGGACTTGCTCAGCGGCGTCTCGACGGTGTTCTTGCCCTCGGCGGCGTGGCGACGCGCCTTGGCGACGCGCGCGGCCTTGGCGGCCTTGGCCGCCTTGGAGGCGATGCTCGGGTGACGCGTAGCCATCAGGCTTCGCTCCCTTCGGTGTCGGCGTTCCGCTCTGCGGCGGGCGCGCCAGACACGAAGGACTCGAACGCGGCCTGGGTGAAGACCACGTCGTCCGAGACGAGAACGTCGTACGTGTTCAGCTGGCCCGGCTCCAGGATGTGGACCTGGGGCAGGTTGCGGGCGGACAGCCACGCGGCCTCGTCGGCACGGTCGATGACCAGGAGCAGGTTCTTGCGCTCCGAGATCTTGCCGAACAGCGACTTCGCGGCCTTCGTCGACGGGCTCTCGCCCTCGATGAGGCCGGAGACGACGTGGATGCGGTTGTGGCGGGCCCGGTCGGTGAGGGCGTGGCGCAGGGCCGCGGCCTTCATCTTCTTGGGGGTCCGCTGCGAGTAGTCACGCGGCACGGGACCGTGCACGACGCCACCACCGGCGAACTGCGGCGCGCGGGTCGAACCCTGACGGGCGCGACCGGTGCCCTTCTGGCGGTACGGCTTCTTGCCGCCACCACGGACTTCACCGCGGGTCTTGGTCTTGTGCGTGCCCTGGCGGGCAGCGGCCAGCTGTGCGACGACGACCTGGTGGATCAGCGGAATGCTGATCTTCTCGACGTCGAAGATCTCCGCGGGGAGCTCGACGGAACCGGCCTTGTCGCCCGCCGGCGAAAGGATGTCAACAGTGCTCATTACCTCAGGCCCCCTTGGCCGCGGTGCGGACCAGGACGAGGCCGCCGTTCGGACCGGGAACCGCGCCCTTGATGAGCAGCAGACCCTTCTCCGCGTCAACGGCGTGGACGGTCAGGTTCTGGGTGGTGACCCGCTCGTTGCCCATACGACCCGCCATGCGGAGGCCCTTGAACACACGACCCGGGGTGGCGCAGCCGCCGATGGAGCCGGGCGAGCGGTGCTTGCGCTGGGTGCCGTGTCCGGCGCCGAGGCCCTTGAAGTTGTGACGCTTCATGACACCGGCGAAGCCCTTGCCCTTGCTCTTGCCGGTCACGTCGACCTTCACGCCGGCCTCGAACACCTCAGCGGTGATCTCCTGGCCGAGCGTGTACTCGGAGGCGTCCGCGGTGCGGATCTCGACGAGGTGACGACGGGGAGTGACATCGGCCTTGGAGAAGTGGCCCTTGAGGGGCTTGTTCACCTTGCGCGGGTCGATCTCGCCGAAGGCGATCTGGACCGACTCGTAGCCGTCGGAGTCATTCGTACGGACCTGGGTCACGACGTTCGGGCCCGCCTTGACGACGGTGACCGGGACGACACGGTTGTTCGCGTCCCACACCTGCGTCATGCCGAGCTTCTCGCCCAGGATGCCCTTGATCTGCTTAGCCATCTCTCAGATCACCGGCCTCAGAGCTTGATCTCGATGTCGACACCGGCCGGCAGGTCGAGTCGCATCAGAGAGTCAACGGTCTTGGGGGTCGGGTCGAGGATGTCGATCAGACGCTTGTGCGTGCGCATCTCGAAGTGCTCGCGCGAGTCCTTGTACTTGTGCGGCGACTTGATGACGCAGTACACGTTCTTCTCAGTGGGCAGCGGCACCGGGCCCGCGACCGACGCACCAGTACGCGTCACCGTCTCGACGATCTTCTTCGCCGAGGAATCGATGACCTCGTGGTCGTAGGCCTTGAGCCGGATGCGGATCTTCTGTCCCGCCATGGCTACTAGTAGTCCTGTCTCTCGTAACGCTCTGGAACCCGGTGTTCCAGCCTTTTGTCCGACCCACGCGGTCGGGCGTGTCGCTCTTCCACTGACACAGATGTCCCTTGCTTCGAACATCCCTGCAGGGAATGAACACGGCCCTTCCGGAACCGCAGACCGAGGCCGGCTGCGTCAAACCAACTGACGCGGGGCCACCGGGTGCCTGGCCGGCGCCGCACCAACGCTTCCCGAAAGATTCCCGTACGTCCGCTCCAGCGCTGCCGTGTGGCAGTTGGGGCGACGAGTACTGTGGGACTCGCTTCCGGTTCTCCCGGCGGGAGACGCGCAGCATCGACACTCGACCGAGCAACTCGGACAGTCTGCCATATGGGGCAGGGGCAACGCCAATCGAGCCGGAGACCATACCCCGAGGGTGACGCAGGTCAAACAGGGGATCGGTACGCGGCTCCCCGGGATTCCGGCTCTTCGGTGGGTGCCACTCGGACGAGTCCTTCCTTCGAGCGGCCCGCGCAGCAATCGGCCCAGCTGAACGCGCAGGTCACGTGGGGTGTGGCATGTGGTGGGAGGTGACCACCGCATTCAAGGAGCACAACATGAGCCTTGATTCCCCTGACGCCACGGCGGCGGCGATCCCTCCGACAGCCACCCCGACAGCCACTCGGCACATAGCCCGCCGGTCCGCGCAGACCACCTGCGTGCTCCCCGAGCCCCCGGACGACGAGGAGAAGTACTCCTACGTCAGACGTCACCTCTGGGTACTCACGGCCGCCTCGCTCATCAGCATGAGCTGTCTCGTGCTCAGCCAGTTCAGGCTGATCCAGTCGTCACCGTGGCTGATCGTCCTGCTGCCGTTCCTGGGCTTCACCGTCCTCTATTACGTCACCTCGCTACGGGTGAACGCCTTCACCGCCGACTTCGACCTGAAGGCCCACCGCCGGCTGGTCCAGGACTGGCGCCCGAAGGCGTACCCCACGGTCGCGGTCTTCCTGCCGGTGTGCGGGGAGCCCGCCGACGTCCTGCGGAACACCTGGACACATGTACGCCGGCTCGCCGACCGCTACCCCGGCAAGGCCACCCCTTATGTACTCGACGACTCCGCCAACCCGGAGCTCGCCGCCCTGGCCGAGGAATTCGGCTTCGTCTACGGGAGCCGGCCCAACCGCGGCTGGTACAAGAAAGCCGGCAACCTCCATTACGGGCTGAGCATCTCCGACGAGGAGTACGTCCTCATCCTCGACGCCGACTTCGCCCCCCGCGCTGATCTGCTGGACGAACTGCTGCCGTACATGGAGCGTGACCCGAACACCGGCATCGTCCAGTCGCCGCAGTATTTCCGCGTCCTCGACCGGCAGACGTGGATCGAGCGCGGTGCGGGCTCCGTCCAGGAGCTCTTCTACCGGGCGGTCCAGCTCTCCCGTCAGCGCCATGGTGGCGCCATCTGTGTGGGCAGCTGCGCGGTGTACCGACGAACAGCACTGGAGGCCAACGGCGGTACGACGCTGATCGAGCACTCGGAGGACGTGCACACGGGCTTCGACCTGCGTCGCCTGGGCTGGGACCTGCGCTATGTGCCGATCCCCCTCGCCACCGGCAACTGTCCCGACAACGTGAGCGCCTTCTATCACCAGCAATACCGCTGGTGCTCGGGTTCCATGAGCCTGCTGGGAAGCAGGAAGTTCTGGTCCACCAAACTCAGGCTCACCACCCGGCTCTGCTATTTTTCCGGTTTCTTCTATTACATCCACACGGCGCTCTTCACCTTCGTGGCACCGCTGATCCCGATCGTCCTGCTGGTGGCCATGCCCGAAAAGATCAAGGTCGAGTACATGCTGCTCGTCCTTCCCAGCGTCATCTACACGGCGCTGATCTTCCCGTGGTGGCACAGGTGCCCATATCGGCTCGAAGCCTGGGCCGTGCGCCTGATGTACGGCTGGGCGCACGCGTTCGCCATCTGGGACGTCGTATGCGGCAGGCGCCAGCCCTGGCGACCCACTGGCTCCGCGGCCGCCGGCCGGAACACGAACACGCGCTTCTGGATCGGCGTGTGGGGCTGGAGTGGCGGTACAGCTCTGGTGTGGGTGAGCGCCGCGATCTGGCGAACACTCACCCTGTACCCGCCGGATTTCGGCCTGGTCCTGGCCTGCGGCCTGTTCTACGCCGTGATCGTGGTCCGCATCCTCGTCCCGGCCCGGACCACCTCCGAAGCACCCGTTCCTGCCGCTCTCGCCCGCAGGAAGCTGCGGAGGAAGCTGATGGAGCCCGCCAAGAATCTCGGGGGGCTCAGCTGAGCTCGGCCTGGAGCACTCTGTCCGCGTTCTTACCGGCACGGTCGGTGGTGATCCACAGCTTGTTCTGGCCCGGCACCCTCTCCGCAAGGCGCATACGGCCGTATGTATGGGTGTAGAAGGCGACGGGGGTGCCGACGGTTGTACCGGTGACCGGAATACGCCACAGCCGCTGGCCGCGCAGCGCGGCGACGTACAGGGCGCCGTGGGCGTAGGTGAGGCCGCTCGGCACGCCCTCGGCGGGACGCCACTGATGCTTCGGGTTGGTCATGCCGGCGACGGAGCAGGCGCCCTCGCAGATGGGCCAGCCGTAGTTCGTCCCCGGCCGGATGAGGTTGACCTCGTCGTACGCCTTCTCCCCGATCTCGGTCTCCCACAGCCGGCCCTGTGCGTCCCAGGTGATGCCCTGGGGGTTGCGGTGGCCGTAGGAGTAGACGAGGTTGCCGAAGGGGTTGCCCGGCGCCGGTTTGCCGTCCGTGGTCATACGCAGGATCTTGCCGTTGAGGGAGTTCCTGTCCTGCGCGTCGCCGGGTGTCCAGGCGTCGCCGGTGGTGGCGTACAAGTAGCCGTCCGGGCCGAACTTGATCCGGCCGCCGTTCTTCCCACCCTTCTTGATGCCGGTGACGAGCGTCTTGTACCCGCTGAGTCTGGAGCCGTCGTAGGTCATCCGCGCGATCCGGTTGCCCTGCGTGGTCGCGTGGTAGACGTAGATGAAGTGGTCGCGGCTCCAGTTGGGCGACACGGTGATGCTGCGCAGACCACTCTCGGGCTTGGTGTTCACGGTGTTCGGCACGGTCCCGACCTTGGTCTTGACTCCGGACCGGGTGAGCCTGAAGACCTGGAACGAGTCGCGCTCATTGATCAGCGCGGAGCCATCGGGCAACCAGCTCAGTCCCCAAGGAATGTTCCACCCGGACGAGATGGACCCGATGGCTGAGGGGACCCTGGCGACGGGATCGGACGGGACCGGCACAGCATGGCCGGTCGTCGTCAGCGAAACCAGCAGTCCAGCGGCGGCGGTTACGGCTGCCACGGCGCGGACGGTGACTCTGCGACGGAGCTTGACGGTGTGCACTGGCGCATCCTCCTGGAAGCAGTTGATGCCCGGTGTCAGCCGAGCTCGACCTGGAGCACCCGGTCCGCGTTCTTACCGGCCCGGTCCGTGGTGATCCACAGGGCGCTCCTGCCCGGGACCTTCACCACGTCCCGCAACCGGCCGAAGCCGTTGGTGTAGTACGCGACCGGGGTGCCGGTGCTGGTGCCGGTGAGCGGAATACGCCACAGCCGCTGGCCCTTGAGGGCGGCGACGTACAGGGCGCCGTCGGCGTAGGCCATGCCGCTGGGCACGCCTCCATCGGCGGAGCGCCACTGATACCTGGGGTTGGTCATGCCGGCTGCGGAGCAGGCGCCCTCGCAGGCGGGCCACCCATAGTTCTTGCCGGGCTTGACGAGGTTCAGCTCGTCGTACCTGTCCTCGCCGATCTCCGTCTCCCACAGCCGGCCCTGATCGTCCCAGGCGAGGCCTTGCGGGTTGCGGTGGCCATAGGAGTAGACGAGGTTGCCGAAGGGGTTGCCCGGCGCCGGCTTTCCCGCCTTGGTCATGCGCAGGATCTTGCCGTTCAGGGAGTACTTGTCCTGGGCGGAGCTGCTGCCGTCTCCGTCGCCGGTGGTGGCGTACAGGTAGCCGTCCGGGCCGAACTTGATACGGCCACCGTCGTGCAAACCGCTCTTGATGCCGCTGACGAGTGTTTTGTGGCCGGTGAGCTTGGAGCCGTCGAACGTCAGCCGAACGATTCGGCTGCCCTCCTTCGCCGCGTGGTAGACGAAGACGTGGTGATCCTGACGCCAGTTGGGGGACACGGCGATCCCGAGCAGATGATCCCCGCCGTTGGCGGCGGCGATCCTCGGCTCGGCGGTGGCCTTGGTCCTGGCACCGGACTGGGCGACCCTGAAGACGTCCAGAGCGTCCCGTTCGTTGATCAGCGCCGAACCGTCCGGCAGCCAGCTCACACCCCAGGGGAAGTTCCACCCGGACGAGATGGTCCTGATGGCCGAGGGTGCCTTGGCCACGGGGACGGACGGGACGGGCGCCGCATTGCTGGTCGCGGTCAACGGAACCAGCAGTCCGGCAGCGGCGGACAGGGCGGCCGCGGCGCGGAACGCGGCTCTCCGGCGGGACTTGACGGTGTACACAGGCACATCCTCCTGGAGGAAGCTGGTGACGGCGTTTGGGCGGAGAACGGCCAGGTAATCAGCCTCTGATCCGCTCCCGGATCCAGATGCCGGCGGGCTTGAGAACGCCGGTGCCGGTGAATTTTCCGGCGCCGCAGGCGCCCTTTTTGAAGACCGAGAGATCGAGCCCGTTGTCGGCGATGACCCAGTGGGTCCAGCCGATCTTCTTCCTCGCCATGAGGTCGACGTATTTCTGCGCCATGGGGAAGTCGTTTTCATAGCCCGTCCACGACGCGGCGCTCCACTCCGTGACGAAAACCGGGAGCTTGGACGAGGCACGATCCAGGCGCATCACATAGTCGTCCCGCGACTTCTGCGCATAGAAGTGGAATGTGTACATGACATTCTTGGCGCGTACCGGGTTGTCGACGATCATCTGCTCGTTCTTGCCCTCGGCCCCGCCGAGTGTGGCCCAGCCTGGCGTGGGGACGAGGATCACGCTGTCGGCATCGCGGGAGCGGATCACCGGAATGACGGTTTCCGCGTAGCTCTTGATCCTCTCCCAGCTCACATGGTTGGGCTCATTGGCGATCTCATAGATCACATTGCTCTTGTGCTTGTGGCGCTCGGCGATCTGCTTGAAGAATGTGAGCGCGTTGTCGATGTCCGTGTGCGGATCGCCCGGTTGGATCGTGTGCCAGTCGACGATGACGTACATGCCACGGGCGGTCGCCCGGTCGATCAACTGGCTCGCCAGCTCGGTGTACTTCTTGGGATCCGCGTGGTACCCGCCCTGTCGGGCGTATGTCGAGACACGCAGAACGTTCATCTTCCAGTCGTAGGCGAACGCGTCCATCGCGGCCTCGGTCAGGCAATGGGCGTACCAATGCGTGCCGTGGGTGCTCATACCTTTCAGATGGACGGGCCGGCCGGATTCGGAGCACAGCTGCGTACCGCAGACGCGGATCTTTCCATGTGCCTGGACCGGAGTCATGGCCTTACCCTTGGCCACCGGTCGGACTTCCTCTCCGTGCGCCGTGGTCACGGAGAGAAGGCCGAGCGTCGCCGCGAAAGCCAGTGAGGTTCGAACGGCCCAACGGCTGCGGGGAGTTAGTGAGCGCACCTGTGCCTCCAGTTCCCTGAGATGGCGCTGTAAAGCAAATATGAGGAAAGGAAACGCGTAAGTAGTGCAGCGCCACCGCGCTTCGTCCGAGCAGCGGGGAATGTTCATCCCCATGGACCACGGTCACCCGCCGACACCGGGGTGCCGAGAAGCTTCTACGACCGGCACAGGCGCCCACCCATGCCACAATTACCCTGTTTCTATAGCCATACGTAATGAGGGTGAAGTGTCGGAATTCACTGATGTGTTCAGGCGCCTGTCAACAGCCCAGAAGTCATCTAAAGGGGTCTCGCTCTACAGCCGGTTCGTCAACCGGCCGGCCGGGCGCATGTTTGCGGCGATGGCCTACCGCAGCAATGTGACGCCGAATCAGGTGACCGTGCTGGGCGCCTTCTTCACCTTCCCGGCGCTGGCGGCCGTGGCACTGCTGCCACCGGGTCCGGTGATGTCGGTCGCCGTGTTCGCGGCTCTGGTGGTGGGCTTCGCCCTGGACGCGGCGGACGGACAGCTGGCACGGAGCCGGAAGACGGAGAGCGCCGCGGGCGAGTGGCTGGACCACGTGCTGGACTCCGCCAAGATCGTGGGGATTCACCTGGTCGTGCTGGTGTCGTTCTATCGCTTCTTCGACCTGCCCAGCGACGCCTTCCTCCTCGCACCGATGGTTTTCCAGCTCGCGGCCGTCGTCATCCTCTTCGCCGGGATTCTGTCCGACCAGCTGAAGCGGCAGACGGGAAGGGAAGCCTCGCCGGCGGCGCCCTCGGCGCTGCGGTCCGTGCTTCTTCTTCCCGTCGACTACGGCACGATCTGCGTCAGCTTTCTATTCCTGGCGAGTCAGGATCTCTTTCTCGGCGTGTACTGCACGCTGCTGGTAGCCCACGTTCTCTTCATGGGCGCCTTCCTGGTGAAGTGGTACCACGAGCTCTCCTGAAGGCGGCACCGGGGGATTCCGCGGGTCGAGGAGACTGAGGGCATGACGCAGAAGAGTGCTCGAGGTGTGCCTCGTGTAGGGGAAATAGACCACCTCCACACCAACCTTCGAGAATTCGGTCTCGAGGATCTTCCAGAGGTCCGTGCCGAGCCAGTCGTCACCTTTGAAGATGACGTCGAAACCCAACTCCTGCCAGATCGCGAGCTTGTCGTCCACGGCGGCGACAAAGGTCTCGTCCACGTAGCGAACGCTGCGGACGATCTCCA
The DNA here is from genome assembly GCF_040654815.1 of Streptomyces sp. NPDC050619. Taxonomy (NCBI): domain Bacteria; kingdom Bacillati; phylum Actinomycetota; class Actinomycetes; order Kitasatosporales; family Streptomycetaceae; genus Streptomyces; species Streptomyces sp. NPDC050619. Next base: position 164,925 of record NZ_JBFAIR010000021.1, on the reverse strand, counting down.
GCCGCTCGGAGAGGGGAACGACAGGCGGCCTGCCCTTCAGGCGCACCACCAGGTCGTCGGAGCAGACTCCCGCGATGAGGCGGTCGCAGTGCTCCCGGGCTCGGCGCAGGATGTTCAGGTGCCCCACGTGGAAAAGGTCGAAGGCTCCTGGCGCGTAACCGAGGCGTTCTCCCATCAACGCTCTTCCTTCGGCCGCTCATCGGCGGCCACGGTCACTTCGAGCGGTTCCGACCCGGGCGACGTGTTGTCGCCATCGGTGACGGCGATCGTGTACCGATGGCGAGAGCCGGGGGTGACGGAGTCCGTGTACGTCATTTCCGGGCGGTCCCACGAGGCCGACCGCTGCTTCTGCGTAGCCACGAGGACGCCGTCACGGTAGATCCGGTACGTCAGCTCCGCGTCGTCCCGGTCCCATGCGGCACGCCAGGTCAACGTGACCTTCCCGGCGCTTGAGTCCGCGGCCTTGAGCCGGGGAAGCTCCTCGGGGGCTCCGGTGTCAGGACCGGCCGAGAAGCGCGTCAGGCCTTGCTGGGGTTTGTCGTTGACCGCGGTGAACTCACCGCCCGCCCAGAGGGTGTCGCCCGCCATCACCAGCGCCCGGGGGCCGACTTGCTCACCGAGCCCTCCGTTCGTGTCGGGGAACCAGTGCAGGATGCGGCCGTCGCGGAGCGAGTTGGCCAGGAAATGCTGGCGGTTGTTGTGCTCGGGGAAGCCCCCCGGTGTCCGGCTGCAGTCGTGGGCGTGGGATCCGCTGTAAAGAACTCCGTTGTGCACGACAACGGATTGGGTGGCACCCAGACACATGTCCTTCCACAGCATCTCGTTCTTGGACAGGCCGCCGGCGAGGCGACCTTCGAAGATGCCCGTGCCCCTGCCCTCGGCTCCCACGTAGAAGTTGTCTTCGTGGCGTGCCAGTGACTTCACCGACGTTCTTTTCGGGACCCAGTGTGGGTACGTGGTCACCGTCGAGCCGGTCGAGGGATCCAGGGCGACCAGGGCATGCGCCTCAGCGTCGTTGACCTCGTGGAAGGAGCCACCGACCATGAGCTTTCCGTGATCGGGTGCGGCCAGGATGGCCCGGACCGGCTCGTCGATGTCGGCCGTGAACGGCAGCAGTGAGCCGCTGGGGGTGAGCGCCGCGATGTGCTTCCTGGTCTCGCCGTTGACGAGGGTGAAGTCGCCGCCCAGGTAGACCGCGTCGCGGGTGACCTCGATGGCCCGTACGTACGACGCCACAGCTGGGCGGAATTCCCTGCGCAGCGAGCAGTCGCCCGTATTGAGCGCGGCCGCACTGGCCGCCCCCCTCTCGCCGACCTTGTCGAACGAGCCGCCGACGAACAGCACCTTGCCGTCGCGTGACGCCTTCAGCGCTCTTACCGTGTCACCGCTGCCCGAGAAGGACGGGGCGCATGGCAGTAGTTCGCCGGTGGTGGCGTCGAACGCGGCGAAGTTCTTGCGGGCGACCTCCTTCTCGCCAGGCTTCGCGCCCGGCGGGCGGACGCTGTTGAAGGTGCCGCCGGCGTACACGACGCCGCGCGCGTATGCGACCGACCAGACGATGCCGTCCGTCTGCCATGTCGCCAAGGGGTCCGCGGTCAGGGTCTTTTCGTCGCCGTCGGCTGCCGAGGCGGAGGCGGTGATGAGCGAGGCGGCCGCGAGGAGGACCGCTGTGGAAGCCGTGGTGACCGCTCTTGTCGTGCGGTTTCTCAAGCGCATGCGTTGTCCTAGGGATGGAGGTGGTGTGGGTGGGGGCACGGGCAGTGGTACGGCGAATGCGTTTTCGCAGCCGTCCTACGAGGCGCGCTTGCGGAGCACGGTGACCAGTTCACCCACCGCCAATACGGTGCGAAAACGGCACAAACTTATACTGAGTGCACCGGCCCCCAGGACAATTCCTGCGGCGAGTCCCGTCGCCGTGTCGCCAGTCACGAGCCGGATGGGAACAACCAGAACCGCCGTGAAGCACAGGCCGACGCAGGCCGCGGCGCGGTATCCGCGGTCGACGGTCGTGAATCCCGGATAACGCCGCACCAGGGCCGCCGCCAGGAGGTTTTCGACGACGATGGCCGCTCCCGTGGACAGGGCGGCCCCGAGGACGCCTGCACGCGGAATGGTGAGGACCCCGACGGTCAGCTGCACCGCGAACGCCACGCCGGTGACCCCGAGATGCCATGAGCTCTTGCCGGCCATGAGCAGCATGGTCTGGGCATTGCCGACCCCGATGTTGATCGCCGAGGCGACACACAGGACGACCAGGGCAACGGCTCCCTGTCCGAACTCCGGTCCGAAGAGGGAGAGAACCGTACCGGGGAAACTCCCGAGGAGCACGAACAACGGCCAGGAGAACAGCACGATCCAGCGTGTCGAGACCCGATGCAGATGGCAGGCCTGCGTGGTCTCCCCCACGGCGAGCAGGCGGCTGATCTCCGGAGCGACGGCCAGGCGGATGGCGAGCTGGATCAGCGTCGCCGCGGCGATGACCCGGCCCACGGCGGTGTAGACGCCCGCCTCCTCGCTCGTGGCCAGGACCGACAGCAGGATGACCCCCATCCAGACCGAGCTGATGTCGAAGACCGAGGAGATCGCGCGAGGTGCGGAGAACGCCCAGAATCCCCGCCCGGCGGCGACCGCTTCAGGTGGGCCGGCACGTTCTGAGCACCTCGTACGACGGCACCGGCGCAGCGCGAACCAGGCAACGAGGCCACCGGCCAGGGAGGGGGCGAGCCAGGCGGCGGCAAGTCCCAGCGCGCCGGGAGCCAGCAGCGCGACCGGTACGGCGATCAGAACGCGCAGTACCGGTTTGCCGATCTGCTCGACGCCGACGAACGGAACGACCGTGCCGTAGCCCTGGGTGGCACCGAGCAGAATCAGGGTGATCGTGGCCACGGGGAGGAACAGCGCGAAGAGCCGGACCAGCGCGACCGCGTCCTCCTGGGCGAGATTCGGCAACAGCGCGGTGGCTGTCCAGGGCGACAGGAAGAGCAGCGCCGCTACCGCGGTACTCGCCGCGGTTCCTGGTACGACGGCGCTGCGCAGGAGGGCGCCCACCTCACGGCCACCGCCGGTGGCCACGTCGCGGGACACGAAGCGCACCAACCCCGTGTCGGCACCGAGCTTGCAGGTGTGACTGAGGATGGTGAAGGCGGCGACACCCGTGAACACCGCTCCCGCCCCGTACGCCCCAAGGGCGCGGGTGACCAGGGTGACGAGGAGATAGCCGAAGACGGCGTTGATCGTCGAACCCAGGAAGCCCCACCACCCGCCACGCGCGGTGGCGGCGATCCCGCTCCGGGCGACCGGCCCGCCGGTGGCGGGAACGGCCGTTCCGGATGCGCTCATCGGGAGGTGGTGAGTGTGTCGTCCGGCACGGGCGCGGACTGCTTTCCGACCACATCTTCGGCCGGCGCGGCAGGTGTCGTGGACGAGCCCCGCTCCCTCAGCCGGCGAGGCCGTCCACTGTCCATGGCACGGCGGAGCAGGCCGCGCCGGGTGCCCGTGTCGAGCACCGCGCCCACGATGTGTCCTCCCGCGCAACCGATCAGCTCGCGAATCCGCTTGAGGTCGTCGCGCCTGGTGTCGTCCAGGCCGCCCACCACGAGGACACCGTCCACGCGTTGGGCGACGCCGAGAGCGTCGGCGTGTTCGAGCAGAGGCCGGGTGAGGACGAACGCCGCCATGTCGGAATCGGCGCTCGACAGCGCACGCGTGACCGTGGCAGACGCCGGAAGGTCGTAGGGGGCGGTGCCACTCCTGTCGGGGAAGAGCATGAATCGCCCGGCCCTGCCCGCGTCGATGACGGCCCGGCCCTCCGGGGCGCCGGAGTCGTCCTCCACCAGCGGCAGTCGTACCGACAGGCCGGGTGTGCTCGCGGTGGCGTCCACCAGCAGTACCTCGTCACCGAACTCCGCGAAGGCGGCGGCGAGATTCACCGCGACGGCCTCGGCCTTGTGGTCCTGCTTCGACGCCACGACGAGGAGTGTGCCGGTGCCTGTACGGGCCTCGCCGTACCGGAGGCGGAAGGCGAGGCTCCGGTAGGTCTCCGCGCGGCTGCCGTCGATCCGACCGACCTCCAGCAGGTCCCCGTGGTCCGCGTCGGGGCCCGGCAGGATGCCCAGCACCGGAGCACCCAGTGCCCCCTGGACCTCTCCGACCGAGCGGGCCCTCGGCTCGAGCGCGGATCGCAGCCAGGCGAGCACGATGCCCAGGAGGAGACCGCTCAACAGGCCGAGGCCGATGAGCCAGGCAGGGCCCGGTCCCGAGGGCTGCGCCGGCGGCTCGGCCCCGCGCACGATGTCGCCGCCCTTGGTGTCGTAGGACGTGATGTCCGAGATCCGCTTCTGGAGTGCGCCGATCTGGTCCCGCCGGCTTGCCGCCGTGCCCGCGTCGGCCTTCTTGGTGTTCTGCTTGGTCAGCGCCGCGATGTGCTTTTCCAGCCCGCTCGTCATCCGCTTGACCGTGGCCTTCGTTCTGTCCTTGCGGTCGGCGAGATAGGCCTCGGCGAAAGCGTTGGACCCCCGGGCCGCCCCCTTCGGAGTGCCCGCTGAGTACTCGAACCGGAGCACTTGGGTTTCCGGCGGATTCGTGACGCGCAGGTTCTCCAGCAACGTGTCGGCTCGGGACGGTTGGTGCAGCGCCTTTGCCGCTCGGGCCGCGACTGTGGCGCTGAGCGCGATCTGCCGTTCCGTGCCCATGCTCACCTGGTTCTCGACGGACACGCCGAGCGTGCTGAACGGGTCGGTGGTCGGGCGGACGAGGACCTCACTGGTCGAGGTGTAACTGCCTGCGCGGAACACCACCAGCAGCAGTCCGCCGAGCAGCCCCAGAGCGATGCCCAGCGCGATGGTCGTGCGGTACCTCAGCAGTTGGCGCAGCTGGTCGCGGAGCCGGTCGGGTTCTTCATACCGGTCATCGAAGCTAGTGGGGCTGAACACGGATGCCTCCTGTTCCGGGGATGGGGACGTGAGCCGCGGTCGCGGTCGGCAGCGCCGGTGAAGGAGAGCGAGATGACCGGGCGGCACGGGTGGTGATGAACAGCGGAACGGTCAGCAGCAGCAGAAGCGGCCCCGCGATGGCCATGAGGCTGCCGCGCAGCAGGATCATCTGGTAGAAGGCGAAGGCCGGGACCAGCAGAAGCGCCAGCGTGGCCCGTTGCCCCCGAAGTCGCTCCCGGATGTCGTCCATACGGCGTCCGGCCGCACCCAGCAGGCAGAAGACGACGACCACAGACGGAACGCCGGCCCACAGGTAACTCTCGATCCACAGCGATGCCGACAGATTGTGGAAGTCGTAGCCCGCGTACTGGGCGAGGGTGATGCCGACGGGCTGCGGTTTGTCGGGCCACACGGAGCGCGGCACCATGACCAGAACGGGACCGAGCGCGGCCGACGGGGAGAAGCCGGTCTCCTCCACGTAATCGATACCGGTCTGCATCTGCTGAAAGGCCTCGTAGTCCATGTTCGTCGTGAGCTGCTCGGTCAGGCTCACCACGTGGACGGCTTCCCGTTGGCTGTAGCGGAAGTAGTCGCTGTAGGGGAAGACGAGCAGCACCGTCACCGTGATCGCCGCGGCGATGATGCGGAAGGCCCGGGGTTGGTTGAACCGGCGCGATGAGAACAGCAGGGCCAGAAGGACGGTTCCGGCCCAGAAGCGCGGCCTGCTGATGGGATTGTTGACGACCACGTTGAGCGCGAGCAGAAGCGGGAGCAGCATCCAGCGGACGCTGCGCAGCAACCGGTCGCCCTTCGTTCGCCGGGGCAGGTGGACCAGGGCCAGCAGCGCCCAGAAGGCCGGGACGGCCAGCAGCCAGTTGAGCAGGGACCGGGCCGAGTCCCGCACGGCGCCCGTCTGCCACAGGGCCTGTCTGCTGGTGAAGAAGGCCTCCCATCCTCCTTGCCGGGGGATGAGCACGGCCGCGAGAACGAGCCACAGGCCGCACAGCACGAGCACCCGCAGGGGTGCGACCCGGCGGGACAGCAACGGTTCGAGAACGACCGGGCGGTCGTGTGTGCGCCTGCCGGCGAGTGCCGCCCCGGCGCTGTAGGCGAGGAGTCCGACTTCGACCAGGGCGGCGACGGCAAAGGCGTTGGCTTCGTCGGTCCGGTAGTCGAGGGGGTAGGTGTCAGTGGCGATCATGGCGAGCGGTGCCAGTCCGAGCCACACGTAGGCGAAGAGCCAGAAACCGAGTGCGACGAGCCGCACCGATGTGGCGGTGAGCACCCGGGTGAGCGCCCCACCGGTGTGCGCCACGACGACACACTGTGCGGCGAGTGCCGCCCCGACGTGCAGGCCGGGCGTCTGCAGGATCAGCCCCGGCAGCAAGGCGACGAGAACGATGGCCCAACCGCACACCGCGGCCACGGAACGTTCTTGGCTGCCGTACACCTGCACCCCCCTCATCGGAATGGGCAATTAGCCTGAATCTCAATAAAGGGAGTTATAGCTTCTATAAAAGAGATATCAGCGATACCGGAAGGCGTGTCGCTTGAGCGATTGATTTACATATGTCGTATTTTGCGTAAATGACTGAACTGCTCGCGGGTCGCCGTGCACTCCTCGTGTCCACCCACTACGCGCCCGAGCACGCCGGGATCGCGCCCTACTCGACCCGGATCGCCGAGCACCTGGCCGCGTGCGGCGCCCAGGTCGAGGTCCTGGCGGCGATGCCGCACTATCCGGCCTGGCGGGTGCACGACGACTATCGCGGGCGCTGGCGGATGACCGAGGGGCGGGGAGGCGTGCGGGTCCACCGCCGCCGCACCTTCGTTCCGTCGCGTCAGACGGCGCTGCGCAGAGGGTTGTACGAACTCAGCTTCCTCGCTCACGGATCGCTCGGGCCGCCGGCCCCACGACCCGACCTGGTGATCAGCCAGATGCCGACGCTGGCAGGAGGCCTGATCGGCGGCCGGCTCGCGCGCCGCCACGGTGTGCCCCACGCGGTCGTGGTGCAGGACCTCATGGGAGCCGCGGCCGAGCAGAGCGGCATCAGGGGCGGCGGCCGCGTGGCGTCCCTCGTGGCCGGTATGGAGGCGAGGATTCTGCGCTCGGCCACCCTCGTCGGTGTGGTGCACGAGTCGTTCATGGACCGCGTCATCGCGACGGGCGTGCCGGCGGCGCGCGTCAGGGTCGTGCCCAACTGGACACATGTGACTCCCCCGACCGGCGACCGCGGGGCGGTACGGGCCCGGCTCGGCTGGAGACAGGAGGACTTCGTCGTACTGCACTCCGGGAACATGGGGCTCAAGCAGGGCCTGGAGGTGCTGGTGGACGCCGCTCGGATCGCGGTCCGTGACACCCCCCGCATGCGCGTCGTCATCATGGGAGACGGCAGCCAGAAGGAACACCTGGCGCGCCGTGCCGCGGACCTGCCGAACCTGGACCTGCTGCCGCCCGCGGCCGACGCGGACTTTCCCGACGTGCTCGCCGCCGCGGACGTACTCCTGGTCACCCAGCGGTCCTCCGTACGGGACATGAGTCTGCCTTCGAAGCTGACGTCCTACTTCGCGAGCGGACGCCCGGTCATCGCCTCGGTGGCCGCGGACGGGGGCACGGCACAGGAAGTGCGTCGCTCCGGAGCGGGAGTCGTCGTACGCGCCGAAGACCCCGAGGCGCTGCACAGGGCCGTCGGGGAGCTGATCCGGGACCCGGCCCGGGCCAAGGCCCTCGGCGCGCTCGGTCCCGCGTACGTTCAGGAGCGGCTGAGCCCGCAGGCCGGGCTGGGGCGGATCACCTCGATGCTGTCCGAGGCGCTGGCCCTTCAGTAGGCACCCTCGCCGCGCAACACGACGGTCGGTGTCCGCAGGAGGATGGCCAGGTCCAGCCAGACCGACCAGCTGTCGACGTACTGCAGGTCCAGCCGCAGCGCGTCCTCCCAGGCGAGGTCGGAGCGGCCGCTGATCTGCCACAGGCCGGTGAGGCCCGGACGGACCAGCAGACGGCGGCGAGCCTCGCCGGTGAACGCCGAGTCCTCCACGGGGAGCGGCCGGGGGCCGACCAGTGACATGTGCCCCATCAGCACGTTGACCAGCTGGGGCAGTTCGTCCAGCGAGTAGCGGCGCAGCAGGCGCCCGACGGCGGTGACGCGGGGATCCTCCCGGATCTTGAACAGGTGCCCGTCGCCCTCGTTCCGGGCCGCCAGCGACGCCCGCGCCTGCTCGGCACCGAGCCGCATGGTGCGCAACTTGAGTACGTCGAACTCCTCGCCGTCCCGGCCCATGCGCCGCTGCCGGAAGAGCACGGGCCCCGGGCTGTCCGCCTTCACCGCGACGGCCGCCACGAGCAGCATCGGCACCAGCAGCAGCAGGAGGACGGCCGCACCCACGAAGTCGACCACCCGCTTGACGGCCCGACTCGCGCGTCGCGAGGAAGCCATTCTTTACTCCTTTGCATCAAATGGGGGAAAAATAGGAGATCTTCAGTCGGACAAGCACATCCAACACCTCTCATGTCAATAACACTGATGGTGTGACCAAAAACCGGACACAGCGGAGATTCCTGCACTGACGCCTCGGATTGCCTCATTCGGCCCGCGGTGGACGATGGAGAGGACTTGCATGCGTGCAGTAGTGACAGGCGGCGCCGGATTCATCGGATCCCACCTTTGCGAACGCCTACTCGCCGCGGGCCACGCCGTGGTCTGCGTGGACAACTTCCTGACATCCAGCGTGAAGAACGTCGAGCATCTGACGGACCACTCACGGTTCCGGCTCGAGTGCCGGGACATCACACAGGGCCTGGATGTGTCCGGACCGGTCGACGCCGTGTTCCACCTGGCCTCGCCCGCCTCACCCGTGGATTACCTGAGGCTCCCCCTGGAAACGATGCGCGTGGGTTCGGCCGGCACCTGGAACGCGCTGGATCTGGCTGCCACCAAGGACGCCCGTTTCCTGCTGTCCTCCACCTCCGAGTCGTACGGAGACCCCCAGGTCCACCCGCAAACGGAGAGTTACTGGGGCCACGTCAACCCAGTCGGTCCGCGTTCGGTCTACGACGAGGCCAAGCGTTTCAGTGAGGCTCTGACGATGGCGTATCGCAGACATCGCGGTGTGGACGCCAAGATCGTGCGCATCTTCAACACCTTCGGACCGCGGATGCGTCCGGACGACGGGCGCGTCATCCCCACCTTCATCCGCCAGGCGTTGGCGGGAGCGCCGATCACGGTCACCGGTGACGGCAGCCAGACGCGCTCGCTCTGCTACGTCGACGACCTGGTCGACGGGCTGACGCGGATGCTGGACAGCGATCACGGCGGACCCGTCAACCTGGGCAACCCACACGAGGTCTCCGTGCTCGAGCTGGCGAGGTGGATCATCGAGCTCACTGGTTCTTCCTCCGAGATCACGCTCATTCCGCGGCCCGAGGACGACCCGGAGAGGCGGCGCCCGGACATCACCGCGGCTGGAGAACTGCTCGGATGGAAGCCCACGACCCCGGTGGAACAAGGACTCCGCGACACCATCACGGACTTCCGAAGCCGGCTGAACCTCGTCGACCGCGCCAAGCTCGTCCACCAACCCGCCACACCAGCACCCGGCGTCGTAGCGGTCTCATGACCGCGCCCCGCCGGACGCCCGGTCGGGCGTTCGGCGGGGCGGTCACAGACGGCCGTCGGCGATGGCCTGGCGTACCCATGGGATGAGTTTGTCGAGGATCTCGTCCAACGTGGTCGTCGCGGTGAAGCCGAGCGCGTCCCTGGCCTTGGACACATCGGGGGTCCGGCGTTGCACATCGTGCTCGAACGGCTCGTCGGTCGTGTAACGGAAGGGCTCGGCGTCGCCCTTGATCTTGTGCCAGATCCGCTCCGCCAGCTCCAGGACCGTGGTGGGCTCGGCGTTCGCCAGGTTGAAGTCCTCGTTGAGCGCGGCGGGGTGAAAGATCGCCGCACAAATGCCACGCGCCAGGTCCCCGCCGTAGGTGAAGTGCCGCACCTGAGCGCCGCTGCCGAGGATGTGCAGCGGATCCTGCCCCTTGAGCACCTTCTGCACCAGGTCGGGAACCACATGGGACATGCTGACCTTGATGTCGCCGGAACGCTCCTCTCCCTGGCCGACCGTCCGCTCCTCGCCCACGTCCACGCAGTTGAAGGGCCGCACGATCGTGAAGGGGAGGCTGTACTGGTCCCACGCCGCCCTGGCGAAGTACTCCACCGCCAGCTTCTGGAAGCCGTACGAGGACGACGGTGGCGGGATGCGGCGCTCGTCCCCCTCCCTCGACGGCCAGACGTCGGTGTTCTCGTACACCATCGAGGAGCTCAGATACGTCACCTTCCGCAGCGGCCCGGCGCCGTGGACCCGGATCGCCGCGTCACATGCGGCGGCGGTGATCCGCTCGTTGGTGGCGAGGAGGTCGTAGGCGTAGGTGTGGAAGTAGGAGATCCCCCCGATCATGGCCGCGCCGGCGACGAAGTGATCGCAGTCGGACAGCAGCTCCGCGAGGAGATCCGTGTCGCGGGCGTCTCCCTCGACCAGCCGGTAGCGGGGATCTTCCACAGTGTCGCGACGGGCCGCGCCGTACTTGGAGAAGTTGTCCAGACCGACCACGGTATGCCCTTGGTGGAGCAGTTCCCTGACGAGGTAACTGCCGATCAGACCGGATGCGCCGGTGACGAGAACCTTCACAGGAGACCTTTCTGGTGGTGGGGGGAAAGCCTTCGCGGTGCCGGTCAGACCCGGACGCCTCTGCCGGCGATACCCCAGAGGTCCACCACGGGCTTCTCCGTGGCCAGGTTCCGGTACTCGGGGTGCGGCGTGGCGACGACGAGCACATCGGCCCGGCTCATGACATCACTCAGTTCCACGAAGCGCGGGTCGCTGATGTACGGGTCCGTGCACAGGGTTTCCCGAGCCTTGGCCATCAAGATCCTGCGAAGCTTGAACGACAGACTTTCGCGCACGTCGTCACTGCCCGCCTTGAAGCCCATACCCAGAACTCCCACCCGCGTTTCCGCCAGCGGGAACCGGCGCTCCAGACGCGACACGAGATAGAGCGGCAGTCCCTCGTTGATGAGCATGGCCGCGTGCCCCAGGACGAAATTGTTCCCGGTGAATGCCGCCAACTGCAGGGTGTCCTTGAGCAGACACGGGCCGGCGGCGAATCCCGCTCCCGGCATGTCGGCTGCCCGCGGATAGTCGTAGGTGATGGCTTTGCGGATGCGCTCGAAGTCGAGCCCGAAGTCGTTCGCCATCATCCAGAACTGGTTGACTGTCGCGAATTTGACGTACCGCCAGGTGTTGGCGAAGAGTTTCGCGAGCTCCGCCTCCTCCGGCTCCATACGGACAATCTTGTCCGTGAGGGTGCGGAAAAACTTCTCCGCCCGGTCACCGGCCCGTTCGGAGCGAGCGGCCACAAGCTGCGGCAGCTCGAACAGCTCGGTCATGGCGGCGCCCTCGGCGATACGTTCCGGGCAGAAAGCCACATCGATGTTCTTGCCGAGCCGTTCGAGCAACCGCTCGGTCAGTGCCGTGACTCCAGGATGAACAGTGCTTCTGAGCATGACCAGTTGGCCGTCGCGCAAATGCTCCGCACAGCGCTCCATAGCCCGTGGAACTGCCCCGAGATCGGGATTGAGATGTTCGTCGACGGGCGTTCCCACCACCACGATGAGGTTCTCGGTCGTGGCGACGCACGCACCATCGGTCGTGGCGCGGAGCCGCCCCTCACGCACCACCTCGCGCAGCGGTTCGGCGGCCCCTCTTTCCGAAAACGGGAGTTCTCCCCTGCTGACTGTGTCGACCGCCGCGGCGTCAATGTCGTAGAGCGTCACCGAAAGCAGTCCGTGGGCGGCGAGCGCGATACCCATGGGAAGTCCCACTCGCCCGCATCCGCCGATGATGACCACATCCGTGGTCGGCCGTGAGCTGTCCGTTCCCATACTGGATTCCAGAGTCATGCGCGGGACTCATCTCCGTTGTTCGCCACCGTGGAGCCGTCGACGTGCGGAACCGTACCGGGCGGGCTCAGGCGGGAACGACGCATAAGGGGGACACGGGGAACAGTTAGTCCGAACAGCCCATGTGACAGAGATTTCGATAGATCTCTTCGAGCCGGTCCACCACCGCACTGATGGAAAACGCCTCTTCGACGGCACCGTGGCCGGCTTCCACCAATGCCGCGCGCTTCTCCTCATCGGTCAGCAGATCGCACACGGCGTCGGCCATGGCCCGCGGGCTCCCGTCGGTGACCATCGCCGCCCTCCGGCGAGCCAGTTCGTCCGCGATGCCGCAGGTGTCGGTGCACACCACGGGGGTGCCCGCGGAGAGAGCCTCGATCACGGTCATCCCGAACGGCTCGTCGACGCTGGGCAACACATAGACGGCCGCCCTCGCGTAGGCACGCACCGCCTCCGCGTGCTCCAGCGCCCCGCCGTAGGACACAATGCCCTCCAGTCCGCGGGCAGCGATGAGCCGACGCACTGCCGGCAGTGCCCCCTCGTCCGCTCCGTGGAGGGTGAACCGGGCGTCGGGCACCTTCTGGTGCACCAGGTCGGCCATCTCGACGAACGCCTCCGGACGCTTGCGCGGGTGCAGCCGGGCGAGGAAGAGCACCTCCCGGCCGCGCCGCCAGTGCTGCGCCTCGCCTCCCCGCTCCGGCCGCACCCCGTTGGGCAGGGTCAGCAACGGCGGACCGTCGACGCCGACGACCTCGGCCACAGCCCGACGTTCCTGCTCGGTGAGGACCAGGCAACCGCGCGCCCTGCGCAGCAAAGGCACGAACATACGATCGAAGAATTGGACGACAACCGCGCGCCGAAACTGCACCATGCCGTGTGTCTGAGCGACGAATCTCTTGCGCCGCAGCGCGGCGACGACAAGTGCGGTGAGCGAGACGAGGTCACGCCCGGCGTGGATATGGACCACATCGGCTCCGCCCATGCAGCGCCACATGTCCCTGACGAGCAGTGGGTGCATCAGCCCGGTGAAGCGCCCCGGAAGCATCGAACGCGCCGGACGCGTGCGCAACGGCACCGAGCCCATGCGTGCCGGTGCCCGCGATCCGCCCCGCCACAGGGAGACCAAGGCGACCTCGTGGCCACGCGCGGCGCACTCCTCGAGCTGCCCGGCCGCCACACTGGTGGGGCCGCCGTACGCTCCGTCGTCGCTGATGAGCGTCACCACGTGGACGATCCTCACGCCGCGGCTCCCGCCATGACGACGGCCCCCGGAGTGACGTCGCGGTGAGCGACCGCCGAGGCACCCACCACCGCGCCGCGCCCGACGGTGACGCCGCGCAGCACGACGGCTCTGGCCGCGACCCAGGATCCGGGCTCCAGACGGATGGGGCCGTTGTCGAACTCGAAAGTCGGGCTGCGGTGTTGGTGGCTCCCGGTACACAGCAACGCCCCCTGGGAGACGCACACGTCGCTGCCGATGGTGATCTGCTCCAGGTTCAGCAGCCAGGCACCCTCGCCGATCCACACGTCGTCGCCGACATCCAGCCGCCACGGCCAGTGCACCCGCACCCCACGACGGATCCGTACCCGCCGCCCGATCCGCGCGCCGAAGACCCTGAGCACGGCCGGCCGCCAGCGGGCGGGAAACCACCACTTGACGAAGACGAGATTCAGCACGGCGAACCAGGCCGCCTGAACGAACGGAGGACGCCCCTTGTCGTAACCGGCCCCCGTGAAACCTCGCAGGGAGCGTTCGAGGACGGCCCTGCACCCGGGCTCCGCCGCGTGGTTGCCGACATCGGGCGGCGCTGCCCTCGTTGCCATGCGGATACCCCTTCCGAGATGGAATGTATTTCCCTTTATGGGATTTACCACGACCATCAATAGCGAAGCGGTACATATAGGCGTGTTGCTGGCAGGCTGTGCCGCATGGAACATCTGCTCACCGCGCCCGCGCGCGTGTACGTCGCCGGTCACCGTGGTCTCGTCGGCTCCGCGATGGTTCGCCGCCTGAAGGCCGAGGGGTACGTGGTCCTCGGCCGAACCCGGTCCGAACTGGACCTCCGCGACGCGACCGCCACCGCCGCCTTTCTCCGCGACGCCCGTCCGGACGCCGTCGTCCTCGCCGCCGCCAGGGTCGGCGGCATCATGGCCAACAGCACCCGTCCCGTGGAGTTCCTCGAGGACAACCTGCGGATCCAGCTGAACGTCATCTCCGCGGCCCATGCCGCAGGCGTACGGCGCCTGCTGTTCCTCGGGTCGTCGTGCATCTATCCCAAGTTCGCGCCGCAGCCGATCCGTGAGGAGTCCCTGCTCACCGGCCCTCTCGAGCCCACCAATCAGCCGTACGCGCTGGCCAAGATCGCGGGCATCGTGCAGGTGCAGTCCTATCGGCGCCAGCACGGTTCCTCGTACATCTGCGCGATGCCGACCAACCTCTACGGGCCCGGCGACAACTTCGACCTGGAGTCCTCACACGTACTGCCGGCCCTCATCCGCCGCTTCCACGAGGCGAAACGGGACGGGCTCGACGAGATCGTGCTGTGGGGCAGCGGCACGCCGCGCCGGGAGTTCCTGCACGTCGACGACCTGGCCGAGGCCTGCCTGGCACTGCTGGGCCGCTACGACGGCGACGAACCGGTCAACGTGGGCTGCGGTGAGGATCTGACGATCCGCGAACTGGCCGAGATCGTCGGTGAGGTCGTCGGCTATCGGGGCCGGATCACCTTCGACACGACGAAGCCCGACGGCACCCCGCGCAAGCTGCTGGACGTCTCCCGCCTCACCGGCCTGGGCTGGCAGCCGAGGATCGCCCTGCGGGACGGCATCGCGGCCACCTACGCGTCGTGGCTGATTCTCGCGGGCCGCGACGGGACTGCGCCTTTCCGGTGCTCTGAATCCCAGATGGCCTAGTCAGAGACATGTTCGGAGAATAACGGCGGTCGGATTGTGCAACAAATGTGAGGTGCCCGGCGCGGACGGAGGTCGTCCCGCGAATCGTCGGAGAAAAGGCGCGAGAGTCCGCGAGGGCCCATTCCGGTACACCCAGATCCAAGGGGCCGGTACACCAAGAACAAGAAGGAGTACTCGTAATGCGAGTAACCACCCGAATGGCACAGTCCAAGAGAACGAGGCTGGCGGCGCTCAGTCTCGGCCTGACGTCGGCGCTGGCGCTCAGCATGGCCGGCCCCGCGTCGGCGCAGCAGGAGCGCTTGGCCACGGTGGAGCCCTACGTAATCGCAGGGAACCCGACCTGCGGCGACCTCGCGCAAAACGGGTTCGACCCCTTCGTGGGTTCCGAAGACGTGGATCCTCCCGTGGACGCGACGGACATCCCGGTGGAAAGCACCGACGGGACGCTCACCGGAACGCTCGATGTCGACTTCAGCGCCAACCTGCTCACCCTCAACTCGTTCAACTTCGAGGGTGAACTCGTCGCCGGCGCGGTGATCGTCAAGGGCGGAAACAACGGCAACGTCTACGACTACCGGGCCACCGGTGGTATCGCGGCGGACGAGAACCTCGTCGCTCCGCTCAATAATCCCGGAAACCAGCCCCAGATCAGCCACGTCACGTTCTGCTTCTACCCGGCGAACGGCAGCTGAGGCAGAACTGACCACGGTCGCGACCTCCTGAATGGAGGCACGACCTGCCTTTCCTGCGGCAACGGCGCCGAGTCTACCGACAATTGAAGGATCGTCATCGGGTCCGTAGCCTTGCTGTGGAGAAGTGGGGGCCTGGAATTCCAGGCCCCCACTCGCATGGGCCGTTCCTTCGAATTAACCGCGATAACGAAAGGCGCCGAAATGACACACTCAGGTCGCTCGGTACGGCACCCCGTCCGCCTGGGTGCCGCCGCGCTGACCGTCGTGGCCGCCTTGCTGACAGTCGGCCTGGACCAGCCGGCCTCGGCAACCTCAGTTCGGTCCACCGCTGTTCCCGCCCCGGACGGTTCCACCGACGGCGGGAGTCCCGCCGTCGTCACCTCGTACTCCACGAACTGGAACAAGCCCTGGGCCATCTCGTTCCTGCCCGACGGACGTTCGGCGCTGGTGACCGAACGCCACACCTACCGTGTCTTCCACGTCGGCCGCGACGGCTCCAAGAGCCCGATCGGCGAGGTGCCGTACACGGACGCCGGCCAACCAGAGCCCGGTTTCGGCAACGGCGGGCTGTTGGGTGTCGCCGCGTCACCGACGTGGAACGGCACGACGGACAAGCGCGTGTTCTTCGTCCACACCACGGCGGCCGACACCCGAGTGGCGAAGATGAACTACGACGGCAAGTCGCTCACCGGCTACACCACGGTACTCAGCGGCATCAAACGAGGCGGGGACCACAACGGCGGCCTGATCGCCTTCGGTCCCGACGGATACCTCTACGTCGCGACCGGCGACGGTCGGCACTCGAAACTCGCGCAGGACAAGAACTCGCTCAACGGAAAGATCCTCCGGCTCACCAAGACCGGCGCTCCCGCCCCCGGCAACCCGTTCGGCAACCACGTCTACAGCTACGGCCACCGCAACCCGCAGGGCCTGGCCTGGGACCGCAACGGCCGGCTGTGGTCGGTGGAGATCGGGGAGGCGAAGTACGACGAACTCAACCTGATCAAGCCCGGCGCCAATTACGGCTGGCCCACCTGCGAGGGCCAGTGCACCGTCGCCGGTATGACCAACCCGAAGGAGACCTGGACACCGGAGGAAGGCGTGCCCGCCCAGCTCGCCGTCGTCCGCAACGTCCTCTACGTCTCGTCGCTGCGCGGCCAGCGGCTCTGGCGCGTACCGATCGACGGGGACAGCGAACGGGTCGGCGCGAAAGCCGCCTTCTACCCCGCCAAGTACGGCCGCCTGCGCGCCATCGCCAAGGTCCCCGGCGTAGACGAACTGTGGGTGGGTACCAGCGACGGCGGGCTCGACAAGGACCGGATCCTCCGCGTGACCATCAAATAACCCTCCATCAAATAACCCTCGGTAACCCTCCAGAGAGAGGCAGGCACGACCGATGAACGAAACCACGGAACAGACGAAGCCGGCCGAACAGAACACCGCGCAGAAGACGGACACGACCGGCTGGCAGACCCCCGAGTTCACCGTCATCGACACCGCCCTGGAAGTAACCGCCTACTCCCTCAACTCCCGCTAGCCGAAAAGTAGGAGCCGTGCTGCTGCTGGTACTGGGCACCGCCGCCGGCGGCGGAATCCCCCAATGGAACTGTGCGTGCCCCGGATGCTCCGGGGCACGCGCGCACCCGCACAGGCGCCGCCGTCACGCATCACTCGCCGTACGGACGGGGGAAGGCCGCTGGCACCTCGTCAACGCGACCCCAGACATCGGCGACCAGATCGAGGACCGGCCCGAACTCCACCCGGGGCCCGGTCCCCGGCAGACGCCCGTCGCCGGGCTGATCCTCACCGACGCCGAACTCGACCACACTCTGGGTATCGCACGGCTGCGTGAAGCGGACGCGGTCCAGGTGATCGCGACGGCACCGGTCCGCCAGGCTCTCCTCGACCGCCTGCACCTCGGCGACACCCTCGCGCCGTACACCTCCGTGACCTGGCGGGAACTGCCGACGCGCGGCGCCGAGCCGCTGCACCGCGACGCCCACGACGCCCGCGGCCTCCAGATCAGCGGCATCCCCGTGTCGGCCAAGCGCCCGCGGTACGCCGCCGACGCGCCCGACGACGACGCATGGGTCGTCGCGCTGCGCCTGTACGACCCCGCCTCCGGCGCGTCCGCGCTCTACGCTCCCGCCCTGGCCGCCTGGCCGGACCGGCTCCAGCAGGCCGCCGAAGAGGCCGACTGCGTCATCGTGGACGGCACCTTCTGGGACGACGAGGAGCCCCGCCGCACCGGCATCTCCACCCGCACCGCCACCGGCATGGGTCACCTGCCCATCGAGGGAGAGAACGGCACCGCCGAACGCCTTGCCCGGCTCTACGCCCGGTGCCTCTACACGCACCTCAACAACACCAACCCCCTCGTCGACCCGGCGGCACCGCAGCACAAGCGGCTCGCACGGCTGGGCCTCGAGGTGGCACAGGACGGGATGGTGATCGAGCTGTGACCACAACAGCTGTGAACAGGGCATCCGCTCCGCTCGCGGAGCCCTGGAGCCCCGCGGAGTTCGAGTCCCGGCTGCGCGCGGTCGGAGCAGAGCGGTACCACGACCGCCATCCCTTCAACCTCCGCATGCACAGCGGCGACCTCAGCCCTCAGGAGCTCCGCCGCTGGATCGTCAACCGCTTCCACTACCAGCGCCACATCCCTGTCAAGGACGCGCTGATCATCGCCGAACTGGACACCCCCGCACTGCGCCGGATGTGGCTGCGCCGCATCCAGGACCACGACGGCCTGGAGGAGGGCGAGGGCGGCATCGAGCGGTGGCTGCGGCTCGGGGAGGCGGCCGGTCTGGACCGCGAGACGCTGCTGCGCGCCGACGAGGTACTGCCGGGCGTACGGCTGGCGGTCGACGGATACGTCAACTTCTGCCGCCTGCGCCCGCCCCTGGAAGCCGTCGCCGCGTCGCTGACCGAGCTGTCCGCCCCGGACCTGATGCGGACCCGCATCGACGCCTTCGAACGCCACTACCCGTGGATCGAACCCCACGGCCTCGCCTATTTCCGTACCCGCGTCTCCCAGGGCCGGCGCGACAGCCGCGAGGCACTCGACCTCGTACTGGACTGGGCCCGTACCCGGGACGACCAGGAACGTGCCGTTGCCGCGCTGAGCTTCAAGTGCGATGTCCTGTGGTCGCTGCTGGACGCCGTGGACCGGGCCGGCCACCGGGAGCGGGCGTGAGCGCGGCGCCCGGGACCGAGTGGCGCCCCGTCCTGGCCCCCTCCACCATGCGCCGGCACGACCCCGTACGCGACGCGGAACTGCTGGTCCTCCCCGAACGCGTCGGCGTCCTGACGGGCCGGGCGGAAACAGTCGTCGCCCTGTGCGACGGCAGCCGCAGCGTGCGCGAGATCGTCGACGAACTGGCCGCGCGCTTCCCCGGCGCTCCCGTGGTCACCGACGTTCCCCCCTTCCTCGAACGTCTGCGCAAGGAGGGCTGGCTCCGATGACCGCCACCGATCTGGCGCCCGCGAACGCGCACTCTCCCGTATCCGCCCCCTCCCGCCCCTGGGCCCTGCTCGCCGAACTCACCCACGCCTGCCCGCTCCACTGCGGATACTGCTCCAACCCCCTCGAACTGACCCGGCGCTCACGCGAGCTGACGACCGCCCAGTGGACGGACGTGATGCGACAGGCCGGCGAGTTCGGCGTCGTCCACACGCATCTGTCCGGCGGCGAGCCGCTCCTGCGCCCGGACCTGGAAGAGATCGTCACCGCAGCCGAGACCGCCGGCATCTACACCCAGCTGGTCACCAGCGGCGTCGGCCTCGACGAGGCCCGGCTGGCCGCGCTCGCCGAGGCCGGGCTGCGCAGCGTCCAGCTGTCCGTCCAGCACGCCGACCCGCGCGCCTCCGACCGCATCGCCGGACGCCGATCCTTCACCGAGAAGGAACGGGCCGCCGGGCTCGTACGGGCCGCCGGTCTCCCCCTCGGCCTCAATGTCGTCCTGCACCGCGAGAACCTCGACGCCATCGACGCCCTCATCGAACTGGGCCTGTCCTGGGGCGTGGACCGCGTCGAGCTGGCCAACGCCCAGTTCTACGGCTGGGGTCTGCTCAACCGCGCGGCCCTGCTCCCCACGCGCGACCAGCTCGCCCGTGCGCGGGACGCCGTCGAGCGGTGGCGAGGGCGGCTGTCGCCGGACGGCCCCGACCTGGTCTGGGTCGTTCCCGACTACTTCGACGGTGCCGCCAAGCCCTGCATGGGCGGGTGGGGAGCGGTCTCGCTCACCGTCACCCCGGACGGCACCGTCCTGCCCTGCCCGGCCGCGGCCTCCCTGCCGGACCTGGACCCGCCGAACATCCGCGAGCACCCGCTGGCCTGGATCTGGGACCGCTCCAAGGCCTTCACCCGCTACCGCGGCACCGACTGGATGGCCGAACCCTGCCGCAGCTGCTCCCACCGGGACGAGGACTTCGGCGGTTGCCGCTGCCAGGCATACGCCCTCACAGGCGACGCCACGCGCACGGACCCCGCCTGCCGGCTGTCCCCGGACCACGGGCTGATCCGGGCCCTCACCGACGACACCGACGACAACAGGGCCGGACCGAGGGCGAGTTCCCCGCTGCCCACCCCGGCCGGCGCATCCTCCCGAGCCGGCATCAGGCGGCGCACACCCGGTCGCCCCGAGCCCGAGCCCGAGCCCGATCCCGAGTCCGAGTGAGCACGCGGCGGCCGGCCGCATAGGCCTTCACAAACGCAGCGAGCCATCGAGGGCTCGTCACAGAAATCGCCACCGGGACCGCCGCAGCCGCCGTTCCCGACAAGCCCAGCACGGAGAGCTCGGCATGGCCGCCTGGCCACCTCCTACGCGGCTGAACCCGGCCGGAGGAAACCCCAACCCCTACCCCGCGTTCCGCAACCGCGCGAACGACGTGTCCAGCCCCCTCTTCAGCAAGCCCGCCACCGGCCGCTCCACAAACCGATGCACCAGCCAGCTCAGCACCATGAAGCCGACGATCACGACCGCGACCAGCAACCGTGCGTCCATCGTGTCGCGCAGGCGGTTGATGACCGCCGTACCGGCCGCGTAGTGCATCAGGTACAGCGGATACGTCAGGGCACCCGCCGTGACCAGCCACTTCCAGCGGATCCGGTCGGTCAGCCCGAGCGCCACACCCACCATCACCAGCAGGAACACGGTGAAGATCAGCACGCTGCCGCGCCAGCTGGAGACATGTTCGACCTCGTCGATCCGCACCCCCAGCTCCATCTGCCCCATCAGCCAGGCCATGGCGAGGATGCCCCACAGCAGCAGGTCCTGGCCGAACCGGTGCATGAGGTAGAGAGCCAGCCCCGCGATGAAGTACCAGGCGCCCTCGGGATTGGCCACCAGCTCCAGCAGCGGAAACCCGGACACCGGCGCCAGCATCGCCGCGGCGCCCCACACGCAGCAGAACACGACGACCTTGCGGTAGGTCAGCCCGGTGGCGACGACGGCCAGGAAGAGCAGGTAGAAGCGCAGCTCGGACCAGAGGGTCCAGTACACGCCGTCGACGTTCCCCACACCCGAACCGGACTGGAGCATCGTGAGGTTGAGCAGAATCTCCTGCGGTCGCAGCCGCTCCCACACACCCGGTACGGCCACCAGCACGGCCGTGGTGAAGAGGACGGCGAACCAGTACGCCGGGTAGAGCCGGATCACCCGCGAGACGAAGAACTGCCGCGGGGTACGGCCCCAGCACGACATGCAGATCACGAACCCACTGATCACGAAGAAGATCTCGACGCCGATCCAACCGTAGGTCGCCAGCCGGAACACGTTGGGCATGATGTCGGACACCGGCCGGTCCCAGATCGCGTTTCCCGGCCGGTCGGCCCGGTCGGTGCCTGCGAAGTGGTGCACGGCCACCATCAGGGCGGCGACCAGGCGGATGCCGTCGATGGCGTACAGCCGGGTGCCCACCCGCTCGCGTACGACGGCGTGGCGCACCCGCACGGGGCGCTGCGCCGGCTTCTGCTGCTCCGGTATGGCGAGCGGCGGGAGCGGCTGCTGCAATCCGCTCAAGACCCGCATCGGGATCGTCGATCTGCCGTCCGCACCACGCATCGGCACCTGTCAGTCCATCCTCACGAAATGAAATCCCGGCCCGGACTACCGGTACACCTACGCTACGGCCGCCCCAACCACCCCACGGGACAGACAAGGGCATTCCCCGCGCGGGCGGGCCGGAGTTGCCCGAACCCTCGACGAGACGCCCCGCACTGTTCTCCAACTCTTCACTTGACGACCAGCCATCGGGATCCCGGAAAAGGACGAGGAAAGGACGAGAAAAAGACGAAGGGACCCGTACGACCGAAGTCGTACGGGCCCCTTCAGGAGCTCGCGAGTGGAGCTACCGGGTCACACCCAAGATCACTTGTTGATCTTGGTGACCTGGCCGGCGCCCACGGTCCGGCCACCCTCACGGATGGCGAACTTCAGGCCCTCCTCCATGGCGATGGGCTGGATCAGCTCCACCTTCATGTCGGTGTTGTCGCCCGGCATGACCATCTCGGTGCCCTCGGGGAGGGTCACCACGCCGGTCACGTCAGTCGTACGGAAGTAGAACTGCGGGCGGTAGTTGTTGAAGAACGGCGTGTGACGGCCACCCTCGTCCTTGGACAGGATGTACGCCGTGGCCTCGAACTCGGTGTGCGGCGTGACCGAACCGGGCTTGATGATGACCTGGCCGCGCTCGACGTCCTCGCGCTTGATGCCACGAAGCAGCAGACCGACGTTCTCACCGGCCTGGCCCTCGTCGAGCAGCTTGCGGAACATCTCGATGCCGGTGACCGTGGTGGTGGTCTTCTCGGTCTTGATGCCGATGATGTCGACAGTCTCGTTGACCTTGAGGATGCCACGCTCGATACGGCCGGTGACGACCGTACCGCGACCGGTGATCGTGAAGACGTCCTCGATCGGCATGAGGAACGGCTTGTCGACGTCGCGCTCCGGCTCCGGAATCGACTCGTCGACGGCCTTCATCAGGTCCAGGACCGACTGGCCCCATTCCTTGTCGCCCTCGAGCGCCTTGAGCGCCGAGACCTTGACGACCGGCAGGTCGTCGCCCGGGAACTCGTACTCGGAGAGCAGCTCACGGACCTCGAGCTCGACGAGCTCCAGGATCTCCTCGTCGTCCACCATGTCGGCCTTGTTCAGGGCGACGACGATGTACGGAACGCCGACCTGGCGGGCCAGGAGCACGTGCTCCTTGGTCTGCGGCATCGGGCCGTCCGTGGCGGCGACAACGAGGATGGCGCCGTCCATCTGCGCCGCACCCGTGATCATGTTCTTGATGTAGTCCGCGTGACCGGGGCAGTCGACGTGGGCGTAGTGACGGGTCTCCGTCTGGTACTCGACGTGCGCGATGGAGATGGTGATACCGCGCTGGCGCTCTTCGGGAGCCTTGTCGATCTGGTCGAACGCCGATGCCTCGTTCAGGTCCGGGAACGCGTCGTGCAGCACCTTGGTAATGGCGGCCGTGAGGGTCGTCTTACCGTGGTCGATGTGACCGATGGTGCCGATGTTGACGTGCGGCTTAGTCCGCTCGAACTTCGCCTTCGCCACTGGGGTCCTCCTGTGGAGTGGTTCTGGTACGCCTTACTTCATCGGCGCCAGGTGATCTTTGCTGGAATGCCCGGGCCCGGGGACATTCGCACCATGATTGTGGCGGAATGCCCCGTGAGGCTCCGGAGTCAAGCCTACGGCGTGTGAACGCGGTGCGTTACTCGCCCTTGGCCTTCGCGATGATCTCCTCGGCGACGTTCCGCGGAACCTCGGCGTAGGAGTCGAACTGCATCGAGTAGCTTGCGCGACCCGATGTCTTGCTGCGGAGGTCTCCGACGTAGCCGAACATCTCCGAAAGAGGCACGAGGCCCTTCACGACGCGAGCGTTGGCCCGCTCCTCCATGGCCTGGATCTGGCCACGGCGGGAGTTGATGTCACCGATGACCTCACCCATGTAGTCCTCGGGCGTGGTGACCTCGACGGCCATCATCGGCTCCAGGAGCACGGGGCTGGCCTTGCGCGCGGCCTCCTTGAAGGCCTGCGAACCGGCGATCTTGAACGCGAGCTCGGAGGAGTCGACCTCGTGGTAGGCACCGTCGAGCAGCGTCACGCGGACACCGGTCATCTCGTAACCGGCGAGGATGCCGAACTGCATGGCCTCCTGCGCACCGGCGTCGACCGAAGGGATGTACTCCTTCGGGATACGACCACCGGTCACCTTGTTCACGAACTCGTACGACGCGTCGCCGCCCTCGAGGGGCTCGATCGCGATCTGCACCTTCGCGAACTGGCCGGTACCACCGGTCTGCTTCTTGTGCGTGAAGTCGACGCGGTCGACCGACTTGCGGATCGTCTCGCGGTACGCGACCTGCGGCTTGCCGACGTTGGCCTCGACCTTGAACTCACGGCGCATACGGTCGACCAGCACCTCGAGGTGCAGCTCGCCCATGCCACCGATGATGGTCTGGCCGGTCTCCTCGTCCGAGTGGACCTGGAAGGACGGGTCCTCCTCGGCCAGGCGCTGGATCGCGATGCCCAGCTTCTCCTGGTCACCCTTGGACTTGGGCTCGATGGCGACCTCGATGACCGGCGCCGGGAAGTCCATGGACTCCAGGATCACCGGCTGCTTGTCGTCGCACAGCGTCTCACCGGTCGTGGTCTGCTTCAGACCCATCACGGCGACGATGTCGCCGGCGCCCACCGCCGCGATCTCCTCACGCTTGTTCGCGTGCATACGGTAGATCTTGCCGATGCGCTCCTTCTTGCCCTTGACCGGGTTCAGCACGGCCGTGCCGGTCTCCAGGCGGCCCGAGTAGACCCGGACGAAGGTGAGCTTGCCCAGGTGCGGGTCGCTCATGATCTTGAACGCGAGGGCGGACAGCGGCTCGTCCTCGGACGGCTTGCGCTTGACGACCAGCTCCGGGTCCTTGACGTCGTGGCCCTCGATGGCCTCGACGTCGAGCGGAGAGGGCAGGTAGCGCACGACCGCGTCGAGCAGGGGCTGAACGCCCTTGTTCTTGAACGCGGTTCCGCAGAACACCGGGGTGACCGTGGTGTCCGAGGACTTGCCGGAGGCGATGGTGACACGACGGATCGCGGCGTACAGCTGCTCCTCGGAAGGCTCCTCGCCCTCCAGGTACAGCTCCATGATCTCTTCGTCGTTCTCGGCGACGGCCTCGATGAGCTTGCCGCGGTACTCCTCGGCAGCCTCGGCGTGCGTGGCCGGGATGTCGACGACGTCGTACATCTCGCCCTTGGTGGCCTCGGCGGACCACACGAACGCCTTCATCGTGACCAGGTCGACGACGCCCTTGAAGTCGGCCTCGGCACCGATGGGGAGCTGCATGACGATCGGCTGCGCGCCCAGGCGGTCGCTGATCATGTCGACGCAGCGGTGGAACTCGGCACCGGTCCGGTCGAGCTTGTTGACGAAGCAGATGCGCGGGACGCCGTAGCGGTCCGCCTGACGCCACACCGTCTCGGACTGGGGCTCGACGCCGGCGACGCCGTCGAACACCGTCACGGCACCGTCGAGCACACGCAGGGAACGCTCCACCTCGACCGTGAAGTCGACGTGGCCCGGGGTGTCGATGATGTTGATGGTGTGGTCGACGTCGGCCAGCGGCCAGTGACAGGTGGTGGCAGCGGACGTGATCGTGATGCCACGCTCCTGCTCCTGCTCCATCCAGTCCATGGTGGCAGCGCCGTCGTGGACCTCACCGATCTTGTAGGACACACCGGTGTAGAACAGGATCCGCTCGGTGGTGGTCGTCTTGCCCGCGTCGATGTGGGCCATGATCCCGATGTTGCGGACCTTGGCCAGGTCAAGTGAAGTGGTAGCCATAAGGCTTCGGTCTTCTCTCGGTCTCGATGTGGGTAGCGACTACCAGCGGTAGTGCGCGAAGGCCTTGTTGGACTCGGCCATCTTGTGGGTGTCCTCGCGCTTCTTCACAGCGGCACCGAGGCCGTTGGAGGCGTCGAGGAGCTCGTTGAGCAGACGCTCGGTCATGGTCTTCTCGCGACGGGCGCGGGAGTAACCGACCAGCCAGCGCAGCGCCAGGGTGTTGGCACGGCCGGGCTTGACCTCGACCGGGACCTGGTAGGTGGCGCCACCGACACGGCGGGACTTGACCTCGAGGGTCGGCTTGATGTTTTCCAGAGCGCGCTTCAGCGTGATGACCGGGTCGTTGCTGGTCTTCTCGCGCAGGCCCTCCATGGCGCCGTACACGATGCGCTCGGCGGTGGAGCGCTTGCCGTTCAGCAGCACCTTGTTGATGAGGGAGGTCACCAGAGGAGAACCGTAGACCGGGTCGATGATGACCGGGCGCTTCGGGGCGGGGCCCTTACGAGGCATTCTTACTTCTCCTTCTTGGCGCCGTAGCGGCTGCGGGCCTGCTTGCGGTTCTTGACACCCTGGGTGTCGAGCGAACCGCGGATGATCTTGTAACGAACACCGGGCAGGTCCTTCACACGGCCGCCACGCACGAGCACGATGGAGTGCTCCTGCAGGTTGTGTCCCTCACCCGGAATGTAAGCGGTGACCTCGATCCCGCTGGTCAGACGCACACGCGCGACCTTACGCAGGGCCGAGTTCGGCTTCTTCGGGGTGGTCGTGAACACACGCGTGCAGACGCCGCGACGCTGGGGCGAACCCTCGAGTGCGGGCGTCTTGTTCTTCTCGACCTTGTCCTGCCGGCCCTTCCGGACCAGCTGCTGGATCGTAGGCACTACTTCTCCGGTTTCTGTGTGCCGAATGGTAAAGCTAACCTGGAACGTCGCCGACCCACGCGGTCGGGTGTGTCGAATCCAGCAGATTCCCGCCGCCAGGCGGAAAGAGGCACGGATCACAGTGGCCGCTTCACGGCTCCCTCTGTGCGGTTTGAAGGCACGCACGAGAGCCAGGGCACACCCCAGGCACAAGGTCTGAGCGTACCTACCTCATTCGCTGCGGTCAAAACAAATGGGCCCGGCCGACCTCGCACTCCCGTAAACGCACGTCACCCGGCCGCGATTCCCACCACGAGCAGCAGGGTCAGGACGAGCGCCCAGCCCGCGGTGGACAGCCAGCCCAGGACGAGCCCGGTCATGGCCAGCCCCTCCCCGCCCTCGCCCGTGTGCTGGATCTCCGAGCGCGCCGTGTGCCCGAGGATCACCGCCGGGATCCCCGTGAGCCCCATGGTCGGCAGACACAGCAGGCCAAGAGCGGCGGCCCCCACCGCCTTCCCGTTCGTCCGCGGCCGGGACACCGCCAGGAACGTCCCCGGTACGGCCACAGCGGCCCCCTGCTGCGGTGTGGGCCCCTGCGGCAGGTCGGCGACAAGCAGCGCCAGCTCCCCCACCGTACGAGCCGCATACGCCCGCTCAACCCGCTTGTCGAACTCCACCTTCTCCAGCCGCCCCTCGCCGTACCCCGCTCTGAGCACGTCCACGGCCCGCTCACGGTCGGCGTGCGAGGCACGCATCGAGGGAGTGTTGTGTCCTTGCCACGGCTGCCACGACACAGGGGCACCTCCTGGACAGCGAGATGTCTCCATGATGCGCCAAGGCCCGTCGTTGCGCGGTGCGCGTCGGCCACAGCGGCCGATTGTCGCCCGTTTCTTGCATGGTCACTTCAAGTACGTTGACTGGTTGCGGTGCTGATCGCATCGGCACAGGTGAACACAGGGGCGGCAACATGGCTGGGGGACGTACACGCGCATGGGACGACGACGGCTTCGATGACGGCGTACCCTTCCTCGCCCGCCTGGAGAAGGACGACCGTGCCGCCCTGCTCGCCATCGGCAGGCCCCTGCGCTACCAGGCGCGCAGCGTGATCATGCACCAGGACGAGCCTTCGGCCCACGTCCTGCTCCTCCTCCACGGCTGGACCAAGGTCACGGCCATCGCCGCCAACGGCTACGAGGCCCTTCTCGCGCTGCGCGGCCCGGGCGACATCATCGGCGAGGGTGCGGCACTCACCGGACGCCACCGCTCGGCGACGGTGACGGCGCTGGAGCCGGTCGAGGCGGTCGCCATCGACGAGACCCGCTTCACCGCGTTCCTCACCGGCAGCCCACGCGTCGCCCTGCGACTGCTGAGCCTGACCACCGACCGACAGCGCTCGACCGACCGCCGCCGACTGGAATGGGCGGCGCTCACGGTGCGCGAGCGCCTGGCTGTCCTGCTGCTCGAACTGGTCCGCACGCACGGCCATCGCACGGACGAGGGCGTCGAACTCACCCTCCGACTCAGCCAGCAGGAGTTCGCCGGCTCCGTCGGCTCCTCCCGCGAGGCGGTCGCCCGGCTCCTGAGGGAACTGCGGGAGAAGCAGGTGGTCGTCACGCACCGCCGCCGCATCGTCGTCCGGCGCCCCGACGTCCTGCGCCGCATCATCGGCGAACGGCCTGCATAAAGCCCGCTGCCGTTCTGTGCACACGGTCACAGTTCATACGTGTCATCGGTCCTCTGCCGCGCCGCCGTGTCCCGCCATCGTGCTGGACAACGAAGGCGACCAGCGAGAGGCAGCCATGACCGACCCCGTGTACCGCACGATCCTCCTCTTCGACATCGAGCAGTACGGCTCACGCGACGACGTGGAGCAGGCATTCCTGCGACGGCTCCTCTACGACCTCGTCGACACCACGCTTCTCGCCGCCGACGTCGACGAGACCGCCCGCCTGCGCGCGGACCGCGGCGACTCCGTCATGGAGCTCATCGACACCCAGGTCTCCGTGCCGGCCCTGGTGAAAACCCTCCTGACCGAGACCATCGCCCTCCTCCACAACAAGAACCGCCTGATCGCGACCAGTGCCCAGATGCGCCTGCGCATCGTTGTCTCCTCCGGCTACGTCGCCGTCGACGAGCTCGACGGCTGGGTCGGCTCGGACCTAAATCACGCCGTACGTCTCCTGAACTCCGACCCTCTGCGCGACGCCCTCAAGCAACGGGACGGCGACTGTGTCCTGTGCGTGTCCGACGGCATCTATCAGGGAGTGGTGCGCCACGGCCCGCTGGGCGTACGCCCGGACGACTTCCACCGCATCACCGTGGAGACGAAGGAGGGGCCCACGGTGGCGTGGCTGCACGGGGATCCGGGCGGGGCGGGCTCGCCCGCGGGCTCGGCCGACCCCCGTGCGGCCTCGGACGCGCCCACGGCGGCCCAGCGCAGCGAGACCTGGGTCGGCGGCAATCTGTACGGCAACACCGGCGGCACGCACCACGGCGACCAGAAGTTCGATTTCGGCGGTTCCGAACAGGGCGAGAGCCGATGAGTCAGGAAGAGGCGACGGCCAAAGCGGCGAAGCCTGCCGACGAGGCCGCGCAGGACGGCGAGCAGAAGAAACAGGAAGAAACGGCCGAGGGTCAGGAACAGCCGCGGCAACCGGCGTGGGCCGCGCGAAGGGACCTGATCGCGCACGGCCCCGACTTCGTCTCCACCCTGGTCAACCGCGACCAGTTCGGCCAGACGGGAGGCGCCCACTACGGCGACACGATCTTCCACTTCGGGGGCGAGGCTGAGACATCCCGCTACGTCTCCGGGTCGATCCCGAGGTCGGACGTCGAAGCGCTGGAGGTCGTCTTCCATGAGTGCCCCAGTTACCACAAGGCGCTCGCGCGACTGCGGACCGACAAGATCGTCTTCCTGTCCGGCGGACGGGAGACGGGCCGCCGTTCCGCCGCTTTGATGCTGCTGCACCGGCTGGGCATCACCCGGATACGCGCCCTCGATCACCAGATCCCGCTCTCAGCACTGCCCGAGCAGTTGGACACCTCAGCCGGATACATCCTCCGTGATCTGGCCGTCAGCCGGAACCGCCCACTGCGCGAGCCCCATCTGCTGGCTCTTCGCGAGCGGTTGGAGCGCACCGACGCGCGCCTGGTGATCACCGTCGAACCCTCGGCAGCTTTGGGCAACATCCCGTCCGTACGGTGGGAGCCGCCGTCGGCCAAGGACATGTTGCACTCCCACGTCACCCCGACGACCGGGGAGTCCGCCTGGGCCGACCTGTGCGGGCTCGCGCCGGTGAAGGAGTTCCTCGCCCGGCATCACCGGCCGGACGAGATCAAGCAGTTCGCGGGGCGGCTGATCGCATGTCACCGCGGAGAGATCGACGAGGTACAGCTCGCTGCCTTCGGCGAGACCGCCGTGACCACCCAGGTGGCTCGCTGGCTCACCGAGGACAAACCTGAGCTGCGCGACAAGGCTTTCCTCGTCTCACTCGCCGTCTTCGACAAGGCTCCGTACGCGGTGACCGCCGAGCTCGGCGACGGCCTCTTCGTACGACTGCAGAAGATCGAGGATCCCGATGTGCCGCCCCGCATCCCCGTCTTCGGCAGCTCCCGCGAGGAACGCCTCCGGCTGGCTCGCGCCGACGGGTACCTGACCGCGGAGGTCACGGAGTGGGGTCCCCTCGAGGGCAAGTTCTGCGCTGCCTTCCGTGATGAACGTACGGCTCGGGTCCTGCTGGAGGAAGTGTGGAACCTCCACCCCTCCGCCCGCCCCGCCCTCGCCGAGTGGATCCGCAAGCTAGCCGAGGACCGCCGTCCGCTGGTGCGGACCCGGGCGGCCTCGGCCGCCGCGCTGCTCGCCACCGCCGACCTGTCGTCCGCCCTGGCCCACCTCATCGAGCCGTGGGCGGACGCCCGCAACTTCAACTCCTGGCTGACCGCGGCCAACGCCCTCACGATGGCCCAGCTGCTGAACGTGCCGGCCATCCTCCCGATCCTGCACGACTGGTGCACCGGAGAAAACAAGAGCCGCCGTTGGACGGCCATCCGCACCTACGGCCTGCTGGGGCCGGTGCACCACAAGAAGATCCTGGAAGCCCTCCTGGACGCCATCCACCAGCAGCCCCGTACCGAAAGCGACGGCGACGGCAACGAGGACGACGGCGTGACCGAGGAGGCACAGCAGTTCGCCGACGCCCTCGAACTCCTGCTCCTCGCCGTACGGGATCCCGTACTGACCGCCCTCGCCGAGCGCCTCCGCACCGACCGCTCGGTCCGCCCCCACGCTCTGCTCGCCTTCCTCCAGGCCTGCAAACAGTCGAAGGACGACGACAGCGACCGCCCGTTCGTCCTCGACTGGTACGCGCAGGCCGCGGCAGCCGACGACCCCCCGACCGCACGGCACCTCGCCTCGTTCTGGGACGCCCTGCTGGCCGATCGAAGGCACAACGCGCCTGCCCTCGGCATCCTGCGCCGCTGGGTGCGCGCGGCGGACCACGACCCGGAGTCCGAGTCGGCCCTCGCCTCACTGCTCCCCGCCCTCGCCAGCACGCCCATCAACCACCGGCGCGTCAGCCACCTCCTACGCATGGTCCGCGACTCCGGGAGAGCCCCCTCCCCCGCAGCCGACCGGCTGCTGAAGCGCCTTCCCCCCGACTGACCCGCTCACGGAGGCCAACCATGGAGCACACCGAACGAGCCGGACAGCCGGAGCAGCCCGAACAACTGGACTGGTTCCGGCAGCAACCCCTCCACCCCACCACTCCCCGTACCGATGCGGACCCTGTCCACACCGTCTGGCAGCTCCCGCGCTTCCGCCTCGGCAGCCGGCGCTTCACGGGACGCATCGACCACGCCCTGGTCTGCGTCACGAAGCAGGGATCGTACGAGACCTTCCCACCGCCCGAGAGGCCCACGTCCGTACGGCGCTACGTCGCCCTGTACGAGGTGGACATGGACCCCCACTCCTTCCAGCTGAACGTCCCCCTGCCCAGCCTGGTCGACAGCTTCGAGTTCGAGGTCACCGCCGATGTCACCTGGCGTGTCCTGCACCCGGCGCAGTTCGTCCGCAGCAAGGAGCGTGACGTTCCCGGCCTCCTCACCCGGGAGCTGCTGCCATTGATGCGGAAGGCCAGCCGCGGCCATTGCATCGAGGAGAGCGCCGGAGCCGAACAGGCCGTGCGGCTCGCGGTGGAAAACGCCTCATGGCTCGGCGAAGCACCAGGTCTGCGGGTCGGCTGCTCCGTACGCCTGCGCCGCGACGCCACCGAGCGCTCCCACCAGGCCCGGTTGCGGACCGCCCGGCACGAAGCGGAGGCGGCGGAGCCGGAACACGAGGCGTCCAGGCTCCGCGAGACGTTCGAGGCACAGCGCAGGGCCGAGCAGATCCAGTTCTACGAGTCCACCCTGGCCCGGGGCGGCACCGCCGCACTCGCCCTGCACCTGGCGGCGCATCCCGAAGAGACCCGGCTGGTCCTGGAACACCTTCAGTCCGGCCGGCACAAGCTGGTGGACACCCAGCTGCACCTGATCGACCAGGCCCTGGAGAGCAAGCGGCTGGAGGACCACCAGCTCGATGTGCCCCACCAGCTCATCGCCGAGCGCATGACGGCGATCCTGCGGGCAACGGCACCCTCCGAAGGCGACGAACCCGCGCCACCACACCCTGCGATTCCGCCCCAGTCGGCACCCGGCGGACGGCCGGCAGACGACTCTCCCCGATCCGCTCTGTTCAAGGACCCCCCGGAGTCCGGCACATGATCCCGGCGACGGTGGCGCCGGACGACCCACGGATACAGGTGGGCGTCCAGCTACTCGCCGACCTCCGGACCGAGATCGCTCGTGCCGATGCCAAGGCCACGGTCCTGGTCGGGGTGCTCGGCATCACGGCGGGCGGGCTGGGCACGCTGCTGAGCGACCGCCGCTGGAGCCCGGTCGGGCTCTCGACGCCGGCCGCCGTGCTCTGGTGGGTCGGATCGGCCACGTTGGTCGCCGCTCTCCTCGCGCTGTTGCTGGCCGTGATACCCCGCTATCGCACCAGCGGCTGGGCCCCCGGCCAACCGCTCACCTACTTCGGCGACATACACCGCGCCGCCCGGGTCGGCCACCTCACCACAGCCCTCGCGGAGACCGGCAGCGACCCCGTCCACGGCCTGTTCGTAGCCCTCGCCGAGACGAGCCGTATCGCCGCCCGTAAGCACTTCTGGATCCGGACCGGGGTCGTCGCATTCGGCTGCGCGGCGGTACTGCTCCCCGGATCACTGCTCCCCGCCTGAGGAGAGCCCCCTCACCCGAGGACAACCTCGTCCCCGCTCCACTCACATTCGAAGGAACCGCCATGCCCATGCCGTACGAGCCCGAGGAACCGGAGAAACCGCAAACGCCCGACCCCGACGACGGACTCCTCCGCCGTCCCGGCCGTATCCACATCGCCGCCCGCCAGCGCGGCGCGGATGCCACCACCCTCGGCAGCCTGGCGCTCCACTTCCCGCACGTGCTCGCCAGCCTGGCCGTCGTCTTCGCGGCGTCGTACGTGATCGACATCCTGCGCGGCCCGCCCTGGTGGATCCCGCTCGGTGCCTGGGCGCTCAGCGGGGTCCTGGCCTTCCATCGGCCCAGCGAGCGTCTCATCGCGCGGTGGCTGCTCGGTCTGCGCCACCCCGCCCCGGACGAGGCACGGAAGCTGCGGTCGGTCTGGCGTGAGGTCACCGCTCGTGCGGGTGTGGCCGGAGATGCTTACCAACTGTGGGTCGAGGACAGCCACGAGATCAACGCCATGGCAGCGGCCGGCCACATCGTCGGCGTGACCAGTCACTCGCTGAGCACGCTGCCGCCAGCCCAGCTCGCCGCCGTACTCGCCCACGAGCTGGGCCATCACACCCGGGGACACGCGTGGGCCTCGCTGCTGGTCTTCTGGTACGCGCTGCCGGGACGTCTCGCGTGGCGTCTGCTGCTCCGCCTGGCCGCGTGCATCGACCGCCTCTCCGTGGGCGCGGCGGCCGTGGTAGTCGGCCTTTTGGGCGCTGTCGTGATCGCGCTGGCGACGGCCACGTACGGTCTGGTGTTCCTCCCCTTCGCCACGCCGTATCTGGCGGCCGCTCTTTCCCGTCGCTCGGAGCTCCGGGCCGACGAGCACGCGGCAGGTCTCGGTTTCGCGCAGCAGCTGATGGCCGTACTGCACCTGGAACGCGAAAAGGAGCTGACAGAACGATCTGGCGCCGCGGCCATGGGTATCCCGTT
The DNA here is from genome assembly GCF_040654815.1 of Streptomyces sp. NPDC050619. NCBI lineage: Bacteria > Bacillati > Actinomycetota > Actinomycetes > Kitasatosporales > Streptomycetaceae > Streptomyces > Streptomyces sp. NPDC050619. The sequence goes on along the minus strand of NZ_JBFAIR010000021.1, from coordinate 131,485 downwards.
CGCGAGGGAGGGGGTGATCTCGCGGCTGCTCGACTCGCACCCCGATGTGCACACCCGGCTCCATCACCTGCAGACCCACCTGGACAGCAGGCGCTGACACGCCGAAGGGCGGCCACCCCCGAGGGTGGCCGCCCTTCGACTCAGACAGGCGCTCGCTTACTGGTTGTACGGACCGTAGTCGTAGTCCTCCAGCGGAACGGCCTGGCCGGAGCCCGTGCCGAACGGCGAGTAGTCGATGTCGTCGTAGCCGACGGCCGAGTACATCGCGGCCTTGGCCTCTTCGGTCGGCTCGACCCGGATGTTGCGGTAGCGGGACAGGCCCGTACCGGCCGGGATGAGCTTACCGATGATGACGTTCTCCTTGAGGCCGATCAGGGAGTCGGACTTGGCGTTGATCGCCGCGTCCGTCAGGACCCTGGTCGTCTCCTGGAAGGACGCCGCCGACAGCCAGGACTCCGTGGCCAGCGAGGCCTTGGTGATGCCCATGAGCTGCGGACGACCGGAGGCCGGGTGACCGCCCTCCTGGACCACACGACGGTTCTCCTGCTCGAACTTCGAGCGCTCGACCAGCTCGCCGGGCAGCAGCTCGGCGTCGCCGGACTCGATGATCGTCACGCGGCGCAGCATCTGCCGGATGATGATCTCGATGTGCTTGTCGTGGATCGACACACCCTGCGAGTTGTAGACCTTCTGGACCTCGCCGACCAGGTGGACCTGGACGGCACGCTGGCCCAGAATGCGCAGCACGTCGTGCGGGTTGGTGGCACCCACGGTGAGCTTCTGGCCCACCTCGACGTGCTCGCCCTCGCTGACCAGGAGTCGGGCGCGCTTCGAGATCGGGAACGCCGTCTCGTCGCTGCCGTCGTCCGGCGTGATGACGATCTTCTTGGTCTTCTCGGTCTCCTCGATCCGCACGCGGCCCTGGGCCTCGGAGATCGGGGCGACACCCTTGGGCGTACGGGCTTCGAAGAGCTCGACGACTCGGGGCAGACCCTGGGTGATGTCGTCACCGGCCACACCACCGGTGTGGAAGGTACGCATCGTCAGCTGGGTACCGGGCTCACCGATGGACTGGGCGGCGATGATGCCGACCGCCTCACCGATGTCGACCAGCTTGCCGGTGGCCAGCGAACGGCCGTAGCACATGGCGCAGGTACCGACGGTCGACTCGCAGGTCAGGATCGAACGGGTCTTGACCTCCTCGACGCCGTGGTGCACCAGCTGGTCGATGAGCACATCGCCGAGGTCCACGTTGGCCGGCGCGATCACCTTGCCGTCGATGACGACGTCCTCGGCGAGCATGCGGGCGTAGACGCTGGTCTCGACGTCCTCGGTCTTGCGCAGCACGCCGTCGGCGCCGCGCGAGGCGATCTTCAGCTTCAGACCGCGCTCGGTGCCGCAGTCCTCCTCGCGGATGATCACGTCCTGCGAGACGTCCACCAGCCGACGGGTCAGGTAACCCGAGTCGGCGGTACGCAGGGCGGTGTCCGCGAGACCCTTACGGGCACCGTGGGTGGAGATGAAGTACTCCAGCACGGACAGGCCCTCACGGAACGAGGCCTTGATCGGACGCGGGATCGTCTCGTTCTTGGCGTTCGACACCAGACCACGCATACCGGCGATCTGACGCATCTGCATCATGTTGCCTCGTGCACCCGAGTTCACCATCATGAAGATCGGGTTGGTCTTCGGGAAGTTCTCGTTCATGGCCTCGGCGACTTCGTTCGTCGCCTTCGTCCAGATCGCGATGAGTTCCTGGGTGCGCTCGTCCTTGGTGATCAGACCGCGCTCGTACTGCTTCTGGACCTTCTCGTCCTGCGCCTCGTACCCCTTGACGATCGCCTTCTTCGCCTCGGGAACGACGACGTCGGAGATGGCCACGGTGACGCCGGAACGGGTCGCCCAGTAGAAGCCGGACGCCTTCAGGTTGTCGAGCGTCGCCGCCACGATGACCTTCGGGTAGCGCTCGGCGAGGTCGTTGACGATCTCCGAGAGCTGCTTCTTGCCGACCTCGTAGTCGACGAACGGGTAGTCCTCGGGCAGCAGCTCGTTGAAGAGCGCACGGCCCAGGGTCGTCCGCAGGCGGAAGGTGTCACCCTGCTGCCACTCCGGCTCGCCCTCCTCCTGCGCCGGCGGGGTCCAGCCGCGCGGCGGGATGGTGCCCACCGGGAAGCGGATGTCCACGCGCGACTGGAGAGAGAGCTCGCCGGCGTCGAACGCCATGATCGCCTCGGCCACGGACGAGAAGGAGCGGTCCTCGCCCTTGACGTTGCGCATCTCGCCGTCGGTGGTGAGGAAGAACAGACCGAGGACCATGTCCTGGGTCGGCATCGTCACCGGACGGCCGTCGGCCGGCTTGAGGATGTTGTTCGAGGACAGCATCAGGATGCGGGCCTCGGCCTGCGCCTCCGCGGACAGCGGCAGGTGTACGGCCATCTGGTCGCCGTCGAAGTCCGCGTTGAACGCGGTGCAGACGAGCGGGTGGATCTGGATGGCCTTGCCCTCGACCAGCTGCGGCTCGAAGGCCTGGATGCCGAGGCGGTGCAGCGTGGGCGCACGGTTCAGCAGAACCGGGTGCTCCGCGATGACCTCTTCCAGGACGTCGTACACGACCGTGCGGCCGCGCTCGACCATCCGCTTGGCGCTCTTGATGTTCTGCGCGTGGTTCAGGTCGACCAGGCGCTTCATCACGAACGGCTTGAAGAGCTCCAGCGCCATCGCCTTCGGCAGACCGCACTGGTGCAGCTTCAGCTGCGGACCGACGACGATCACGGAACGCGCGGAGTAGTCCACACGCTTGCCGAGCAGGTTCTGACGGAAGCGGCCCTGCTTGCCCTTGAGCATGTCGGACAGCGACTTCAGCGGACGGTTGCCGGGGCCCGTGACCGGGCGACCACGACGGCCGTTGTCGAAGAGCGCGTCGACGGCCTCCTGAAGCATGCGCTTCTCGTTGTTCACGATGATCTCGGGCGCACCGAGGTCAAGGAGTCGCTTCAGGCGGTTGTTCCGGTTGATCACACGGCGGTACAGGTCGTTCAGGTCGGAGGTCGCGAAGCGGCCACCGTCCAGCTGCACCATCGGGCGAAGGTCCGGCGGGATGACCGGCACGCAGTCGAGGACCATGCCCTTGGGGCTGTTGGTCGTCGACAGGAACGCCGAGACGACCTTGAGCCGCTTGAGAGCACGGGTCTTCTTCTGGCCCTTGCCGGTACGGATGATCTCGCGAAGCCGCTCGGCCTCTTCGTCCAGGTCGAAGGACTCCAGGCGCTTCTGCAGCGCCGCGGCACCCATCGAACCGTCGAAGTACGTGCCGAAGCGGTCACGCAGCTCGCGGTAGAGGAGCTCGTCGCCCTCCAGGTCCTGGACCTTGAGGTTCTTGAACCGGGTCCACACCTCGTCGAGCCGGTCGATCTCGCGCTGCGCACGGTCGCGCAGCTGCTTCATCTCCCGCTCGGCACCTTCGCGCACCTTGCGGCGTACGTCGGCCTTGGCGCCCTCGGCCTCCAGCTCGGCCAGGTCGGTCTCGAGCTTCTTGGCGCGGGCCTCCAGGTCGGAGTCGCGACGGTTCTCGACCTGCTGCCGCTCGACGGAGACGTGCGCCTCCAGGGAGGGCAGGTCGCGGGTGCGGCGCTCCTCGTCGACGAACGTGATCATGTACGCCGCGAAGTAGATGACCTTTTCCAGGTCCTTCGGGGCGAGGTCGAGCAGGTAGCCCAGCCGCGACGGAACGCCCTTGAAGTACCAGATGTGCGTGACGGGCGCGGCCAGCTCAATGTGGCCCATCCGCTCACGGCGCACCTTGGCGCGAGTCACCTCGACGCCGCAGCGCTCACAGATGATGCCCTTGAACCGGACACGCTTGTACTTGCCGCAGTAGCACTCCCAGTCCCGGGTCGGACCGAAGATCTTCTCGCAGAAGAGTCCGTCCTTTTCGGGCTTGAGCGTGCGGTAGTTGATCGTCTCGGGCTTCTTGACCTCGCCGTGGCTCCACTGACGGATGTCGTCAGCGGTGGCCAGACCGATCCGGAGCTCGTCGAAGAAGTTGACGTCGAGCACTATGCGTCAATCCCTCTCAGGGTTGTAAGTCTTTTGGGTCTGATACGGGGGTCCAGGGGCCGGCCGGAGTTCCTCACCAGGTTCTCCGGCCGGACTCCCGTCAGACCTCTTCGACGCTGCTCGGCTCGCGCCGGGACAGGTCGATGCCAAGCTCCTCCGCTGCGCGGAAGACGTCCTCGTCCGTGTCGCGCATCTCGATGGACATGCCGTCCGAGGACAGCACCTCCACGTTGAGGCAGAGCGACTGCATTTCCTTGATGAGGACCTTGAAGGACTCGGGAATGCCGGGCTCAGGGATGTTCTCGCCCTTGACGATGGCCTCGTAGACCTTCACGCGGCCGGTGACGTCGTCGGACTTGATGGTCAGCAGTTCCTGGAGGGCGTATGCGGCGCCATAAGCCTCCAGCGCCCACACCTCCATCTCACCGAAGCGCTGGCCACCGAACTGGGCCTTACCACCCAGCGGCTGCTGGGTGATCATCGAGTACGGACCGGTCGAGCGGGCGTGCAGCTTGTCGTCGACCAGGTGGTGGAGCTTCAGGATGTACATGTAGCCGACCGAGATCGGCTCCGGGAACGGCTCGCCGGAGCGGCCGTCGTACAGCGGTGCCTTACCGGTGGGGAGCACCATGCGCTCGCCGTCGCGGTTCGGGATCGTGTGCTGCAGCAGACCCGCGAGCTCGTCCTCGCGCGCACCGTCGAAGACGGGGGTTGCGACGTTCGTGCCCGGGTCGACCCGGTCGGCCTCGATGGCCTGCAGGCGCTGCGCCCAGTCGTCCCCGAGCCCGGAGACGTCCCAGCCGCGGCTGGCGAGCCAGCCGAGGTGGATCTCCAGGACCTGTCCCGGGTTCATCCGGGACGGGACGCCGAGCGGGTTGAGGATGATGTCGACCGGGGTGCCGTCCTCCAGGAACGGCATGTCCTCGATCGGCAGGATCTTGGAGATGACACCCTTGTTGCCGTGCCGGCCGGCCAGCTTGTCGCCGTCCGTGATCTTGCGCTTCTGCGCCACGTAGACACGAACCAGCTGGTTCACGCCCGGCGGCAGCTCGTCGCCCTCTTCACGGTCGAAGACGCGGACGCCGATGACCTTGCCGATCTCGCCGTGCGGCACCTTCAGCGAGGTGTCGCGCACCTCGCGCGCCTTCTCGCCGAAGATCGCACGAAGCAGGCGCTCCTCCGGGGTCAGCTCGGTCTCACCCTTGGGCGTGACCTTGCCGACCAGGATGTCGCCGGCGACGACCTCGGCACCGATACGGATGATGCCGCGCTCGTCGAGGTCGGCGAGGACCTCCTCGGAGACGTTCGGGATGTCCCGGGTGATCTCCTCGGGGCCGAGCTTGGTGTCACGGGCGTCGACCTCGTGCTCCTCGATGTGGATCGAGGAGAGGACGTCGTCCTGCACGAGGCGCTGCGACAGGATGATCGCGTCCTCGTAGTTGTGACCCTCCCACGGCATGAACGCGACGAGCAGGTTCTTGCCGAGCGCCATCTCGCCGTTCTCGGTGGCCGGGCCGTCGGCCAGGATCTGGCTCTCGATGACCCGGTCGCCCTCGTTGACGATGACCTTCTGGTTGACCGAGGTGCCCTGGTTGGAACGGGCGAACTTGGCCAGGCGGTACGTGATGTACGTGCCGTCGTCGTTGGCGGTGGTGATGTAGTCCGCGGAGACCTCCTGGACGACACCCGCCTTCTCGGCCTTGACCACGTCGCCGGCGTCGGCGGCGGAGCGGTACTCCATGCCGGTGCCGACGAGCGGGGACTCGCTCTTGATCAGCGGCACGGCCTGACGCATCATGTTCGCGCCCATGAGGGCACGGTTGGCGTCGTCGTGCTCCAGGAACGGGATCATCGCGGTCGCGACCGACACCATCTGGCGCGGCGAGACGTCCATGTAGTCGACGTCGTCGCCCGGGATGTAGTCGACCTCGCCGCCACGACGGCGGACCAGGACGCGGGCCTCGGTGAAGCGCATGTCGTCGGACAGCGTCGCGTTGGCCTGCGCGATGACGAACCGGTCCTCTTCGTCGGCCGTCAGGTAGTCGACGTCGTCGGTGACGACACCCTCGACGACCTTGCGGTACGGCGTCTCGATGAAGCCGAACGCGTTGACCCGGCCGTAGGAGGCGAGCGAGCCGATCAGACCGATGTTCGGGCCTTCAGGCGTCTCGATCGGGCACATGCGGCCGTAGTGCGAGGGGTGAACGTCACGGACCTCGAAGCCGGCCCGCTCACGGGAGAGACCACCCGGGCCGAGGGCGTTGAGACGACGCTTGTGCGTCAGGCCCGACAGCGGGTTGTTCTGGTCCATGAACTGGGACAGCTGGCTGGTGCCGAAGAACTCCTTGATGGAGGCGACGACCGGCCGGATGTTGATCAGGGTCTGCGGCGTGATCGCCTCGACGTCCTGCGTGGTCATGCGCTCACGCACGACGCGCTCCATACGGGCGAGACCCGTACGGACCTGGTTCTGGATCAGCTCGCCGACGTTGCGGATACGACGGTTGCCGAAGTGGTCGATGTCATCGGTCTCGACCATGATCGAGCGACCGGACTCGCCGACCGTCTCGGTCTCACCGGCGTGCAGCTTCACCAGGTACTTGATGGTCGCGATGATGTCCTCGACCGTCAGGATGCCCGCGTCGAGCGGAGCCTCCCCACCCAGCTTCTTGTTGACCTTGTAGCGGCCGACCTTGGCGAGGTCGTAACGCTTCGGGTTGAAGTAGAGGTTCTCGAGCAGGGTCTGCGCGGCCTCACGCGTCGGGGGCTCGCCCGGACGCAGCTTGCGGTAGATGTCGAGCAGCGCGTCGTCCTGGCCCTGGGTGTGGTCCTTCTCCAGGGTGGCGCGCATGGACTCGTACTCGCCGAACTCCTCGAGGATCTGCTCGGTGGTCCAGCCGAGAGCCTTGAGCAGGACGGTGACGGACTGCTTGCGCTTGCGGTCGATGCGGACACCGACCATGTCGCGCTTGTCGATCTCCATCTCCAGCCAGGCACCCCGGGACGGGATGACCTTCGAGGAGAAGATGTCCTTGTCGGACGTCTTGTCGATGGAGGAGTCGAAGTAGACACCCGGCGAGCGGACCAGCTGGGACACCACGACACGCTCGGTGCCGTTGATGACGAAGGTGCCCTTGTTCGTCATGAGCGGGAAGTCGCCCATGAAGACGGTCTGGGACTTGATCTCGCCGGTCTCGTTGTTGGTGAACTCGGCGGTGACGAAGAGCGGGGCCGCGTACGTGAAGTCGCGCTCCTTGCACTCGTCGATGCTGTTCTTGGGAGGCTCGAAGCGGTGGTCGCGGAAGGTCAGCGACATCGACCCGGAGAAGTCCTCGATCGGCGAGATCTCCTCGAAGATCTCTTCCAGACCGGACTTGGTGGGGACGTCCTGACCGGACTCCAGAGCCGCCTCGACTCGAGCCTTCCAAGCGTCGTTGCCGAGCAGCCAGTCGAAGCTCTCGGTTTGGAGCGCGAGAAGGTTCGGAACCTCAAGGGGCTCCTTGATCTTTGCAAAGGAGATGCGCAGCGGGGCGGTGCTGGCGCCGTTGTTCGTATTCGCGGTCGAGGCAGTGCGCGAGGCGGCCAAGAGGGGGTCCTTCCGAGGGCTCGGACTCACTACGCGCGTACCGGTCCCTCTCCCGGACACCACGACAGGCGTTTCCTTCTCCAGCTCAAAAAGCCAGGTCAGGGACGGTCTGTTCGTCGGTGCTCAAGTGAGGGCATGCCCCTGGTGACGGGCAGGGGACAGCTAACAGGCAGCGCAAAGGGTCAGTGTAGCCATTCGGCACACTGATGTCCAGTCCGGGTTTTTTGAGACCCTCGTTGTTCTCGCCACCTGCTCAAGCCCACGCCCTCAATGCACGTTGATACTGCCCTCTTCGTCACCGATCCATGCCTCGGATTCGGATCGTTGTGACGACGCGTCCTGAGAATTGCGCGCTGCGTGCGGTTCGTCAAGGCCCCCTTGCCCGAACCACGTGCCGCGCTCGTCACTTGCAGTCCGCACCGGGGCCGTCCGGAGACACGGTGAAGATCACCATACTCCGCACGAACACAGGTGCAAGGCAGCCGTCGCCGGGTTGCCCGGAACGCCGAAGAGCGACCACCCGGATGGATGATCGCTCTTCGGTGCGTCAGCGTTACAGCCCCTTCGACAGGGCCGTGTCGGCTAGCAAGGGAGTCCTGCGGGACTCCGTGGGGTCACTTGACCTCGACGGAGGCGCCGGCGCCCTTGAGGGACTCGGCGGCCTTCTCGGCGGCGTCCTTGGCGACCTTCTCGAGGACCGGCTTCGGAGCGCCGTCCACGAGGTCCTTGGCCTCCTTCAGACCCAGCGAGGTCAGCTCACGCACGACCTTGATGACCTGGATCTTCTTCTCGCCGGCACCGGTGAGGATGACGTCGAACTCGTCCTGCTCCTCCGGGGCCTCGGCAACGGCGGCCGGGCCGGCCGGGCCGGCGACGGCGACCGCGGCGGCGGCGGTGACGTCGAACTTCTCCTCGAACGCCTTCACGAACTCGGAGAGCTCGATGAGGGTCATCTCTTCGAACTGCGCGAGCAGGTCATCCTGGCTGAGCTTCGCCATGAGGGGCGATCCTTCCACTAATTCGGCTGGTGCCGTGTGTACATGTCTGGCGGGCGTACGTTCGGCCCGCTACGACCGTCGCCTCAGGCGGCGTCGGTCACTGCGCGAGCCGAATTACTCGGCACCGCCCTGCTCGGCCTGCTTGGCACGAAGCGCGTCCACGGTGCGGACGAGCTTCGAGGGGAGCGCCTGGAAGAGCTGAGCAGCCTGGGACTGCTTGCCCTTGAACGCACCGGCCAGCTTGCTGAGCAGAACCTCGCGGGACTCGAGGTCCGCAAGCTTCTTGATCTCGTCGGCGGACAGCACCTTGCCGTCAAGGACACCGCCCTTGATGACGAGGTTCGGGTTGTCCTTGGCGAAGTCACGAAGACCCTTCGCCGACTCCACCGGGTCACCGGTGACGAAGGCAACTGCCGTCGGACCGTTGAACAGGTCGTCGAGCGTCGAGATCCCGGCCTCGTTGGCCGCAATCTTGGTCAGCGTGTTCTTCACCACGGCGTACTGGGCGTTCTCACCGAGCGACCGGCGCAGCGTCTTGAGCTGCGCCACAGTGAGACCCCGGTACTCGGTCAGCACGGCGGCATTCGAGCTACGGAACTGCTCCGTGAGCTCGGCCACCGCGGCAGCCTTGTCGGGCCTTGCCATAGAGCGTCGGCCTCCTTCCGGGTGATGACGACCGCTCGGAAGGGGCTGGGACAAACGAAACGCCCCGGCGCAGGCGCACGGGGCGTAGCTCGACCGTTTTTCGCGGCGTGAGCAGCGAACTCCGGGAGCACTTCCACAGTCACCTACGCGGGTCGTCCGCAGTTCAGCGGATCCTTCGGCCACCGCGCCCTCTTACGAGCACACGGCAACGACCAGCGGTCTTTGGCTTCTGTAGGAGAGTACGCGACCGAATCGCCGGCAGGCAAATCCGGTCGTACGACGCTCAGCTCTGGGCGTCCTTCATCATTTCGGCGAGGTCGACGGTGTCCTTGGCGGGCGGGGCAGTGACGGTCACCGGCTCGTTGACACCGAGGAAGGTGATGGTCATGTCCATCGGGCCCTTGTCGGCCTCGCCGCGCATGCGGAACTGCTTGGTGTGGTCGTCGCCGTCGACCCACATGTCCATCGTGAGCTTGTCGACGCCCTGCTTCTCGTACTGTTCGATGCTCTTCTCGCGCCGCTCGCGGGTGGCCTTGTCCTCGTCCTTGAGGGCGGTCTGGAGTTCGTCGAGGGTGACGGTGCCCGAGTAGCGGGTCGTCTTGACGCCGTCGACGGTCTCCGTGCCGACCTTCTTCACGTCCTTGGCGCCGGTGAGGAAGGTGGACTCGGCCGCCGGGTTCTGGCTGGCCTGGCTCCCCATCCCGCCACTGCCCAGGGCGTTGCCCGCAGCCCCGGAGAGATCGAACTTCATCCACTTCTTGCCGTCCATCTCCTTGGCGACGGCACCCCCGCCCAAGTACATGGCCTGGTCCACGAGCCTGATCTCGACCTTGCCGTCCGCCCCCTGGTCCAGCGCGTTCATCTTCATGCTCATGGCGACCGAGGGCTTCAGGCTCATCGAGGCCTCGGCCTCGACCCGACCCTCCACCGGGACCTTGCCGGTCATCCGGTAGCGGAAGGAGGTGATGTCCTCCGTGTTCTTCGCCGCCTTGGCGACGGCCGCCGCCGGTGTCATCCTCGGCGACTCGTCGCCCTTCGCACATCCCACCGCGCCCGCGGCGAGGAGCAGAGCGGCCAGCCCGGCGCCGGTCGCTGTACGGCGCACGGAGCTACGTAAAGAAGTAACCATCGATTCCCCCCAAGGAACACATGGAATATTCACAACAAGGCATTGAGCGTATCCCAGGAGGTGTGAAGGGGCCTCAGATTTGCCTGGGGCTCAAGAGGTGCCCCCGGCCCCGCCCTGCCTCTCCAGCAGGTCCCTGAAGTCCTCGGTGTCGTCGGCCGGGGGCTCCTTCGCCGAGACCTTCAGTCCGTAGTCGCTGTAGTAGGCGGTCTGGGTCAGCTCGCCGGTCGCCATACGGGCCTTCTCGACCTTCTTGACCAGCAGGTCCTGCCCGTCGACCCAGATGTCGACGGTCTCGGTGGTGACGCCGGCCTGTTCGAGCTGCTTCCTCAGCTCCGCGTCGGAGACGTCCCCCACCTCCACCGTGCCGGAGTAGTGCGTCGTGGGCCGTCCGTCCACCGTGTCCTCGCCGATGGCCCGCACGTCCGCGGAGTCCAGCAGCAGCTTCACCGACTGGTTCGGCGTGGTGTTGAGCAGCTGGTCCCCGAAGTTCACACCGCCGCCGAGGGCCTCCAGGTCGTCGTACGCGTACTTGAGCCAGTGCTTGCCACCGGCCTTCGCGGCGAACTGGTCGCCCATCCGCGCGTAGTAGGCGTCGGACAGATAGCGGGCCTCCATCGACGTGATGCCGAGGCCGCGCATCGCCTCGGCGGTCGTGCCGCCGGTGTACGTGATCGTCAGCGTGCCGGTGAGGCCGTGGCGCCAGCCGAGGGCGCCGTCGGCCTCGAGGGACAGCTCGGTGCCCATGACCGTCGTGGACCTCACCCGGGCCGACTCGGCCCGGTCGGTGGAGCGCTCCACGGAACGCAGGGCCGTCAGGGAGGCGGAGGTCCCCTCGCGGTCCCCCTCGGGCGGTCCGGAGGACCGGGCGGAGGTACAGGAGGCCGTCCCCGTCAGCGCGGCCGCCACCGTGACCAGGAGCGCCAAGCGGCGCCTCGTCGTGCACTTCATTCGTCCCCCCGGTGCCATGTCCCCTGTCCGCACGCTAGCCCAGGGCACGGCGCCCACACACGGGAACGGGCCCCGCACCTCGGAAGGTGCGGGGCCCGTCGCCGACTGGGGCGAGCCGTGGGGCTCAGACCGCGGCCGGGTCCTCCTCGACGAGGAGGTTGCGGGTGCGGTTCGAGTCGAGCTGAATGCCGGGGCCGATCGTGGTGCTGATCGTGGCCTTCTTGATGTAGCGCCCCTTGGCGGCCGACGGCTTCAGACGAAGGATCTCGTCCAGCGCGGCGCCGTAGTTCTCCACCAGCTTGGTGTCCTCGAAGGACGTCTTGCCGATGATGAAGTGCAGGTTCGAGTGCTTGTCGACGCGGAACTCGATCTTGCCGCCCTTGATCTCGTTGACGGCCTTGACGACGTCCGGGGTCACGGTGCCGGTCTTCGGGTTCGGCATCAGACCACGCGGGCCGAGGACCCGGCCGAGGCGGCCGACCTTGCCCATCAGGTCCGGGGTGGCGACGACGGCGTCGAAGTCCAGACGGCCCTTCGACACCTCGTCGATCAGCTCGTCGGAGCCGACGATGTCGGCGCCCGCGGCGAGTGCGGCCTCGGCACGGTCACCGGTCGCGAAGACCAGGACCCGGGCGGTCTTACCGGTGCCGTGCGGGAGGTTCACGGTGCCACGGACCATCTGGTCGGCCTTGCGCGGGTCGACACCCAGGCGGAAGGCGACCTCGACGGTGCCGTCGAACTTGCTCGTGGAGGTCTCCTTGGCGAGACGGACGGCCTCGAGCGGGGCGTACTGCTTCTCCCGGTCGATCTTGGCGTCCGCAGCGCGGAGAGACTTGCTGCGCTTGCTCACTACTGCTCCTGGTGTTCTGAGGAGTCGTGGTGCGGGCCGAGCAGGCCCTGCCACGGGTTTAGTCGTACGAAGTTGAGGTCAGCCCTCGACCGTGATGCCCATGGAACGGGCGGTGCCGGCGATGATCTTCGACGCGGCGTCGAGGTTCTCGGCGTTGAGGTCGGGCATCTTGGTGGTGGCGATCTCACGGACCTGCGCCTGGGTGATCTTGGCGACCTTGGTCTTGTGCGGCTCGCCGGAGCCCTTCTCCACGCCCGCGGCCTTGAGGATCATCTTCGCGGCCGGCGGCGTCTTGGTGATGAAGGTGAAGGAACGGTCCTCGTAGACCGTGATCTCCACCGGGATGACCCAACCGCGCTGCGACTCGGTCGCGGCGTTGTAGGCCTTGCAGAACTCCATGATGTTGACGCCGTGCTGACCCAGCGCGGGGCCGACCGGCGGAGCCGGGTTCGCGGCACCGGCCTGGATCTGGAGCTTGATAAGCCCCGTGACCTTCTTCTTCTTGGGAGGCATTCCGGGTCCTCTTCCTACTTCCTGGATTCCTGTTGCCCAAGGGCAACCGCACCACGATAAGCGACATCGCGGTGAGGCACGAAACCGAGCAGGTCAGGCCAGCTCCGGGAGCCGACCTGACCTGGACGGAAAATGTGCGGCGAGCTAGTTCTTCTGAATCTGGTCGAAGGACAGCTCGACGGGGGTCTCGCGGCCGAAGATCTCGACGAGGCCCTTGACCTTCTTCGAGTCGGCGTTGATCTCGTTGATGGTCGCCTGAAGGGTGGCGAAGGGGCCGTCGGTGACGGTGACCGAGTCGCCGACCTCGAAGTCCAGCACCTGGACCTCGACCTTGCGCTGCGGAGCCGGCTTGCCCTCGGCCTCGGCGGCCTCGCGGGCGGCCTTCTCCTCGGCCTCCGGGGCGAGCATCTTGACGATCTCGTCCAGGGTCAGCGGATACGGGTCGTAGGCGTTGCCCACGAAGCCGGTGACACCGGGGGTGTTGCGGACGACGCCCCAGGACTCGTTCGTCAGATCCATGCGCACCAGCACGTAGCCGGGGAGCTTGTTCTGACGGATGGTCTTGCGCTCGCCGTTCTTGATCTGCGCGACCTCTTCCTGCGGCACCTCGGCCTGGAAGATGTAGTCCTCGACGTTCAGCGAGACGGCGCGCTGCTCGAGGTTGGTCTTCACGCGGTTCTCGTAGCCGGCGTACGTGTGGATGACGTACCACTCGCCGGGGAGCGTGCGCAGTTCCTCGCGCAGGGCGGTGACGGGGTCGACCGGCTCGGCCTCGGCCTCTTCTTCGGCCTCGGTCTCTTCCGTCGCTTCAGCGTCGGCCTCTTCGGCTTCCGCCTCGACCTCGGTCTGAGCCTCGTCCTCGTCCTCGACGTGCAGAGCGGCTTCCTCGGCGGGCTCGCCCGCCTCGGCGTCGGCAGCCTCGGCCGCGTCCAGGTCTTCGTCCGCGCCCTCGACGACGTCGAGCTCGTCTTCAACGGACTCGTCCGGTTCGACGGTCTCGTTCAGGTTCGGGTCAGACACTGTGGCTGCTTCTTCCTGGATACATGGGGGTGGAACATGCGAAAGGGGCGCCGGTGACGGCGCCCTTCGCTCTCGGCTCAGCCGAAGACGTACTTGGCTGCGTGGTCGAGCCCATAGTCAATCACGGTCACCAGGCCGATCATGATGATGACGAATACGATCACCACGGTCGTGTACGTCATCAGCTGGCTGCGCGAAGGCCAGACGACCTTGCGAAGCTCGGCGACGATCTGGCGGTAGAACAGCGCAAGACGCTTCAGCGGGCCCTTCTTGGCGCGCTTGCCGCCCTTACGAGTCTTCTTCTGGGACTCCGGCGCCTCGTCCTGGGCATCAGGCATGTCGATGGAGCCCACGGCGTCCGTCACTCGTCCTCACCTGATTCCGGGTCGTGGCCGTGCCGCGCCCGGTCTGAGCCGCACGGCGATACATTACTGAACGTACATGCGCACACCTGGCGAAGGTGTGTGTAGCAGGGCCGGAGGGACTTGAACCCCCAACCGCTGGTTTTGGAGACCAGTGCTCTACCAATTGAGCTACGACCCTTTGCGTGTCCACCAACGTACCGCATCCGACCGAGTGCTCGGAGTGCACCGGTTGAGCGCAGCCCACTGAAGGCCAACGAGGTGTGAGTGTACGTGTTCCGGGGCCGGTCGTCGAACAGAAAGCGCCCGCCCGGGCCCTGGCCACGGAAGATCGGCCAGCTTGGCGGCCGGATCCGGATGGTTGTTCAGTTGTTGTTCAGTCTGTGAAACCCGCGTGCCGGGGGAGTTTCCGGTCTGAAACGATGGGCCCATGAGCGCTGCAACCCCTCCCACCGAGCGCCGGGTCTCCGCCCGAGTCGGCGCGATCTCCGAATCCGCCACTCTCGCCGTGGACGCCAAGGCCAAGGCTCTCAAGGCCGCCGGGCGTCCGGTGATCGGCTTCGGCGCCGGCGAGCCCGACTTCCCGACCCCGGACTACATCGTCGAGGCCGCCATTGAGGCCTGCAAGAACCCGAAGTACCACCGCTACACCCCGGCCGGCGGTCTGCCCGAGCTGAAGTCCGCGATCGCTGCGAAGACGCTGCGCGACTCCGGCTACGAGCCGGACGCCTCGCAGATCCTGGTGACCAACGGCGGCAAGCAGGCCATCTACGAGGCCTTCGCCGCGATCCTCGACCCGGGCGACGAGGTCATCGTCCCGGCGCCGTACTGGACGACGTACCCGGAGTCGATCCGTCTCGCCGGCGGCGTCCCGGTGGAGGTCGTCGCCGACGAGACCACCGGCTACCGCGCCTCGGTCGAGCAGCTGGAGGCGGCGCGCACCGAGAAGACGAAGGTCGTCCTCTTCGTGTCGCCGTCCAACCCGACGGGCGCTGTCTACACGGAGCCGGAGACCGAGGCCATCGGCCGCTGGGCCGTCGAGCACGGCCTGTGGGTGATGACCGACGAGATCTACGAGCACCTGGTCTACGGCGACGCGGTCTCGGTGTCGCTGCCCGCGCTCCTGCCCGAGCTGCGCGACAAGTGCATCGTCGTCAACGGTGTGGCCAAGACCTACGCCATGACCGGTTGGCGGGTGGGCTGGATCATCGGCCCGAAGGACGTCGTCAAGGCCGCGACCAACCTTCAGTCGCACGCCACGTCCAACGTGTCGAACGTGGCCCAGGTCGCCGCGCTCGCCGCGGTCTCCGGCAGCCTGGACGCCGTCGCCACGATGCGCGAGGCCTTCGACCGGCGCCGCAAGACCATCGTGCGGATGCTCAACGAGATCGACGGCGTGCTCTGCCCGGAGCCCGAGGGCGCCTTCTACGCGTACCCGTCGGTGAAGGGGCTGCTGGGCAAGGAGATCCGCGGCAAGCGCTCGCAGGACACGGTCGAGCTGGCCGCGCTGATCCTGGAGGAGGCCGAGGTCGCTGTGGTGCCGGGTGAGGCCTTCGGTACGCCGGGGTACCTGCGGCTGTCGTACGCGCTGGGGGACGAGGACCTCGTCGAGGGTGTCAGCCGGATTCAGAAGTTGCTGGCGGAGGCCAGGGACTGAGTCTCGTCTCAGGGCATCCACTGACGAACTTTCGTCAGTGGATGCCCTGTTTCTTTGTGCGAGCAAGACCACGAACGGGGAAAGCGCTACCGGGACAGCCGTGACGTACGGCAGGATCCTGGAATGGAGCGTGTACGTGATGTCTCTGAGCTGCCCAAAGCCCATCTGCACCTGCACTTCACCGGGTCGATGCGGGCCGCCACCGTGCTGGAACTGGCCGACAAGTACGGTGTGCGACTGCCCGACGCGCTGACCGAAGCGCTGACCAGCGGGGAGCCGCCGAGACTGCGGGCGACGGACGAGCGGGGCTGGTTCCGCTTCCAGCGGCTGTACGACGCGGCGCGCTCGTGCCTGCGGGAGCCCGAGGACATACAGCGACTGGTGCGGGAGGCCGCGGAGGAGGACCTCAGGGACGGCTCGGGCTGGCTGGAAATCCAGGTGGACCCGACGTCGTACGCCCCTCGGCTGGGCGGTCTGATCCCGGCCTTGGAGATCATCCTGGACGCCGTGGACACGACGATGCGGGAGACCGGCCTGGGGATGCGCGTCCTGGTCGCCGCGAACCGTATGAAGCACCCGCTGGACGCCCGGACGCTGGCCCGGCTGGCGGTGCGGTACGCGGACCGGGGTGTGATCGGTTTCGGCCTCTCGAACGACGAGCGCCGGGGCATGGCGAGGGACTTCGACCGCGCCTTCGCCATCGCGCGGGAGGGCGGTCTGCTGTCGGCGCCGCACGGCGGCGAGCTGTCCGGCCCGTCGTCGATCCGGGACTGTCTGGACGACCTGCACGCGAACCGGCTGGGGCACGGGGTGCGGGCGGCGGAGGATCCGTGGCTGCTCAAGCGCCTGGCGGAGCGGGGTGTGACGTGCGAGGTGTGCCCGGCGTCGAACGTGGCCCTGGGCGTGTACGAGAAGCCGGAGGACGTTCCTCTGCGGACCTTGTTCGAGGCGGGCGTCCCGATGGCCCTGGGCGCCGACGACCCGCTGCTCTTCGGTGCCCGCCTCGCGGCCCAGTACGAGATCGCCCGCCGGCACCACGCCTTCACGGACGCGGAACTGGCCGAGCTGGCCCGCCAGTCGATCCGCGCTTCAGCGGCCCCTGAGGACACGAGGGAGAAGCTGCTGGCGGGGGTGGACGGCTGGCTGGCTTAGTTCTGGCTCTGGCTGGCTCTGGCCTGTGTTCTGGCCGGCCTATTAGGGCATGGGCTTTCAGGACCTGGCGGTTGTTGGTGCCTACAGGCTGACGCCCACCGTCACCGGCTCGTTGACCAGCGTGACGCCGAAGACGTCACGGACGCCGGCGACTACCTCGCGGGCCAGCGCGAGCAGGTCTTCCGTGGTCGCTTCGCCCCGGTTGGTGAGGGCGAGGGTGTGCTTGGTGGAGATGCGGGCGGGGCCGGTGCCGTAGCCCTTGGTGAAGCCCGCCTTGTCGATCAGCCAGGCGGCGGAGGTCTTGGTGTGGCCCTCCCCCGCCGGGTACGCGGGCGGCTCCACGCCGTCGCCGAGCCTGTCCCGCACGCGCGCGTGGAACGCGGCGAACTCGTCGTCGGTGAGGATCGGGTTCGTGAAGAAGGAGCCTGCCGACCAGGTGTCGTGGTCCTCGGGGTCCAGGACCATGCCCTTGCCGGAGCGCAGCTTCAGGACGGTCTCGCGGGCGGCTTCGAGTGGGACCCGGTCGCCGGGCTCCACGCCGAGGGCGCGGGCCGTCTCGGCGTACTTGAGGGGAGCGGAGAGTCCGTCCGCGTCTTCCAGCTCGAAGCGGACGCGCAGGACGATGTACCGGTCGGGGTCCGCCTTGAAGCGGCTGTGGCGGTAGGAGAAGCCGCACTCCGGAGTGGTCAGCGTGACCGTTTCCCCTGTCTCGCGGTCGTACGCGATCACCTCGGTGATCGTCGACGAGACCTCCTGGCCGTACGCCCCGACGTTCTGGATGGGGGTCGCGCCCGCCGAGCCGGGGATGCCGGCGAGGC
This sequence comes from Streptomyces sp. NPDC050619, assembly GCF_040654815.1. Classification (NCBI taxonomy): domain Bacteria; kingdom Bacillati; phylum Actinomycetota; class Actinomycetes; order Kitasatosporales; family Streptomycetaceae; genus Streptomyces; species Streptomyces sp. NPDC050619. Next base: position 113,751 of record NZ_JBFAIR010000021.1, on the reverse strand, counting down.
ATTCGATGCCGGCGAGTCCGGCCTCTACGGTGCGGGCCACGGCGTCGGTCCAGACCTCGCCGGCGGCCAGCTCCAGGCGGGTGCCGTCGAGTGCGAAGCCCTTCGTGGCGATGACGAGGGCGGTGCCGGCGAAGCCCTTGTCGCCGATGACCAGGTTCGAACCGCCGCCGATGAGCAGCAGGGGCGTCCCGGCATCGTCGGCCTCGCGGACGACGTCGATCACCTCGGCGTCGGTCGTGGCGGTGACAAGGCGGGTGGCGGGGCCGCCCAGCCGGAAGGTGGTCAGCGGGGCGAGGGGGGCGTCGTGGAGTTCCTGCACGCGCCCAAGACTACGAGACGGCACTGACAGGTCCGGGCCCGCGTAAGGGGCGTCCGCAGGTGTAAGGAGCGTCCGCAATGGCGGGCGCCCCTTACACCTTGCCGTACCTCGCCAGTCACCTTGCCGTCCCGGCGAGCCCCTCAGGCCAGTCGTACGACCGCCCGGGACATCCCCAGCACCTTCTGCCCGGCGCTGGTCGCCGTGAGGTCGACGCGGACCGTGTGGTCGTCGAGCTTGGCCGCGACTTTGGCGCTGACCTCGATCGTGGCGCCTTGGTCGTCGTTCGGGACGACGACGGGCTTGGTGAAGCGAACGCCGTACTCGACGACCGCGCCGGGGTCGCCGGTCCAGTCGGTGACCACGCGGATCGCCTCGGCCATGGTGAACATGCCGTGCGCGATGACGTCCGGCAGCCCGACCTCCTTGGCGAACTTCTCGTTCCAGTGGATCGGGTTGAAGTCCCCGGAGGCGCCCGCGTACCGGACGAGCGTGGCGCGCGTCACGGGAAAGGAGTGGGCGGGCAGCTCGGTGCCGACCTCGACGTCGTCGTACGCGATCTTCGCCGTCATCAGCTCGAGGCCTCCTCGTCCGCCGCGCGGGCGACCAGCTTGGTCCAGGCGGTCACGACGTGCTCGCCGGCCTCGTCGTGGACCTCACCACGGATGTCCAGGATGTCGTTGCCCGCCATGGACCTGATGGCGTCGATGGTCGAGGTGACGGTGAGCCGGTCGCCGGCGCGCACGGGGCGGACGTAGGCGAACTTCTGGTCTCCGTGCACCACGCGGCTGTAGTCCAGGCCGAGCTGCGGGTCCTCGATGACCTTTCCCGCCGCCTTGAAGCTGATCGCGAAGACGAAGGTCGGCGGAGCGATGACATCGGGGTGGCCGAGTGCCTTGGCGGCCTCCGGGTCCGTGTACGCGGGGTTAGTGTCACCCACCGCTTCCGCGAACTCGCGGATCTTCTCCCGGCCCACCTCGTAGGGGTCGGTGGGCGGATAGCTCCGCCCCACGAAGGACTGGTCGAGCGCCATGGCCCGGTACCTCCTGATGTCTGCTGTACCGAAACGACGTGAGGCCGTCCCCGCAGTGCGGGGACGGCCTCACGTACGAGCCTGAATTATCGCGTTTCGCGGTGCGCGGTGTGCGCATTGCAACGCGGGCAGTGCTTCTTCATCTCCAGTCGGTCCGGGTTGTTACGCCGGTTCTTCTTGGTGATGTAGTTCCGCTCCTTGCACTCCACGCAGGCCAGCGTGATCTTCGGGCGGACGTCGGTGGCAGCCACAGGAGTGCTCCTTGACGAACGGATGGGACATTAACGCACAGAAGAGTAGCCGATCGAAGGACCGACCCCACAATCGGCTACTGTCAGTAGCGGTGACCGGACTTGAACCGGTGACACAGCGATTATGAGCCGCTTGCTCTACCGACTGAGCTACACCGCTGCGATGCGATCGGGCCCCGCCTCGCGGCGGGAACCTCTCACACCAGAGCCCCAATACGGAATCGAACCGTAGACCTTCTCCTTACCATGGAGACGCTCTGCCGACTGAGCTATTGGGGCGAGCGATGAAGACATTACACGCTCGGTCGCCGTTCGCCCAAATCCGTTTCCCCGCCCCCGCCAGGCCCTGTTCCGCGGCCTCCTCACGAGCCGCTGAGGCCTCTGCCGTACGGCGGAACCCCACCGGTACGACTATTTCGCTCCTCACCGTCGTGAGCGTGTCGTCACCCTAGGCTTCGACTCACTCTGCGTGATCTTGCGTCTCCTTGCGCAGTTCACGAGCCCGCAGTCCCTGCCCCGCAACCCGAACCCCGCCGTCCCCGAGCCCCGCAGCCCACGAGCCTCTGGAGCGCGATGCCCGACAGTCAGCCGCAGCCGCCGCACTCCCCGTCGGGTTCGTCATCGGGTGCCTCGTCGGGTGTCCCTTCCGGGTCCTCGACGGGGCAGGCCGACGGGAACGCCCTCCTGCTGTGCGGGGCGCGACTCACCGACGGCCGGACCGTGGACGTACAGCTGGTCGGCGGGCGCATCGAGGCGGTCGGCACGGCCGGGAGTCTCGCGGCGGGCGGCACGCGCGCGCGTGGAGCGCGCCTGGATCTCGGCGGCTACCTGCTCCTGCCGGCCCCCGCCGAGCCGCACGCCCACGGCGACACCGCCCTGTCGGCCGACGTGGGCGGGCCGGTCTCGTACGACGCCCAGGACGTCCAGCGCCGGGCCACGGAGGCCGCCCTGCTGCACCTCGGACACGGGGCGACCGCCCTGCGGGCACACGTGCGCGTGGGCGACGTCCAGGGGCTGGGTGCGCTGACCGCCGTACTTCAGGCGCGGCGCTCGCTGCGCGGGTTCACCGAGCTGACCACCGTGGCGATGCCGAGGATGCTGACCGGGGTGGCCGGGGCCGACGGGCTCGCGATGCTGCGGGACGCGCTGAAGATGGGCGCCTCCGTGGTGGGCGGTTGTCCGGACCTGGACCCCGATCCGACGGGCTACGTGGAGACGGTCCTGGAGGTCGCCTCCGAGCACGGCTGCCCCGTCGACCTGCACACCGACGCTTCCGACCCGGCCCGCCTGGCCCGCCTCGCGGCGATGGCCGGCGGGCTGCGCCCCGGGGTGACGCTCGCCCCGTGCGGCGGCCTTGGACGGCTGCCCGCCGAGGTGGCCTCGCGGACCGCCGACCAACTCGCGGCGGCTGGCGTGGCGGTGGTGTGCCTGCCGCAGGGCGGCTGCGGGGGTGTGGAGCGGCGGGGCACTGCTCCGGTACGGCTGCTGCGCTCGGCCGGGGTGCGGGTAGCCGCCGGGAGCGGGGCCCTGAGGGACGTATCGAATCCGGTGGGACGCGGGGATCCGCTGGAGGCGGCGTACTTGCTGGCCTCGCGCCACGGTCTGCGGGCCGAGGACGCGTACGACGCGGTGAGCGCGTCGGCGCGGGCGGTGCTGGGGCTGCCCGAGGTGCGCGTGGAGGCGGGATTTCCGGCCGAGTTGCTGGCGGTGCGCGGGGACCGGCTGGCAGGGGTGCTGTCGCTGGCGTACAGCCGGATCGTGGTGCATCGGGGGCGCGTGGTGGCACGGACGAGCGCGGTGCGGGAGTACTGCGACTCTGCCGCGGCGGCGGAGTTGGGGCTGCCCAGGCAGGGGCGGGGGGAGTTGTCTTAGGGCGTGCGGCGGGGTGTGCGTTTCGCCCTGGCGTGCAGGGGGGTGCGTTTCGCGCGGGCATGCGGGGTGTGCGTTGCGCGCGGGCCTGCTGGGGGGAGTTTTCGCCCAGGCATGCGTTGTTGGCGCGTGCGCCTGGAGTGTGCGTCTTGCGCGCGGTCGTGCGCGGCTTGAGTTGGTGTGTTCGGCGTACGCCCGGAAGGCTCCGAAGGCTCATGCGCCCGATGCACGCGCCTCTGCTGTGCGCCCCTGAGGCGTGGCTGGAGTCATGCGGCGGATGCGGTCGTCCGGGCGTACGGTCGGAACCATGCGCATTGTCATTGCTGGGGGTCATGGTCAGATCGCACTGCGGCTGGAGCGGTTGCTCGCCGCGCGCGGGGACGAGGTCGCGGGGATCATCCGCAGCCCCGAACAGCGCGACGACCTGCGTGAGGCGGGCGCCGAACCGGTGCTGCTGGACCTGGAGTCGGCCTCGGTCGAAGAAGTCGCGGCGTCGCTGCGGGGCGCGGACGCGGCGGTGTTCGCGGCGGGCGCGGGTCCGGGCAGCGGCGTGGCCCGCAAGGACACGGTGGACCGGGGCGCGGCGGTCCTGTTCGCGGACGCGGCGGTCCGGGCGGGCGTACGACGCCATGTGGTCGTGTCGTCCATGGGTGCGGATCCGCAGCACGAGGGCGACGAGGTCTTCGACGTGTACCAGCGCGCCAAGGGCGAGGCCGACGCCTACGTGAGCGGCCTGGACGACCTGGACTGGACGATCCTGCGCCCCGGCCTGCTGACGAACGACACCGGCACCGGCCTCGTCCGGCTGGAGGCGAACACGGGCCGCGGCGCGATCCCACGCGACGACGTGGCCGCCGTACTGGCGGAGTTGCTGGACACTCCGGCGACGGCCGGTCTGACCCTGGAGCTGATCGGTGGGTCGACGCCCCTGTCGGTCGCGGTGAAGTCGGTGGCGGGGAACTGACTCTCAACAACCCTTGACCCTTCAGAACAGGGGCAGTTGACCGGGGAATTCGGGGACGGTGTACCCGTCCAACGTCGGCTGTGCCGCACCGAGTTCCGCCTGTCGCCGGGAGCCGGGGCAGGAGACGAGTTGCCCGCTCTCGCGTGCGCCGGGCGGGTCGTGCCGGGCGTACCGTCCGGCGACGACGGCGATCTCGCGACGGCATTCGGGGCAGTGTCTGCGGCGCGTGGACATGGGGTCAGTGTGCCCCGCCTGCCGTGTGATTCCCCTCCTCCCCCATCGCCTCCGAATCCCCCGCCGCCCTTCGATCACCTCGGGTCCTTCACGCGATGGCCACGGAATCCGACCATGCTTGCTTAAGTCAATCAACTGACTTAGCTTAGGAGGGTCGCGCTGTCACCGACGCCCACACGGAGGCTCGACCCATGTCCCATGCACATCCCCGACCCGCCGACGAAGGACGGGCCGCGGCACCGCGGCCCAATGCCGTCGTGGCGGTGCTGGCCTTCGGCGGGATCGTCGTCGCGCTGATGCAGACCCTGGTGATCCCGATCGTCCCGGAGCTCCCCCAACTCCTGAACGCCCCGGCCTCGGACACCGCCTGGGCCGTCACCGCCACGCTGCTCGCCGCCGCCGTCGCCGTCCCGATGATGGGGCGGCTCGGTGACATGTACGGCAAGCGCCGCATGCTCCTGATGAGCCTGGTCCTGCTGGTGGCCGGCTCGATCACCGCCGCCCTCAGCGACACCCTCGCCCCGATGATCGTAGGCCGGGTGCTCCAGGGCATGGCGGGCGGTGTGATCCCGCTCGGCATCAGCGTCATGCGGGACGAACTCCCCGCCGAACGGCTCGGTTCCGCGACCGCCATGATGAGCGCCTCACTCGGCGTCGGCGCGGCCCTCGGACTGCCCGCCGCCGCGCTCATCGCCGACAACTTCGACTGGCACATGCTCTTCTGGAGCTCGGCCGTCATGGGCGTCATCGCCCTCCTGCTGGTCCTGGTGCTCGTACCCGAGTCCAAGGTGCGCACCGGTGGCCGCTTCGACCTGATCGGCGGCCTCGGCATGGCGGGCGGCCTGATCTGCCTGTTGCTGGCCATCTCCAAGGGCGGCGACTGGGGTTGGGGCAGCGATTCGATCCTCGGTCTCTTCGCGGCGGCCGTCGTGGTCCTGCTGGTGTGGGGCTGGTGGGAACTGCGCACGGAGCAGCCGCTGGTCGACCTGCGGACCACCGCCCGCCGCCAGGTGCTGTTCACCAACCTCGCCTCGATCGCGCTCGGCTTCGGCATGTTCGCGATGTCCCTGGTCCTTCCTCAGCTCCTGCAGTTGCCCGAGGCGACCGGCTACGGTCTGGGCAAGTCGCTGCTCACCGCCGGCCTCGTCATGGCGCCGTCCGGCTTGGTGATGATGGTCATCGCCCCGGTCTCCGCGGCCCTGTCGAAGGCCAAGGGCCCGAAGATCAGCCTGATGGTCGGCTCCCTGATCGTGGCCGGCGGCTATGCCCTGCAGATCCTGCTGATGGACGAGGTCTGGCAGTTCGTACTGGTCTCCTGCGTCATCGGCACCGGTATCGGCTTCACCTACGGCGCGATGCCCTCGCTCATCATGGGTGCCGTGCCGCCGTCCCAGACCGGCGCCGCGAACAGCCTCAACACCCTGATGCGGTCCATCGGTACGTCGGTCGCCAGCGCGGTCGCCGGCGTCATCCTGGCGCAGATGACCACCAACCTCGGCTCGGTCGCCCTGCCCTCGGAGGACGGCTTCAAGACCGTCCTGGCCATCGGCGGCGGCGCGGCGCTGCTCGCGTTCGCGCTGGCGGCGTTCATTCCGCGCCGACGACCGGTCGAGGCGGGCGAGTCGAGTGCTTCGGTCGAGGCGGGCGGCGTCGGCGAGGCGGGCGAGGCGGGCGGCGCCGGGGCTTCGGCGGTGGAGAGTCCGCAGAGGGCTTCGACCGTGCCGGTCGCGGCCGTTGGGGTGGCACCCGCGTCCGCGGCGGCACTGGGTGTGCCGGCACGGGCGTCCGTCGCGACCGCTGAGCGAGAGAGGGCGAGTGGCTCCGCCGGTGGTTCGGGCAGTGATTCGGGCAGTGATTCGGGGGTCGGCTCGGGCCGTGTTTCGGGGGTCGGCTCGGGCGGTGTTTCGGGGGACGGCTCGGGCGGGGGTTCGGGGGACGGCTCGGGCAGGGGTTCGAGGGACGGCTCGGGCGGTGTTTCGGGGGACGGCTCGGGCAGGGGTTCGGCCGGTGACTTGGTCGGAGTGTCGGCCGGTGATTCGGCCGGGGGCGGCATCCTGGTGAGCGGGCAGGTCCTGGGCACGGAGCGCGTCGCCGTGGCCGGAGCCGCCGTCACGCTGATCTCGCTCGGCGGGAAGCAGCTGGGCCGGTCGGTCTCGCGCGGCGACGGCTCGTACGGCGTGTCCGCCCCGGGTGCCGGTTCGTACGTCCTGATCGCTTCCGCCGACGGCTACCAGCCGCAGGCCTCGACAGTCGTCGTCGCCGGCGACTCGCCGGTCCCGTACGACATTCTGCTGTGCGGCACCAGCGGCCTCACCGGTGTGGTGGTGTCCGCCGACAGCGGGGCTCCGGTCGTGGAGGCCGTGGTCATCGTGACCGACGTCCGCGGGGACGTCCTGGCCACCGGACGCACCGACGCCCTGGGCGAGTTCAGCGTCACCGACCTGGTGCCGGGCACGGTGACCGTGGCGGTCAACTCTCCCAAGCACCGCCCACTGGCCCTGCCCGTCGAGATCGGCGGCGTCGGGACCTCGCGAGTGGAGGTCGAGCTGCGGCCCGGGGTGCACGTGCGGGGTACGGTGCGCGGAGCCGGCGCCCCGCTGAGCGACGCGCTCGTGACGCTGGTGGACGCCGCGGGCAACGTGATCGCCACGACCACGACCGGCCACGACGGGGCGTACGCCTTCTCCGACCTGGACGGCGGCGCGTACACAGTCATCGCGACGGGTTACCCGCCGCGGGCGGCCACGGTGACGGTGTCGGGCGGCGGTGTCGACGATCATGACATTGAACTTGCCCATACGGGGAGTAGGTGACGTTGGACACTTGAACGCCCGAGCAGGCGGGCGCCTTTGAGGGGGACTGCGGGCGAGGTTTTGAGCGGGGGCTAGTGGGTGTGGCTCTGAGCGGGGGCCTTTGCGCAGGGCCTTCGGCGTGGCCTTCGGACGGGGGCTTCGCGCGGGGCCTTCGGGCGTGGCTTCGGGCGGGTGACCTTGAGCGGGGGGAGTCCGCACCGGGCAGCGGGGTGAAGGCAAGGCCGGGCAGGGGACCGGCGGGTGAGGGCGAGGCGGGATTACCCGGCGGGCGATTGCCCGACGGAGCGATTGCCCGACGGAGATCCCCCGCCCGCGCCTCGGTGCCCACCCGTTACACGTGGCACCCGCACGCATGAAGGCCGAACCCGAGGCGAACACACCGGAGTCGACCGCACCCGAGACGGCCCGAGCCCACCAGGACCGCCCCTAAGAGACCGCTTGCAGAAGTACACCGTGCGAAAGACAACCGCCTCGAGTGCACGGTATGGAAGAGCACCGCACGGAAGCGAGACGTAATGCCCCTCAGTGCACGGATCCGCACCCGGGACGGCTGGGCCGTACCCCACGCGGTGGTCACGGTGACCGACATGACCGGCGCGCAGATCCTGCGCGCCGAGGCCGAGGCCGACGCCGACGGCACCGTCACCGATGCCACGCCTCTGTCCCCCGGCGCCTACACGGTGATCGTCACCGCGCTCGGCTACGCGCCCGCCGCGTCGACGGCACTGGTCACGGCAGGCGGGCGCGCGGAGGTCGGCCAGGTCGTCCTCGGCCGGCAGGCAGGCGTCGAGCTGCCGTCGCCGGGCCCGTGGACCATCGACCCGCCCCACTCCTCCGTCGGCGCGGTCGCCCATCACCTGGGCATCTCCAGCGTGCACGGCCGTTTCACCGACTTCCGCGGACGCGTCGAGATCGCGCAGGTCGTAGCGAAGTCCCAGGTCGAGGCAGTGATCCGCACGGCCTCGATCGACACGGGCAACGGCATGCGCGACGACCACCTCAAGTCCCCCGACTTCCTGGACGTCGAGCGGCATCCGGAGATCACGTACCGCTCGACCGGCCTGACCCCCGCCGGCACTGACCGCTGGACGGTCCACGGCGAACTCGCCCTGCACGGCGTCGTCCGCCCGGTCGACCTGGACCTCGCCTACCTCGGCACCGGCCCCGACCCCTGGGGCGGACTCCGCGCGGCCTTCCGCGCCACGACCCAACTACGTCGCGAGGACTTCGCGATGAACTACAACCAGGTACTCCAGGCAGGAATCGCCGCGATCGGCACCACCCTGAAGGTGGAACTGGACATCCAGACGGTCCAGGGAGAGACGCTTCCCCAGGCTTGACGACGGGACCACCGCATCGTGGGTCGACGTCAGTGCGCTGAAGCCGGCACGCAACCAAAAAGACCCCTTCCACGCTGCGTTTCCGCAGGTCGGAAGGGGTCTCTTACCCAGTGTGGCGGCGCCAGGGTTCGAACCTGGGTAGGCTAAGCCGGCAGATTTACAGTCTGCTCCCTTTGGCCGCTCGGGCACACCGCCGGGGGTCGCTGCCCTTCGAACCGCTTTGTGGCGGTGCTCCGTGGCAACGACGTAAACAATACCCGATACGGAGGGGTGCTTCGCCACCCGATTGATCTGCGCCCAGAGGTCGGTGGGTGGCTAGGCTTGTCCGGATGCGGCCCGGGACCTGCCGGGCTCGGCGCCCGCCCCCACGTACGCCGATACGCACCCGTACGCACCCCGATACGCACCCCGATACAAGGAGCCACAGGACATGGCCGACTCCAGTTTCGACATCGTCTCGAAGGTCGAGCGGCAGGAGGTCGACAACGCCCTCAACCAGGCCGCCAAGGAGATTTCCCAGCGCTACGACTTCAAGGGCGTGGGTGCCTCGATCTCGTGGTCCGGTGACAAGATCCTCATGGAGGCGAACTCCGAGGACCGGGTGAAGGCCATCCTCGACGTCTTCCAGTCCAAGCTGATCAAGCGGGGGATCTCGCTGAAGGCGCTGGACGCGGGCGAGCCGCAGCTGTCCGGCAAGGAGTACAAGATCTTCGCGTCGATCGAGGAGGGTATCTCCCAGGAGAACGCGAAGAAGGTGGCGAAGATCATCCGGGACGAGGGCCCGAAGGGCGTGAAGGCCCAGGTGCAGGGCGACGAGCTGCGGGTCAGCTCGAAGAACCGCGACGACTTGCAGGCCGTTATCGCCCTCCTGAAGGGCAAGGACTTCGACTTCGCGCTGCAGTTCGTGAATTACCGGTAGTCGCGCAGTCCGAGCGCACTGCGCGCACTGCCTTCACGAGGACACGAGGACACGAGGACACGAGGAAGGGTGGGCACCCGGGGTTTCCCGCGGGTGCCCACCCTTCCCGCCTGCTGGCTGCGGTCGGGGTGCGCAGTCGCGCTCAGTTGCGCACTTGTGCTCAGTTGCGCGAGTTGCCGAACAGGAGGCGGTAGACCACCAGGAGGACGAACGAGCCGCCGATCGCCGCCGCCCAGGTGGCGCCGTCGTAGAAGTCCTTGCTGATCGGGTGGTCAAGCCAGCGGGCCGATATCCAGCCGCCGATGAACGCGCCCGCGATGCCGATGACTGTCGTGCCGATGAAGCCGCCCGGGTCACGACCCGGCAGCAGGAACTTGGCGATGGCGCCGGCCAAAAGGCCGAGGATGATCCAACTGATGATGCCCATGGCCTGAACCTGCCCCTTCGTGCTGTGTCCGCGCCGTCCCGGCACTGTGATTTGGGTCGCTCAACGATGTGCTCGTGCCGTTGTTCGTGCGGTGTTGATGTACAGGACGACGCGGCTGCATCGGGCGGTTGCAGCGATCAGTAGGGTGCGGCTCATGACACATTCCGATGCCGAGCTGCGCCGCAGTCTGGGAGTGGGAGACGCGGTGGTCATCGGGCTGGGCTCGATGATCGGCGCCGGAATCTTCGCAGCCCTGGGACCCGCAGCGCACGCGGCCGGCTCCGGGCTGCTGCTCGGACTCGCGGTCGCCGCCGTGGTCGCATACTGCAACGCCACGTCGTCGGCGCGGCTGGCCGCCCTGTATCCCGCCTCCGGCGGCACGTATGTGTACGGGCGTGAGCGGCTCGGGCCGTTCTGGGGTTATCTCGCCGGCTGGTCGTTCGTGGTCGGCAAGACGGCCTCCTGTGCGGCGATGGCGCTCACTGTGGGGGCGTACGTCTGGCCGGGGCAGGCGCACGCGGTCGCGGTCGCGGCCGTGGTGGCACTGACCGCGGTGAACTACGGCGGCGTCCAGAAATCCGCCTGGCTGACCCGGGCGATCGTCGCTGTGGTCCTGGCTGTCCTCGCTTCCGTGGTGGTCGTGTCTCTGGGGTCCGGGGAGTCCGATGCCGGGCGGCTGGACATCGGGACCTCGGACGGCGTGGGCGGGGTGCTTCAAGCGGCTGGTCTGCTGTTCTTCGCGTTCGCCGGGTACGCGCGGATCGCGACCCTCGGCGAGGAGGTGCGGGATCCGGCACGCACCATCCCCCGCGCGATCCCGCTGGCCCTGGGCATCGCGCTGGCGGTGTACGCCTGCGTGGCGGTGGCTGTCCTTTCCGTGCTGGGGGCGGGCGGTCTCGGTCAGGCGGAGGCGCCGCTGGCCGATGCGGTCCGCGCGGCCGGAGTGCCGGGGCTGGTGCCCGTGGTGCGGCTGGGCGCCGCCGTGGCCGCGCTTGGCTCACTGCTCGCCCTGATCCTGGGCGTCTCGCGAACGACGCTGGCCATGGCCCGGGACCGGCATCTGCCGGGGGCGCTGGCCGCCGTACATCCGCGTTTCCAGGTGCCGCACCGGGCCGAGCTGGCCGTGGGCGTGGTGGTCGCGGCGCTGGCCGCCACGGTGGATGTGCGGGGCGCGATCGGCTTCTCCTCCTTCGGTGTGCTGGCCTACTACGCGGTGGCCAACGCGTCGGCCTGGACGCTGGGGTCGGCTCCGGCGGCGCGGGTGGTACCGGCGGTGGGGCTGCTCGGCTGCGTGGTCCTGGCGTTCGCGCTGCCGGGGGTCTCGGTGGTGGTGGGCGCGGGTGTGCTGGCCGTCGGCGTGGTGGCGTACGGGGTGCGGCGGTGGGTGGCGGCGCGGTAGGGCGGTAGGACACCTCACGGGTGCTTGCCGGACGCGATGCGGCTTCTCGGACGCGGCGCGGCGTCTCACATCAGTCCCGGCGGTGCCTGCCTCTCAGGACACCTGCCCGAGCGCGGTACGTATGCGGAAGTCGGCCCATGGGGTCATCTCAGGCTCTTCGCTCTTCTCCTCGTACCAGCCCTTGCCGTCCAGCCAGGCCCGCAGCCAATCCGTGAGGCTGGGCGCGTCCACGAACCAGGCGTGCTCGGCCTCGCCGGCGTTCGGCTCGAAGAGCAGGACAGTGGCCTGCGGGCTGTGGCAGTCCACGCAGGCGTACAGCGCGCATCCCCAGTGGGATATCGGCAGCACGCCCGCGGGCCAGGGCCAGTCGGGGTCCTTGCGACCGCTTTCGCGGTTGGCCAGGTATTGCACGACGGCGGCGGGCTCGCCGGCCAAAGGGCCGTCGAGCAGAGGCAACAGGCCGTACTCCGGGCCGAATCCGCCGTCTCCTATCCGAACGTAGAGTTCGGCGAGCAGCGCGGGCAGGCGGAAGCCCAGGGTGGCCTCGGCACGGGCCAGTGTGGCGGTGTCCACCGGCTCGGGGAGGGAAGTCCAGCCCCAGGGGCGGGTGTTGTGCGCCTTGGTTCCCACTAGTGTCAGCAACTGCTCGCTCTCAGTCATGGGTCCATCATGCAAGGCGGCACTGACAATCGGGCCGGCCTGTGGACAACCACCAGGTTGTGGAAAACGTGGCCCCGACGAGCGGTTCATTCAAGGCGCACCTCGACCCCCTTCTCGGTCAGGAACGCGAGGAGTTCCTCGAAGGTCAGGGGACGGTAGCCGATGAGCGGGGTGAGCCCGAGGCAGGCGCGGGCGACGTGGGCGTCGTGCCAGACGAGCAGGAAGGGCGGGGCGGCGGCGCCCCACCGGCCGCAGAGGCAGTCGGCGAGGGCGTCGAGGCCCCAGCCGAAGTACCCGCCGGGGCCGTTCACCGCCTCGCCCAGGGCGCAGAAGAAGCCCGGCTCGTCGGTGATGTGACGGCCGTCGAGGTGGTGGACGGTGCCGGAGGGCTGGTCCGGGCGGCCGTATATGTGGTTCTCCCTGGCCGTACGGAGCCAGAACTGGCGCCCGTCGGCGTCGCCCCGAGCCCAGCGGTTGGGCTCGGCGGGGCGCCCGTCGCCCCACAGTTCCCACACCTCACGGGCCGCGAGAGGCGGGCGCTCCGACCACAGATCGACGGTGAGGTCGACCAGGCCCGGACCGCGGGCGGACGGGATCCAGGCGCGCAGCTCGCCCTCGGCGGCGGACTGCACGGCCCGGCCGGAGGAGTCGATGCGCAGGACCTTTGCGTGACCGAGGTCTTCTTCCCCGGCGTCCAGCGCGGCACGCAGGGAGCCTCGCGGCGAACAGCCCAGCAGTCGCAGCGGGGACTCCAGGGATTCGTCCCGGACCTCCCGCACCCGTGCCAGGTCGCGGCAGGTGCCCAGTCGTTCGCCTGTTGCCCGCAGGAGGCGGTAGCCCGGGGAAAGGGGCGGACACTGCGGGTAATCGGTGGGGTTGTGGTCGGGTTCGCGCCCCTCGATGGTGATGTCCCGCCGCGTCAGATCCCGGACGCAAGGGCGGTCTTCCAGGACACGCACGTCTTCGAGGTACCACTCGCCGACCGCTGTGCCGGACTTGTCGAGGATCTCCAGGGTGAGCAGGCCGAGCGGTGCCGAACCCGCTGCACGCGCGCGTGTGAGGGCTGTCCGCAGCTCGCCGTCGGGGGCACAGCCCAGCAGTTCGTACGTCCCTCGGGTGGGCGCGGGCGGGTCGGCGAAGAGGTCGGCGGCGTCCTCGCACAGGGCCCACGTCTCCTCGTAGCCGTCCTCGCCCTCGAACTCGGCCTGTCGGTCGTACGACAGCAGGAGGTACTTCGGCTCCCCCACCCCCGGGTCCGCCTGTCAGCGTGCCGCGAACGGCTGGTCCGTGCGCACGATTTCGCGTCCCAGCGGGAGCAGCGACACGGGGATGAGCTTGAAGTTGGCGATGCCGAACGGGATGCCGATGATCGTGATGCACAGGGCGATGCCGGTGACGATGTGGGCGAGGGCCAGCCACCAGCCCGCGAGGACCAGCCACAGGACGTTGCCTACACAGGAAGGCGCACCGGAGTCGCGGCGCTCGACAGTGGTGTACCCGAAGGGCCACAGGGCGTAGATGCCGATACGAAATGCGGCAATGCCGAACGGGATGCCGATGATCGTGATGCAGAGCAGCACGCCCGCGGCCAGGTAACCGAGGAACAGCCAGAAGCCGCTCAGGACGAGCCAGATGAGATTCAGGATGGTTTTCACTGGTGTCGACCTGCCATCTTTTCGAGCCGGGCGATGCGCTCTGTCATCGGCGGATGTGTCGAGAACATCTTGGAGAGTCCTTGGCCCGGGCGGAAGGGGTTCGCGATCATCATGTGGCTCGCCGTCTCGATGCGGGGCTCCGGGGGCAGCGGGAGCTGCTTGGTGCCCGTCTCGAGCTTGCGCAGGGCGCTGGCGAGTGCGAGGGGATCGCCGGTGAGCTGAGAACCGGCGGCGTCGGCCTCGTACTCCCTGGAGCGGCTGATCGCCAACTGGATGAGGGTGGCCGCGAGCGGGCCCAGGAGCATGATCAGCAGCATGCCGAGGATGCCCGGGCCGTCGTCGTCGTCCGAGCGGCCGATCGGGATCAGCCAGGCGAAGTTGACCAGGAACATGATCACGGAGGCGAGGGCGCCGGCGACCGAGGAGATCAGGATGTCGCGGTTGTAGACGTGGCTGAGTTCGTGCCCGATGACACCGCGCAGTTCTCGCTCGTCCAACAGGCGCAGGATGCCGTCCGTGCAGCACACGGCGGCGTTGCGCGGGTTGCGGCCGGTGGCGAAGGCGTTGGGCGCCTCGGTCGGGGAGATGTACAGGCGTGGCATGGGCTGGCGGGCCTGGGTGGAGAGCTCGCGGACCATCCGGTAGAGGGCGGGTGCCTCGAACTCGCTGACGGGGCGGGCGCGCATCGCGCGTAGAGCCAGCTTGTCGCTGTTCCAGTACGCGTACGCGTTGGTTCCCAGGGCGATCAGGACCGCGACGACGAGCCCCATACGGCCGAAAAAGCTGCCGATGACGATGATGAGTGCGGACAGTCCCCCGAGGAGTACTGCGGTCCTGAGCCCGTTGTGCCGGCGGTGCACGGTACGCCCTCCAAGTGGTGCAGCAGGGGAACCCTTTGCTTGCTGATCTCCGATGCCCGATGCCACTGGTGCCGTGGTGTCACGTCCAGTGGACCCTCCCAAATTGGTCAACGCCAGGTGGGGGCCGCTAGTTCCCTTGTGCCTGCGGCGGCGTGCGTGGGCCGTCCGGGTGAGGGCAGGGGCAGGCGCTCAGAAGAGTCCGGTGTCGGTGAAGCGCAGGACCAGCTGGGGTGCTCCGGACAGGGCGATACCGAGGACGCCGGTCAGGGCGATCGCGGCGGTGAGGGGGGCGGGGACGCGATGCCGAACGGGCTCGCCCTCGGGGGCGCGGAACAGCAGGGTCGTCCACTGGAGGTAGTAGAACAGCGCGATCACGACGTTGACGGCCATGACCACGGCGAGCCAGCCGAGGCCCGCGTCGACGGCCGCGGAGAACACGGTGACCTTGGCGAAGAGGCCGATGATGCCCGGCGGCAGCCCGGCGAGGCAGAGCAGGAAGAAGGCCAGAAGGAGGGCCGCGAGGGGGTTCGACGCATACAGGCCGCGGTAGTCGGCGACGCGGTTGAGGGACTTCGTACGGCCGACCAGTGCGGCCACCGCGAAGGCGCCGAGGTTCACGGCGGCGTACATGAGGGCGTAGGCGACCGTGGAGCCGATCGAGTGTTCGGGGTCGTCGGAGTACGCGGCGGCGGCGATCGGTACGAGGAGGTAGCCGGCCTGGCCGACGGAGGACCAGGCGAGCAGGCGTACCGCGCTGTACGCGCGCGTGGCCTGCTGGCGCAGGGCGCCCACGTTGCCGACGGTCATCGTGAGGGCGGCCAGCGCGGCGAGGGCCGGGCCCCAGACGTCGGCGTACGACGGGAGGGCGACGACCGTGATGAGGATGAGGCCGGAGAAGCCGACCGCCTTGCCGACGACGGACAGGTAGGCGGCGATCGGGAGGGGCGCCCCTACGTAGGTGTCCGGCACCCAGAAGTGGAACGGGACGGCGGCCGTCTTGAAGGCGAAGCCGACGAGGGTGAGGACGACGCCGGTCTGGGCGAGGGTGTGGAACTGTCCGTCGACGTTCTGGATCCGGTCGGCGACCTGCGTGAGGTAGAGGGTGCCGGTGGTGGCGTACACGAAGCTGATGCCCATGAGGCTGACCGCGGTAGCGGTGACCGAGGACAGGAAGAATTTCAGGGCCGCTTCGGAGGACTTCCGGTCGCCGTGACGCAGGCCCACGAGGGCGAAGGCGGGCAGGGAGGCGACTTCCAGGGCGACGATCAGGGTCGCGAGGTCGCGGGAGGCGGGCAGGAGGGCGGCGCCGGCCGCGGAGGACAGCAGCAGAAACCAGTACTCCCCTTCGGGGAGTCCCTTGTCGGCGTCCTTGAGGGCCGTGACCGACAGGAGGGCCACGAGGAGGGCGCCGCCGAGGACCAGGAGCTGGAGGACGAGGGTGAAGCGGTCGGCGGTGTAGCTGCACACATCGGTGTCGCCGGTGAGGCAGAAGGTGCTGCGGTCGCCGTCCAGGAGGGGCAGCAGCATGAGCGTCGAGGCGGCGAGGCCCGCGACCGAGAGCCAGCCGAGGAGCGCCTTGCGGGACTCCCCTACGAACAGGTCGGCGACGAGGACGACGAGTCCGACGACCGCCGCGATGGTGGGCGGCGCGATGGCGAGCCAGTCGACGGACTGGACGAGGTTCGCGGCCAGCGGCTGGGCCAGGGAACTCATCGAGTGCCTCCTGAGAGGAGCTGCTGCACGGCCGGGTCGGTCAGTCCGAGGAGTGCCTTCGGCCAGAGGCCTGCGACGACGGTGAGGGCGACGAGCGGGGTCCAGGCCGCGAACTCGTACGTGCGCACGTCGGCGAGCTTCGGGGCGTCCTGCGGTACGGCGCCCATGCAGACGCGGCGGACCACGACCAGCATGTACGCGGCTGTCAGCAGCGTGCCGAACGCGCCGATCGCCATGAAGGTGAGGAAGGCGGGGCGGCTGAGGCCGTCGGCGGGCCGGAAAGCGCCGAAGAGGGCCAGCATCTCGCCCCAGAACCCGGCCAGGCCGGGCAGACCGAGTGAGGCGACCGCGGCGAAGGCGAGCAGGCCGCCGAAGCGGGGGGCCTTGCCGTAGAGCGCGGCGCCGGTCTGGAACTGATCAGGCGCGGCGGCGCCGCTCGTTGAGGGGTGGTGGTCGGGCGACGGGAGGGAGAGGGCGTCGAGGTCGGTGGTGCCGGTGCGGTCCTTCAGCGCGCCGACCAGGAAGAACAGGAGGCCGGTGATGAGGCCGTGGGCGATGTTGGCGAACAGCGCGCCGTTCACGCCGGTCGGGGTCATGGTCGAGATGCCGAGCAGGACGAAGCCCATGTGGCCGACGGAGGAGTAGGCGATGAGGCGCTTGAGGTCGCCCTTCGCACCTTGCTTCGCCAGGGCCAGACAGGCTAGGGATCCGTAGATGATCCCGACGACGGCGAAGGCGGCGAGATAGGGCGCGAAGGTGCGGAAGCCGTCTGGCGTGATCGGTAGCAGAATCCGCACGAATCCGTACGTACCCATCTTCAGTAGCACACCGGCCAGCAGGACCGAGCCGACGGTCGGCGCGGCGGTGTGGGCGTCGGGCAGCCAGCTGTGCAGCGGCCACATCGGCGTCTTCACCGCGAGCCCGATCCCGATTGTCAAAACCGCGATGACCTGCACGGATGTGGTCAGCGACCGGCCGTTGTCAGTGGCGAGTGCCACCATGTCGAATGTGCCCGCCTTGATTCCGATCAGGAGCAGGCCGAGCAGCATGACGACGGAGCCGAGCAGTGTGAAGAGGATGAACTTCCAAGCGGCTTGGGTCCGTTGCTCAGCGCCCCAGCGGGCGATGAGGAAGTACATCGGGATGAGGACCATCTCGAAGGCGAGGAAGAAGAGGAGCAGGTCGAGGACGGCGAAGGTCGCGAGGGTGCCGGACTCCAGGACGAGCAGCAGGGCGACGAAGGCCTTCGGGGTCGGGCCCGCGGGCATTTTGAAGTACGAGTAGAGCGCGCAGAGGAAGGTCAACAGCGCGGTCAGGACCAGAAGGGGGAGGGAGATGCCGTCGATGCCGAGGTGGATGCGCACGTCGAGTGCCGGGATCCAGCTGATGTCGGTCGTGGCCTGCATCTTCGACGGGTGGTCGTGGTCGAAGCCGAGCGCGAGGACGATCGCGGCGATGAGAACCGCGCCGGTGACGGTGACGCCGTGCCGCAGCACGGCCTGCTCGGGTGACTTCCCCTTCAGTCCGGGCGGGGCAGGCAGGAGAGCGGTGGCGGCCCCGAGGAGCGGGCCGACCACGATGAATGCCAGAAGGACCTGCATCACGGACTCGTTGATATCGATCACGCCTGCTCACGCTCCCGTGGCGACAAGGACGGCGGCGACCACCAGGACGACGGTGCCGGCGAGCAGAGCGCTCACATAGGTCTGCAGATTGCCGGTCTGGGCACGCCGTACGGCGGCGCCGAGCAGGCGAGGCAGCGCGCCCGCGCCGCGTACGTAGGTGTCGACGACCTCACGGTCGAGGAACCGGACGAGCGTGGCGCCGGCCTGGACCGGGCGGACGAAGAGGGCCGTGTACACGGCGTCGAGGTGGAAGCCGACGGCCGCGTGGCGGTGCAGCGGGCCGAGCAGCAGGCGGCCCGGGTCCGCGGGGTCGGGCGCGTAGGCCACGCCTCCGTACGCGGGTTTGTGGCTGGCGATGGCCTCGGCCTCGACGAGTCCGGCGTCCCCCTCGGGGTGGGCCGCGACCGCACCCAGCGGGACGCGGGCCGCGAGCGCGGTGGTGTGCCGCCAGGCCGCGTAGGTGACGAGGCCGCCGATCAGGGCCACGCCAGTGCCGAGGACGGAGGTGGTCAGGGTCGGGGTCAGGTCACGGCCGTCGAACCAGTCGGGCAGCACGCGGTAGGCGAGCCCGCCGAGGGCGAGGGACGGGACGGCGAGCACCCACAGGACGGCGGTCATGGTGAGGGGCTGCCTGCCGTGGTCGGGGGCCTCGGCGCCCCGGCCGTGGAAGGCCAGCAGCCACAGGCGCATCGCGTAGGCGGCGGTGAGCAGGGCGGTGAGGAGGCCTGCGACCAGGACGGTCCAGCCCGCGGCGCCGGGGGCGTGCTCGGTGTGGCCGGTGGCGGCGTGCTCGGCGGCGCCGAGCACGGACTCCTTGGAGAAGAAGCCGCTGAAGGGCGGGATCGCGGCGAGCGCGAGGAGCGCCACGGTCATCGTCCAGTAGGCACTGGGGACGCGGGCGCGCAGGTCGCGCATGCGGGACATGGCGGCCAGCGAGTTGGTGCCGGCGGCGTGGATGATCACGCCCGCCGCGAGGAACAGCAGCGCCTTGAAGGCGCCGTGGGACAGGAGGTGGAAGACGGCGGCTCCGCGGTCGCCGACGGCGAGGGCGCCGGTCATGTAGCCGAGTTGACCGATCGTCGAGTAGGCGAGGACACGCTTGATGTCGTCCTGGGCGAGGGCGGCGAGCCCCGAGCCGGCCATGGTGACGGCGGCCATGACGGCGAGGACGACCATCGCGGCCTGGGAGGCCTCGAAGACAGGGAGGAGACGGGCGACGAAGTAGACACCGGCGGCGACCATCGTCGCGGCGTGGATCAGCGCGGAGACGGGAGTCGGGCCCGCCATCGCGTCGGGGAGCCAGGTGTGCAGCGGGAACTGCGCCGACTTGCCCGCCACGCCCGCGAGAAGCAGCAGGGCGATCAGCGTCGGGTGGTCGAGTCCGCCGCTCGCGACGGCGCCAAGGACCCGTGTGATGCGAAAGGACCCGGCGTCGGTGGCCAGGGCGAACAGGCCGATCAGGAAGGGGACGTCACCGAGCTTGGTGACCAGGAAGGCCTTGAGGGAGGCGGCGCGGGCCTCCGGGGTCTCCCAGTAGTGGCCGACCAGGAAGTAGGAGCAGATGCCCATGATCTCCCAGCCGACCAGCAGCACCATCAGGTCGCCGGAGTAGACGACGAGCAGCATCGCGGAGGTGAAGAGGGAGACGAGGGCGGCGTACGAGGGGTAGCGCGGGTCGTCGCGCAGGTAGCCCGTCGAGTAGATCTGCACGCAGGTGGCGACGACGCCGACCAGGACGGCGACGAGGGCGGCGAAGCCGTCGACGTGCAGGGCGAGTTCGATCGGGACCGAGCCGGTGGGCGTGAGCTCGGTGGCGGCGTCCACGGCATGGTCGCCGCCCTGGCGCACGGCGACCAGCGCGGCGAGCACGAGGGAGGCGAGCGTCGGCAGGACGGCGAGCGGGCGGACGAAACCGGGGGCCGTGCGGCCCAGGAGCAGGCCGGCCGCGGCGCCCAGGAACGGAAGGAGAGGGACGAGGACGGCGAGGGTGGTCGTGGTCACGCGGTGGCCTCAGCCTTCTCGGCCGGTCCGGCCTGCTCGGCCGTGGCGGCGTCGGGGCTGTCGGTCTCGTGGCCCTCGGCGGTGTCGCGGAGCTTGTCGATGTCCGCGGTGCCGCGGTTGCGGTGGACGGCGAGGACGATCGCCAGACCGATGCCGATCTCGGCGGCGGCGATGGCGATGGTGAACAGGGTCAGGGCCTGACCGGAGTGCAGGGTCTCCTCGGCCGTCCTGCTGAGCCAGACGTCGAAGGCGACGAGGTTGAGGTTGACGGCGTTGAGCATCAGCTCGACCGACATCAGGACCAGGATCGCGTTGCGGCGGGCGAGGACGCCGTACAGGCCCGTGCAGAAGAGGAGGGCGGAGAGGACGGTGGGATAGGCGAGGTGCATCAGCGGACACCTCCCTCGGCGGTGTCGGTGGCGGCCTGTTCTGCCTTCGCCTTGCGGGACAGGACGATCGCGCCGACCAGGGCGGCGAGGAGGAGGACGGAGAGGGCCTCGAAGGGGAGGACCCAGTTCTGGAAGAGGCTGGCGCCGGTGGCCTCGGTGGAGCCGGCGGCCGGACCGTCCAGGTCGATCCAGGTCGTGCGGAAGGCGTCGACGACCACCCAGACCAGGGCGGCCGCGGCGGCGACGGCCACGGTGAGGGCGGCCCAGCGGTTGCCGGAGTCGGCGTCCGGGGAGCGGCCGATGGGGGCTTTGGTGAGCATCAGACCGAACAGGAGGAGGACGACGACGGAACCGACGTAGATGAGGACCTGCACCCAGGCGATGAACTCGGCGGTGAGCAGGAGGTACTCGACGGCGAGGCCGCCGAGGGTCACCACCAGCCACAGGGCGGCGTGCACCAGCTGCTTGGTGGTGACGGTGACGAGCGCGGCGCCGAAGGTGGCCAGGCCGACGAGGAGGAAGGCGATCTCGACGCCGGTCGGGGAGAGGAAGCCCTGGCTGGTGCCGGCCGCGAGGGGCCCGGAGGCTGCGGCGAAGGTCATTCCTGGCCCTCCTGCCTCGGCTGGTCCATCTGCTGCTTGGACTCCCCCATCGGCCGCGTGGGCTGCTCGGCCGCGCGGGCCTGCTCGTCGGCGTGCGGCTCGGTCGGCGACGGGGCTTCCTGCTGGGCGGCCAGCTTCTCGGCGGTCTTGCGGGCGGCGGCGATCTCCTTCGGTTCCTCCGCGGCGGGGTCGAGGGCGGGCGGGGCCGGGACGGTCCACATCCACTCGCGGAGCTTGTCGCGTTCGTGGGTGAGGTCGCGGATGTCGGTCTCGGCGTACTCGAACTCCGGGGACCAGAACAGGGCGTCGAAAGGACAGACCTCGATGCAGATACCGCAGTACATGCACAGGGCGAAGTCGATGGCGAAGCGGTCGAGAACGTTGCGGCTGCGCTCGCGGCCACCGGGGGCCGCCGCCGGGACCGTCTCCTTGTGGGAGTCGATGTAGATGCACCAGTCGGGGCACTCGCGGGCGCACAGCATGCAGACCGTGCAGTTCTCCTCGAAGAGGCCGATCACGCCGCGGGTGCGGGGCGGGAGGTCGGGCTGGGCGTCCGGGTACTGCTCGGTGACGGTCTTCCTCGTCATCGTGCGCAGGGTGACGGCCAGACCTTTGGCCAGGCCGGAGCCGGGGATGGGTGCCATGGTTACTGGATCACCACCTTGACGATGCCGGTGAGGGCGATCTGGGCGAGGGAGAGGGGGACGAGGAGGGTCCAGGCGAGCTTCTGGAGCTGGTCCTCGCGCAGGCGGGGGTAGGTGACACGGAGCCAGATCACGACGAAGGCGAGGACCGCTGTCTTCAGCAGGGTCCAGACCCAGCCGAGGCCGTCCGCGCCCCACGGGCCGTGCCAGCCACCCAGGAAGAGAACGGTGGTCAGGCCGCACAGGACGACGATTCCGGCGTACTCGGCGAGGAGGAACAGAGCGAAGCGGAGGCCGGTGTACTCGGTGTACGCGCCGAAGATGATCTCCGAGTCGGCGATCGGCATGTCGAAGGGCGGGCGCTGGAGTTCGGCGAGGCCCGCCACGAAGAAGACGATCGCGCCGACGATCTGCCAGGGCAGCCACCACCACTGGAAGGCGTCGACGATGCCGGGGAGGGAGACCGTGCCCGCCGCCATCGCTACCGAGGCGGCGGTGAGGAGCATCGGGAGTTCGTACGCGAGGAGTTGTGCGGCGGTGCGCAGGCCGCCGAGGAGGGAGAACTTGTTGGCCGAGGCCCATCCCGCCATGAGCGAGCCGAGGACGCCGACACCCATCACGGCCAGGACGAAGAAGATGCCCGCGTCGACGACCTCGCCGACGGCGCCCTCGCCCGGGCCGATCGGGATGGCGAGGAGGACCAAGAGGTACGGGAGGAGGGCCACGGCGGGGGCGAGCTGGAAGATACGACGGTCCGCGCCCGCGGGTACGACATCTTCCTTCTGCGCGAACTTCACGCCGTCGGCGACGAGTTGGGCCCAGCCGTGGAAACCGCCGGCGTACATCGGGCCGAGACGCCCCTGCATGTGGGCCATGACCTTGTGCTCGGTCTGACCGATGATCAGGGGGAAGGTGAGGAAGACGACGAAGACGATCAGGAGTCGCAGGGCGACGTCGAGAGCGTCGTTCACTGCGGGCCTCCTGAGGGGTCTTCGGGGCTCGTGGGCGGGCATTCGGCGGTCGGGTCTTCAGGTGCGGCCGGACCGGCGTCGCCGGTGCCAACGCCATTGCCGGCGCCATGGCGACCGGCACCGGGCGACGGTTGTGGAGGCGGCTCGACTTCATCCGACGGTTCTTCGGCGGGCTCGGGGGGCTCGGCTGTCTCCGGTACTGCTGCCGGCTCCGACTCCGACTCCGACTCCGACTCCGACTTCTCGACGAACGGCTTCGACCGAGCTGTCGACGGCCGCTCCGGTGCGGGGCTGGGCTCCGCTGTGGGGTTCGGCTCCGCCGTCGGCTGCTCCTCCGTAGTCGGGCTCGCGTCCGTTGCCGACCGCTGCTCTGCCGCCGGGCTCGCCTCCGTCGCCGCGCTCGGCTTCGCCTCCGGCTCGTCGAAAGCTGGGCGGGCATGGTGCCAGGGGGCGTCCGGGCTGCGAGGGCTCTCGGCGGGACGGGCGGGACGGTCCTCGGTTGGCGGAGTCTGGACCCGCTGCGAGTCCGCCCCCTCCGAAGCGCTACCCGCACGCCGGGCACCGGCTGGACCGGCAGAGCTGACAGCCCTGGCAGCCCTGGCTGGAGCAGCCGGCACATCGGGAGCAGTCGGGCTGTCCTGACCCCCGGCCCCCGCCGCACCCGAACCCGAACCCGCCGCCCCCGCCGCATCCGAACCCGCCGCGTCCGCACCCCCCGCGCGCTGCGACGCAGAGCCGTCACCCGCACCGCGCGCACGGCGCGTCGCACCCGTACCGGGGCCCGCCCCCGTCTGCTGACTGGCCGAGCCCTCGGCCGCCGTACGCGCCCGGCGCGGCGCGTTCGATGCAGCCGGAGCCTCCACGCTCGGTGCACCCGCCGGAGCGTCCGAAGCCGAAACGTCCGAAGCGGCGGCATCCGAAGCGGCGGCGCCCGAAGCCGAAGCAGCCGAATCCGGCACTCCCGGAGCCGGCGCCCCCGAAGCGAGGGCATCCGAAGCCGAAGCACCCACAGCCGGACCCTCCGAAGCAGCCGGACCCTCCGAAGCCGAGGCACCTGCGGCCGGAGCAGCCGAAGCCGAAGCCCCTCCAGTCGAAGCATCAGCAGCGGAAGCCCCCGAGGCCGAAGCACCCCCAGCGGGAGACGCACCCTCAGCGGGAGAGGCCACCCCCGGCGCACTCCCCGCCTGGCTCGCCGACCCCTCCGCCGCCGTACGAGTGCGACGTACCGGCCGGTCTCCTGCCGCGCGTGCCGGGCGCTCGCCCGCCGCTCGGGCAGGACGGTCGCCCGCCGCGCGGGCCGCGCCCCGGGCCGGACGTGCCGGGGCCGGCGGCAGCTGGCCCTTCAGAGGGCCCCATTCGTTCGGGTCGGGGACCCCGGGAGGGAGCATCTGGCGACGCTTGGGGCCACCGTGTGCCGCACCCGCCGCAGGCTCCCCCGGCTCCTTCGCGCCGGGCCAGGCCTTGGCGACGCGGGACGCGAGGACGAAGTCCTTGCGCAGCGGGTGGCCTTCGAAGCTCTCCGGCAGAAGGAGGTGGTCCAGGGCGGGGTGGCCCTCGAAGACGACGCCGAACATCTCATGCGTCTCGCGCTCGTGCCAGGCCGCGCCCGCGAACACGTCCACCGCGCTCGGCAGGGCGGGGGCCTCGTGCGGAACCGTCGTGCGCACCATCAGCCGTCGTACCGGAGACAGCGCCACGACATGCGCCGAGACACGGAAGCCCGTGCCCGGTTCGTCGACCGCGCTCAGCCAGTCGAAGTAGGTGCAGCCCAACTGGTCGCGGGCGGTCTCCAGGGCGGAGATCCAGGCCGTCGGCGGTACGTCGACCGTCAGGACCTCGTACGACTCCTCGGCCGTGGCCTCCGTACCGAAGAGTTCCTCGACGGGGACGGGGAGCCAGCCGACCGTGGTCATCGGCCCTCACCCGACCCCGAGCCCGAAGCCGCGCCGGGCGGCTGCACCAGGCCGCTCTGCAGCGCCGCCGCCGAAGGACGCGCCGTGCCGACCCCGTACCGCTCCCCCAGCGACTCCCGCGCGATCTTCTCCTGGAGCTTCAGGATCCCCTGGAGCAGTGCCTCGGGACGGGGCGGACAGCCGGGGACGTAGACGTCGACCGGGATGATCTGGTCGACGCCCTTCGTCACGGAGTACGAGTCCCAGTACGGGCCGCCGCAGTTGCTGCACGCGCCGAAGGAGATGACGTACTTCGGCTCGGGCATCTGTTCGTAGAGGCGCTTCACGGCCGGCGCCATCTTGTCCGTGACCGTCCCGGAGACCACCATCAGATCGGCCTGGCGCGGGCCGGGCGCGAAGGGGATCACACCGAGGCGGATGAAGTCGTGGCGGGCCATCGACGCGGCGATGAACTCGATCGCGCAGCAGGCGAGGCCGAAGTTGAAGACCCAGAGCGAGTAGCGGCGGCCCCAGTTCAGGACGACCTTCATCGGCTCGGGAGCGAGGCGGGCCAAGGCACCCAGCCGCTTCGGCTCCGGCAGGTACACCGGCTCGGGCTCAAGCTCGTGCTCGTGCTCGGAAGGAGTCACTTCTGGCGTCACGTCCATGCCAGGACCCCCTTCTTGTAGGCGTACAGCAGGCCCACGGCCAGGAAGCCGAGGAAGATGAACATCTCCACGAGCGTCGTCGCGCCGTAGCCGGGGGCGGCGAAGACCGTGGCCCAGGGGAACAGGAAGATCGAGTCGACGGCGAAGATCACGTACAGAAAGGCGTAGACGTAGTAGCGGACCTGGGTGTGCGCCCAGCCCTCGCCGACGGGGTCGACACCGCACTCGTAGGTCAGGAGCTTCTCGGGTGTGGGGACCACAGGACGCAGTAGGCGCCCGGCGCCGAAGGCCACGGCGACGAACAGGACGCCGACGACGGCGAGCAGCCCGACGACCGAATACGACTGGAAGTAGTCCGCCGCATATGGCTGGAACTGGCCAGCCGAAAGCGAGAACCGGTCCGTCGAATGCGACTGGAAATGGTCCGCCGCAACGACGACGGTCGAATCGACGACGTTCGAATCGACGACGGTCGGTCCCGGCACGTCCGTCCCTCGCTCCCTGACCTCGGCCTGGTGAACTTCGTGAGCCTCGCGAACGGTGTCGTTCGACGATCTGTACGCACGGGAGTCTAGGCCCTGCTAAAGACACGGTAAGCAGCCCGTCACGCGTTGGGATATACCGCAGGTAGCCGGGGTGGGGTTTTCCCCAGTGGATCGTGGCGGTCCACCTCATGGCGCGGCGGTGCGCCGCGCGGCACGCTACCCGTATGACCGAACGCCTCTCGCCCACGAGCCACGCCGAAAACACCGGCTTCGCGGACAGCGACCAACCGCCACCGGCCCGTCTTGCCTACGACCGTGGCACCTGGAAGGAGATCGCGCACCTCCTGGCGAACCTGCCGGTGGCGCTGATCGGATTCGTCTACGTCGTGACGGTGCTGTTCGTCGGCTTCTGGCTGACCGTCACGGTGATCGGGCTCCCGCTGCTCGCGGCCGGACTGCTGGGCGCACGACAGCTGGGCAAGCTGGAGCGGAAGAGGGCCAGAGCGCTGCTCGGGGTGCGGGTGGACGAGCCGAGCCCGCTGCCGTTGCGCGGCAGCGGTGAGGGGTTCTTCCAGCAACTGTGGATGGGCGTGAAGGACCCGGTCGGCTGGCGCACGGTGCTGTACGAGTTCATCCGCCTGCCCTGGGGCGTCTTCACCTTCGCCATCACGCTGACCTCGCTGTTCGTGCTGTGGCCCGTGCTGCCGTTCATCGCGCGGGGCCTGACCAACGCCGACCGGGCGATGGTGCGCGGTCTGCTGTCGCCCTCCGATGAGCTGGAGCGGCGGATCGTCGAGCTGGAGTCCGATCGGGGGGTCGTGGTCGACACGGCCGCCGCCGACCTGCGGCGCATCGAGCGCGACCTGCACGACGGCGCGCAGGCCCGGCTGGTCAATCTGGCCATGGGGCTGGGCCTGGCCAAGGAGAAGCTCTTGGAAGACCCGGAGTACGCGGCGGCGATGGTCGATGAGGCGCACGGCGAGGTGAAGCTCGCGTTGCGGGAGCTGCGGGACCTGGCCCGGGGCATCCATCCCGCCGTGCTGACGGACCGCGGACTGGATGCCGCCCTCTCCTCGATCGCCTCGCGGTGCACGGTGCCGGTAAAGGTGACGACCGACCTGGGTTCCAGACCGGTCGCGGCCATCGAGGGCATCGCGTACTTCACCGTCTCGGAGCTGCTGCAGAACGTCAGCAAGCACAGCGGGGCGAGGTCCGCGTCGGTGGACGTGTGGCGGAGTGACGACCGGCTGCTGATCCAGGTGTGGGACGACGGCCGTGGCGGCGCGCATCTGGACGGCGGTACGGGTATGCGGGGCCTCGCCGACCGCTTGGACGCCGTCGACGGACTGTTCGTCATCGACTCACCTCCGGGCGGCCCGACCGTCATCACTGCGGAGCTGCCGTGGCGCGACCGGACGGACGGGCGCTGAGGTCCTGCCGTGGCCCCCGGGGTAGGGAAAACCCCCCGGCCAAGACGCCGACGGACTCCATGGTCGGCGGGTCGGCGGGCGAGCAGTGTTGAGGTACGACGGCACAGCCGCAGGACGAGGAGACAACGCCGATGGCCACGGAGTACGAACAGAGCTACGGGGAATACCGCGGCCCCGGGTTCCGCGAGGCGGGTGCCGGTGACGGCGGGCGGCGGCACCGCCTGCCCGCCGGGCTGCGGGCGCCGTTCGAGGCGCGCAGCTGGGGCGAGCTCGCTTATGTGCTGCTGAGCCTGCCGATCAGCGTCCTGCTGTTCACCTACGCCGTCGTGATGGTCGCGCTCGGTGTGGGCCTGCTTGTGACGTTCCTCGGAATTCCGGTGCTGGCGGCGGGGCTGGCCGGTCTGCGGGGGTTCGGAGCGCTGGAGCGGGCCCGGGCCCGCGGGCTGCTGGGGCTCGAGGTGGCCGACCCGGAACCGCTGCGGATGAAGAAGCGCGGCGCGATGGCCTGGATGGGGGCCGTCCTCAAGAGCGGCGCCTCGTGGCGGGCCATGCTGTACGCGATGGTGCACCTGCCGTGGGCGGTCTTCTCCTTCATCATCGCTGTGACCTTCTGGTCACTCGGGTGGACGCTGATGACGTACCCGGCATGGTTCTGG
This sequence comes from Streptomyces sp. NPDC050619, assembly GCF_040654815.1. Classification (NCBI taxonomy): domain Bacteria; kingdom Bacillati; phylum Actinomycetota; class Actinomycetes; order Kitasatosporales; family Streptomycetaceae; genus Streptomyces; species Streptomyces sp. NPDC050619. The sequence goes on along the minus strand of NZ_JBFAIR010000021.1, from coordinate 85,935 downwards.
CTCTTCCCGATGTACGGCGGGCAGGACGGGATACAGCTGTACGGCGACGAGGGCCATCACATCTACCTCGACAACCCGTTCGAGATAACCGTGACCGCGCTGGTGGGGCTGTTGTTCACACTGGCCACCCCGTGGATCGTGCGGGCGCTGACGACGGTGGACCGGCTGATGGTGCACGGGCTGCTCGGGCCGACGCGGCTGTCGGCGCGGGTGGTGGAGCTGGAGTCGGACCGGGGGGTCGTGGTCGACACGGCCGCAGCGGACCTGCGGCGCATCGAGCGCGACCTGCACGACGGCGCGCAGGCGCGGCTCGTGGCGCTGGCCATGGATCTGGGCCTGGCGAAGGAGAAGCTGACGGAGGATCCGGAGGAGGCCGTGCGGATGGTGGACGAGGCGCACGGCGAGGTGAAGACGGCGCTGCGGGAGCTGCGGGACCTCGCCCGGGGCATCCATCCCGCCGTGCTGACGGACCGCGGACTGGATGCCGCCCTCTCCTCGATCGCCTCGCGCTGCACGGTGCCGGTACAGGTGGAGGTGGACCTGCCGTCACGGCCGGCGCCGGCGATCGAGGGGATCGCGTACTTCACGGTGTCGGAGCTGCTGCAGAACATCAGCAAGCACGCACAGGCCACGTGGGCCGCGGTGGACGTGTGGCGGGTGGAGGACCGGCTGATGCTCCAGGTCGTGGACAACGGGATCGGGGGTGCGGACACCTCCAGCGGCTCGGGGCTGGCCGGCCTTGCCGAGCGGCTGGACGCGGTGGACGGAATCCTGGTGGTGGACTCGCCGGTCGGAGGACCGACCCGGGTGACGGCCGAACTCCCTTGGCGGGCCGTGTAGCGCCGAAGGACGCCAGTCGCCCTGCGCACACCTACTCCTGGCATGCACACCCACGCCGGCACGCACGCGCACCCCTCGCACCACACCACTCGCACGCACACCCACACCTGGACGCACACGCACCCTCCGGCCCATATGACTCCTTCCCACCCAACCGTCACCTCATCACCTCCCGCTCCGCCCGCCCCGCCCCGCCCCGCCCCAAAGTGCCCACACCCCTCTCGCCCCCGGAGAGCAAACGCTCGCCGGGTATCTGGCCGGAAGACGACTCCCTCGCGCCCGGGAAGTCGGAACATGGCCGGGCAGTCTGTCCACAGGCCCGGTGGGGAAGCGTCGATCGCGGGATACTGAGGGGCCATGGGACGGGGAGGGGCCGGGTGCGGTCCGATGACAGGGGTTCGGGGGCCAAGAATTGTGGAGGACAGGGTGCGGGTGGTCATCGCCGAGGATTCAGTGCTGCTCAGGGAGGGCCTGACCCGGTTGCTGACCGACCGCGGGCACGAGGTCGTCGCCGGGGTCGGGGACGGGGAAGCGCTGATCAAGACCATCACGGAGCTGGACGCACAGGGCGAGCTGCCCGATGTCGTGGTCGCCGACGTACGGATGCCGCCGACGCACACCGACGAGGGCGTCCGAGCCGCGGTCCAGCTGCGCAAGGCGCATCCCGGTCTCGGGGTACTCGTCCTGTCGCAGTACGTGGAGGAGCGGTACGCCACCGAGCTGCTGGCGGGATCCAGCCACGGAGTCGGCTATCTACTCAAGGACCGGGTAGCGGAGGTGCGTGAGTTCGTGGACGCGGTGGTGCGCGTGGCCGACGGCGGTACGGCCCTGGACCCGGAGGTCGTCGCTCAGCTGCTGGGCCGCAGCCGCAAGCAGGACGTCCTCGCGGGACTCACCCCCAGGGAGCGGGAGGTTCTGGGGCTGATGGCCGAGGGCCGGACCAATTCGGCGATCGCGCGGCAGCTGGTGGTGAGCGACGGAGCCGTCGAGAAGCACGTCAGCAACATCTTCCTGAAGCTCGGGCTGTCCCAGAGCGACGGGGACCACCGGCGCGTGCTGGCGGTCCTCACCTACCTGAACTCGTGATGAGCGAGCGAGAACCGAGGAACGAAGAGGAGCGTCTCCAAAGGAAGCGCCGGAGGGCGGGTAAATCGTGACAAGTCGGGTGCCGAAGCGTCTCAAAGCCATGTCCATCATGCGAATGGCCGAAGGAAGGCGACCCTTACAGTCGTAGGGTTGATCCTGGGAGTGCCTGAGGGAAGGCTACTCCCGGACAGCCGCCTCTAGGGAGGTCCAGATCAGTGACCAGCCAGGTCAGTAGCCCAGCGGAGCAGGCCGACGGAACCGTCGTAGGAGAGCAGCGCAAAGCGGCAGGGACGAAGGACGTCCGCCGCCTGGACCGAGTGATCATCCGGTTCGCGGGGGACTCGGGTGATGGTATGCAGCTCACCGGTGACCGCTTCACCTCGGAGACGGCATCCTTCGGCAACGACCTGTCGACGCTGCCGAACTTCCCTGCCGAGATCCGCGCCCCCGCCGGCACCCTCCCCGGTGTCTCCTCCTTCCAGCTGCACTTCGCCGACCACGACATCCTCACCCCGGGCGACGCGCCCAACGTCCTGGTCGCGATGAACCCGGCCGCCTTCAAGGCCAACATCGCCGACCTGCCGCGCGGCGCGGAGATCATCGTCAACACGGACGAGTTCACCAAACGGGCGATGCAGAAGGTCGGGTACGACGCCTCCCCTCTGGAGGACGGCTCGCTCGACGGCTACCACCTCCACCCGGTCCCCCTGACCACACTGACGGTGGAGGCCCTCAAGGATTTCGACCTCACTCGTAAAGAGGCCGAGCGAAGCAAGAACATGTTCGCGCTCGGCCTCTTGTCGTGGATGTACCACCGGCCCACCGAGGGCACCGAGAAGTTCCTCAAGGCGAAGTTCGCCAAGAAGCCCGACATCGCGGCGGCCAACATCGCCGCCTTCCGCGCCGGCTGGAACTTCGGGGAGACCACCGAGGACTTCGCCGTCTCCTACGAGGTCGCCCCGGCCGCGAAGGCCTTCCCGGTCGGCACGTACAGAAACATCTCCGGGAATCTGGCCCTGTCGTACGGCCTGGTCGCCGCCTCGCGCCAGGCCGATCTGCCGCTGTTCCTGGGCTCGTACCCGATCACCCCGGCCTCGGACATCCTGCACGAGCTGAGCAAGCACAAGAACTTCGGGGTGCGCACCTTCCAGGCGGAGGACGAGATCGCGGGAATCGGCGCGGCACTGGGCGCGTCCTTCGGCGGCTCGCTGGCCGTGACGACCACGTCCGGGCCGGGGGTGGCGCTGAAGTCCGAGACCATCGGGCTGGCCGTCTCCCTGGAGCTGCCGCTGCTGGTCATCGACATCCAGCGGGGCGGGCCGTCCACCGGCCTGCCGACCAAGACCGAGCAGGCCGACCTGCTCCAGGCGATGTACGGCCGCAACGGCGAGGCCCCGGTCCCCATCGTGGCCCCCCGCACCCCGGCCGACTGCTTCGACGCGGCCCTGGAGGCGGCGCGCATCGCGCTGACGTACCGCACCCCCGTCTTCCTCCTGTCCGACGGCTATCTGGCCAACGGTTCCGAGCCCTGGCGCATCCCGGAAGTGGACGAACTGCCGGACCTGCGCGTGCAGTTCGCCCAGGGCCCCAACCACACCCTGGACGACGGAACCGAGACCTTCTGGCCGTACAAACGCGACCCGCAGACCCTCGCCCGTCCCTGGGCGATTCCGGGCACGCCGGGCCTGGAGCACCGCATCGGCGGCATCGAGAAGCAGGACGGCAGCGGGAACATCTCCTACGACCCCGCCAATCACGACTTCATGGTCCGCACCCGCCAGGCCAAGATCGACGGCATCGACGTCCCCGACATCGAGGTCGACGACCCGCACGGCGCGCGCACCCTGGTCCTGGGCTGGGGTTCGACCTACGGACCGATCACCGCGGCGGTACGGCGGCTGCGCACGGCCGGCGAGTCCATCGCGCAGGCCCATCTGCGCCACCTCAATCCCTTCCCCAAGAACCTCGGCACCGTCCTGAAGCGCTACGACAAGGTGGTGATCCCCGAGATGAACCTCGGTCAGCTCGCCACCCTCGTCAGGGCGAAGTACCTGGTCGACGCCCACTCGTACAACCAGGTCAACGGCATGCCGTTCAAGGCCGAACAGCTCGCCACGGCTCTCAAGGAGGCCATCGATGGCTGAGACGTCCACGGAAGGCACGGGCACGATCGAAGCGCTTTCGCTCGTCCCCAAGGCCGAGGGCAGGCAGTCCATGAAGGACTTCAAGTCCGACCAGGAAGTGCGCTGGTGCCCCGGCTGCGGTGACTACGCGATCCTCGCGGCGGTCCAGGGCTTCATGCCCGAGCTGGGCCTGGCCAAGGAGAACATCGTCTTCGTCTCCGGCATCGGCTGCTCCTCCCGCTTTCCGTACTACATGAACACGTACGGCATGCACTCCATCCACGGCCGCGCGCCCGCGATCGCGACGGGCCTGGCCTCCTCGCGCCGCGACCTGTCGGTGTGGGTCGTCACCGGCGACGGCGACGCGCTCTCCATCGGCGGCAACCACCTGATCCACGCCCTGCGCCGCAATGTGAACCTGAAGATCCTGCTGTTCAACAACCGCATCTACGGCCTGACGAAGGGCCAGTACTCCCCGACCTCCGAGGTCGGGAAGATCACCAAGTCGACGCCGATGGGCTCGCTGGACGCGCCCTTCAATCCGGTGTCGCTGGCGATCGGCGCGGAGGCGTCCTTCGTGGCGCGGACGGTGGACTCCGACCGCAAGCACCTCACTGAGGTACTGCGACAGGCCGCCGCCCACAAGGGCACCGCCCTGATCGAGATCTACCAGAACTGCAACATCTTCAACGACGGCGCCTTCGAGGTCCTCAAGGACCGGCAGCAGGCACAGGAAGCGGTGATCCGCCTGGAGCACGGGCAGCCGATCCGCTTCGGGGCGGACGGTGCGCGGGGCGTCGTACGGGATCCGGCCACCGGCGACCTGAAGGTCGTCACGGTGACACCTGAGAACGAGGATCACATCCTCGTCCATGACGCCCACTCCGCGTCCCCGACGACCGCGTTCGCGCTGTCGCGCCTGGCCGACCCCGACACCCTGCACCACACCCCCATCGGCGTCCTGCGCTCCGTGGAACGCCCCGTCTACGACACGCAGATGACGGACCAGCTGGACACGGCCATCGAGCAGAACGGCAAGGGGGACCTGGCGGCGCTGCTGGCCGGCGGGGACACCTGGACAGTCGTCGGCTGACTGGGCCGACCGGCGCGCGACACGTGAGGGCCTGGGTACGCGACGCGACCCAGGCCCTCCGCACGAGCGATGCGTCCGGGATGTCCCGCTCGGCACAAGCCTGCGCGGGAGGCGGAAAGGGGGCGCACGGGTGGATGCCTCACGCGAGGCGCCCGCCCCCGGCGTCAGACGTCGGGAATGTCCCGCTTCGCACGGATGAGGGTCTCGCGGTCGATCACAACGATCCGCTCGTAATCGGCGCGCGCCGCATCCGGGGGGAGGAGCGGGTCCAGGGCGGCGGTGGACTCAGTGCCGATGACGGCGAAACTGCCGTCGCTCAACTCGAAGACGTCCGGACAGGTTTCGGCGGTTTGGCTACCCCGTACCTTGGGTGAGTCTCCGATGCGGCGGACAACGCTGAGAGCAGGGATTTCGCGGGGCACTCGGAGCCTTCTCTAGGACCGGAAAGCTATCCACCAGGACGGGGTAGCGAAGCCCGCACAGGCTACCAAGATCACCTTCTCCCGGCCCGGATTTCGCGGAAATTACCTCCGTTTGCAGGAGTGACAGGCCATGCATTGACGACCGCATCAGGACGTCGGCTCGGCAGACGGCGGGGGCCCCACGATCCACCACTCGTCGGGGTCGTCCGCCAGCTCCTCCAGCATGATGTCCACGGCGGCACCGACCCGCGCTTCCACCGAATCCGCCGGAAGGCTCTTGCGGTGCTCGACCGTGCGGTCCCAGTATTCGGCGAAGGACGCGTTTCTGCACAACACGCGTAAGTGACCGAGCAGTTCGTCCCACTCGCACACACCGACGCGATAGGTCAGCAGCAAGTTGCCGTACTGCCTGTTGGCGAAGATCATCTGACGCCGTCTGCCCTCGGAGAGCCCGGGCAGCGTGCTCGCGGCGTCCGCCAGGGACGGGTCGTCGACCATCCGGTCCAACTGGTCCACAGTGAGGCGGTACTGCTGGATCAGATTCGCCCGGCGGATCTCCTCGGTCATCAGCGTGAGCTGCTGGAGCAACTGGGCCAGGAGCTCCTCCTGGGCTCGGCGGCGGGTGCCGCGGGCGAAGAACGCCCGCATCAGGCCGAGCCCCGCGACTGCCGCAGAACCGATACTGCGCGCGGCCCGTTTCTGTGTGGCCATGTCAAGGCATCCCCCTGGATCCGGTAACCGTGCACCGAAGGGCGGCACCACGGGTGGGGCACGGTGGGTGTGGCACTCCGCATCCAGCGTGCCGGGCGACTGAAGTCGGCGTGGGAGGCGGAGAGGGGGCGCATGGAAGGACGTGTCTCGCATGTCGACCAACGCCCTGACATATGTGTGCCCCCTGGCGCCGTGCGCACTCCTTCAGGCGCCTGGGGCCCGGTGCTTCAGCCCTGCTCAGAGCCCCGCTTCCGCGCGTCGTACCCCTCCCGCGCCTTCTGCACCTCCCCCATCCGCTCCTGCGTCCACAGCGCGAGGGCGCGCACCTGCTCGGCCGCCTCGCGGCCCAGGTCGGTCAGGGAGTAGTCGACCCTCGGGGGGATGACCGGCTTGGCGTCGCGGTGGACGAGGCCGTCGCGCTCCAGGGTCTGGAGGGTCTGGGTCAGCATCTTCTCGCTGACGCCGCCGATGGCCCGGCGCAGCTCGCTGAAGCGGTAGGGGCGATCGAGCAGCTCGATCAGGACGAGGACGCCCCAGCGGGACGTCACATGCTCCAGGACCAGGCGGTGCGGGCACATCGCCTCGCCGTTCGTCGCCCCGGCTGTCATCACATCACTTACGGCCATGTCGGTACCTTACTTCAAAGTGGGTACTTTCGCTGAGTTAGCGCACCCCCTATGGTTAGCGACATCGCACCCCACAAGGAGTTCTGATCATGAGCATCGTCGTCACCGGAGCAACCGGACACCTGGGCCGCCACGTCGTGGAGCAGCTGCTGGAGAAGGTTCCGGCGGACCAGATCACCGCCGTCGTCCGCACCCCGGAGAAGGCCGCCGACCTCGCGGGCCGCGGAGTGAAGATCGCAGTGGCCGACTACAACGCCCCGGAGACGTTCGACGGGCTCTTCGCGGCCGGCGACAAGGTGCTGCTCGTGTCCGGCAACGAGTTCGACAAGGGCCGTGTCCAGCAGCACAAGGGCGTGATCGACGCCGCCAAGGCGGCCGGTGTGGCGCTCCTCGCCTACACCAGCGCCCCCGGCAGCCTGTCCGCCGCCCTCGCCGACGACCACCGGGGCACCGAGGAGGCGCTCCTCGCCTCCGGCGTGACGTACGCGCTGCTGCGCAACGGCTGGTACCACGAGAACTACACCGAGAACCTCGCCCCGGTGCTGGAGCACAACGCGGTCCTGGCCGCCGCGGGCGAGGGCCGGGTCTCCTCCGCCTCGCGTGCCGACTACGCGGCGGCCGCCGTCGCCGTACTGACCGGCGAGGGGCACGAGAACAAGACGTACGAGCTGGGCGGCGACGAGGCGTGGAGCTTCGCCGAGTACGCGGCCGAGCTGAGCCGGCAGACCGGCAAGGAGATCGCCTACAGCCCGGTCTCGGTCGACGCCCTGATCGGCATCCTGACCGGCGCCGGGCTGCCCGAGCCGCTCGCCGCGACCCTGGCCGGCGTGGACGCCTCCATAGAGAAGGGCGAGCTGGTCGTGTCCAGCGGCGACCTCTCCCGGCTGACCGGGCGTCCGACCACGCCGCTCGCCGAGGCGATCACGGTCGCGCTCAAGGGCTGACAAAGCCATATAAGGGCTTGCGCCTGGGCTGAGGAGTTCTGGCGTAGACGCTCAGGGGCGCACTCCCCCTAAGGCCCCTGGGTGCACGACCCCGCCTGTCATGACCGTATAGCGATACGGGCATGACAGGCGGGGGTGCTCGGCGTTACCTTCTTGCAGGCGAGCGTGCGTGATGCGAGAAAGAGGGGACCGTGAGCGGGAAGTCGAAGGGTGAGCGGCACATAGGACTGCTGAACGGCTTCGCGGCTTACGGGATGTGGGGGATCGTGCCCCTTTTCTGGCCGCTGCTGAAGCCCGCCGGGGCGCTCGAGATCCTCGCGCACCGGATGGTCTGGTCCCTCCTCTTCGTCGCGGTCGCGCTGCTGGTCGTACGGCGCTGGGCGTGGGCCGGTGAGCTGCTGCGGCAGCCGCGCCGGCTCGGGCTCGTCGCGATCGCCGCGGCCCTCATCACCGTGAACTGGGGCGTCTACATCTGGTCGGTGAACGCCGGTCACGTGGTCGAGGCCTCGCTCGGGTACTTCATCAACCCGCTCGTCACCATCGCGATGGGCGTCCTGCTCCTGAAGGAACGGCTGCGGCCCGTGCAGTGGACGGCGGTCGGGGTCGGCTTCACCGCCGTCCTCGTGCTGACCATCGGATACGGGCAGCCGCCGTGGATCTCCCTCACCCTCGCCTTCTCCTTCGCCACCTACGGCCTGGTGAAGAAGAAGGTCAACCTCGGCGGTCTCGAGTCGCTGACCGCCGAGACCGCGATCCAGTTCCTGCCCGCGCTCGGCTATCTGCTGTGGCTCTCCGCGCACGGCGAGTCCACTTTCACCACCGAGGGCCCGGGCCACGCGGCCCTGCTCGCCGCGACCGGCGTCGTCACCGCGATCCCCCTCGTCTGCTTCGGCGCGGCCGCGATCCGCGTGCCCCTGTCCACACTGGGGCTGCTGCAGTATCTGGCTCCGGTCTTCCAGTTCCTGCTCGGCATCCTCTACTTCGACGAGGCCATGCCGCCCGAGCGCTGGGCGGGCTTCGCGCTGGTCTGGCTGGCGCTGACGCTGCTCACCTGGGACGCCCTGCGCAATGCGCGCCGGGCCGCCCGTACGCTCAGGGCCGCGAGCAGCAGGGCCAGCACGACCATGCCGACGGGCACCGTGAGCGCCGTACGGAAGGCTGAGAGCGTGCCCTCCGGTCCCGAACCCGAGCCGCTGGACGCCAAGCCGTAGACCGCGGTCACCGCCGAGATCCCGTTCGCCGGACCGAACTGTGTCGCGGTGTTCAGCAGGCCGCCCGCCAGGCCCTGTTCGGTGTCGGCCACCCCGTCCGTCGCGGCGACGGTCAGCGGACCGTACGCCAGTGCGAAGGCGGTGCTCGCGAGGTACAGCGTCGGCAGCATCGCCGGATACGGCCAGTCCATGCCGACCGGCAGGAACAGAACCCGAAGAAGACCCCGGCCCAAGAGCAGGGCTCAGTTTTGCGTGCACTGAGCACGAGCCATCCGTTATGCGAACAGCGCTGACCGGAATGCGCCCTTGACGGAGCGTCAGCCTCAGCTTCACCATCCAGGCACCCCATTCGCTGTGGAATCCCTGTGATTCCCAAGGAATTCGGAGCCCCCACATGAAGCTCTCGGTTCCCGGACGCGCCACGGCCACCGCCGTCGTCGCGGCCGTCTCGCTCCTGGCCGGCGGGTCCATAGCCGGCGCGGCCCCCGCGCCCGAACCCGCGGTGGCCGCGGCGCCCGACATCCCCGTGGCCAATGTCAAGGCTCATCTGACGCAGTTGCAGTCGATAGCCACCGCCAACGGCGGCAACCGCGCGCACGGCCGCGCCGGTTACAAGGCCTCGCTCGACTACGTGAAGGCCAAGCTGGACGCGGCCGGATTCACCACGGCCGTCCAGCAGTTCACGTCCTCCGGCCGCGTCGGTTACAACCTGATCGCCGACTGGCCCGGCGGGGACACGGGCCAGATCGTGATGGCGGGCTCGCATCTCGACAGCGTCTCCTCCGGCGCCGGCATCAACGACAACGGGTCCGGCTCGGCGGCCGTCCTGGAGACCGCGCTGGCCGTGGCGCGGGCGAACCTCCAGCCCACCAAGCATCTCCGGTTCGCCTGGTGGGGCGCGGAGGAGCTGGGGCTGGTGGGCTCCCGCACCTACGTCAACAGCCTCAGCGCGGCGAACCGCGCACGGATCAGTGGCTACCTGAACTTCGACATGATCGGCTCGCCGAACCCCGGCTACTTCGTCTACGACGACGACCCGGCCATCGAGAAGTCCTTCAAGGACTACTTCACCGGCCTCGGCGTCGCGACGGAGATCGAGACCGAGGGCGACGGCCGCTCCGACCACGCGCCCTTCAAGAGCGCGGGTGTGCCCGTCGGCGGGCTCTTCACCGGCGCGAGCAGGGTCAAGTCGGCGGCGCAGGCCGCCAAGTGGGGCGGTACGGCGGGGCAGGCCTTCGACCGCTGCTACCACTCGTCCTGCGACACGACCGCCAACATCAACGACACCGCCCTGAACCGGAACAGTGACGCGATCGCGTACGTGGTGTGGGAGTTGTCGGCGTAGGGGGGTGCCGGGGGGCGTGGCGGTGCGGGGGGGGGCGTGGTGACTGGTGAGTGTTGACTGGTGACTAGTGAGTGGTGAGTGGTGACTGGTGACTAGTGAGTGGTGAGTGGTGACTGGTGAGTGGTGACTGGTCAGCGGGGGTCGGCCGGGGTGACCGGGGTCAACGGGCGGTGCGGGCTCGTTCGGTGAGGCGGCCCATGCGGGTGCGGGCCTTCTCCAGTTGCTCGCTGTCCTCGGCGGCCGGGCCGTCCTCGGCCATGAGTTCGCTCCACAAGTCGATCAGGGCGTGGCCCAGGTCCAGGCCCTGTACGGGGTCGCGTACGGCGCGCCAGGCAGTGGCCGCGCTCTGGATGCTGCCGTACGCCTCCTCCGCCTCCCGGGCGCCGTGTCGGATGCGAGCCAGGTCGAGGGAGAGGTGGAAGGAGCGGACCGGGTCGTCGACCAAGTAGGCGATATATGCGGTGAGTTCGCGCAGCCGGAGCACTTCGGGGTGCTCCGGCCCCAGCGTCCCCGAGGCCTCCGCCATGGTCCGCTCCGCCAGCTCCGCCGCCGCCTCTGTCCGTCCATCCTTTACGGCCTCGTTGATCCGCGCCATGGGCTCCGCGAGCAGCGCGGGCGCGGTGCCGTCGCCGGGGACGGTGAGCAGACCGTCCCCGAGCACGGCTTCGGCTACCGCGTCGAAGCCTCGGGGCGGGGTGGGCTTGGGGTCTGGGTCGAGGTCGAGGGGGAGGGCGGAGGCTAGGGCTAGGTCGTCCGGGGTGAGGGTGGGGTTGGGGTTGGGGGTTGGGTTGGGGATGGGGGTTGGGTCGGGGTTGGGGATGGGCGCGGGATCGGGGACGCAGGCGGCATCGCGGGTGGATGCGGGCTCGGGCATGGACGCGGGCTGGGGCTTGAGCACAGACTCACGGATGGACCCCGCATCGTGGATAGGCGCGGCATCGCGGATAGGCGCGGCATCGCGGATAGGCGCGGCTTCACGGGCGGACGCGGGCTCGGACGTGGACGCGGGATCGCCGATGGACGCGGCATCGGGCAGGACCCCAGCCTCGCGGATGGACCCCGCATCACGCACGGACGCGGCATCACGAATAGGCGCGGCATCACGGGCAGACGCAGGCTCGGACATGGACGCGGGATCGCGGATGGACGCGGCATCGGGCAGGACCCCAGCCTCGCGGATGGACCCCGCATCACGCACAGACGCGGCATCACCAATAGGCGCGGCATCACGGGCGGACGCCTGATCAGGCATGAAACCGGGATCGCGGATGGACTCCGCATCACGGACGGGCGCGGCATCTCGGATGGAGGCGGGATCGGGCATGGGCGCGGCGTCACCGATGGGTGCGGCATCGGGCGTCGGCGCTGGATTCGTGTCCATTACCGGTGGCGGGCCGAACTCCCCCGTCGGAGGGGCGACGGTGCCGGGGGCCGGGCCCAGGGGTGGCTGCGGGATCGGCCGCGGCGCGAAGGCTGACTCGGGCTCATCGGCCGCCGGCGTCTCGGACACGGCCCGCATCGGAAACGTGGGGACCGCATCCCGCACGGGCTCCGACACCGGCCGCAGCATGTGCGTGGGGTTGTCCCGTTGCGCCCACCGCGGCTCCACTGAGGCTGCGGGCGCCGGCGCCCCCAAGTTCGTGGTCGGCGGAGCCGGCGCATCACTCGGCTCCCCCCACGGGGCCATCGGTGCCGGGTCGGAGGCGAAGCTGCTGGAGCCGTCGGGGTCGACGTGGAGCGGGATGACGTAGCCGATGCGTTCGTCGTGGATCGTGGCGAGGACGCGGTGGCCGGTGGCGAGGGCGATGCGGTGGAGGTGGTTCAGGACGGCGTGCTGGATCTCCTCGCCGGAAGCCGCGACGACCCGCACGCCCCCGACCGACGCACTGCCCACTACGCCCACAACACCCGCACCGCCCGCACCGGGTCCGGGCGCAGCGGGGACGTAGACGTCGATCGGTGCCGCCGCGGGCGCGGCCGGGTGCGCGGCGCGCTGGTGGTCCCGCTTCTTGCCGCGGCTCAGTCGAGACATCGGTTCCCTCACTCGGATGCGTCGGGCAGTCGCCGGACAACGCGTTCGGTTTCCATGGTGCGCCCTCCAGCCGTCGGGTTTCCGTTCCCGGCGTCAAGATCCGGTCGTATACGTACTGTCGAGTCTCTCCGCTCGCCCACGGTTCTCACGTCACCGTGACGTCACAGGCTGGTTCCAGGAACTCACACCACGTCAGAGCGCGTCTCGGATGTCATGAGCATCAGGGGGTAGCGGGGTAGCGGGAGGGATGTCGAGGTGACGAGAGAGGAACGCGGGCATGCGTACGGATGTGCAGCAAGGGCCGGAGATCTGGATCCGCGGACCGGTAGCCGTGCCGGAGCCGGAGCCGGGGCAAGAGCCAAGATCGCCCGAGCCTGAGCCTGCCCGTGCCACTGCCCCCGCCTCCGCCGCGCCCCGCCGCTTCTCCTTCCTCGGCACCCACGGCGGCGCGGGCACCTCCACCCTGGCCAGTGTCTACGGCGGCCACGACTGCGGACGCGACTGGCCGGGCCCCGCCGACCCGCCGTCGGTCCTGCTCGTCGCCCGTACCCACGCGGCCGGACTGCATGCCGTCCTGCGTGCGGTGGAGGTCTTCCGGCGCGGGGAGGCGCCGCCGGGGCTCGACCTCGACGCGGTGGTGCTGGTCGCGGACGCCCCCGGCCGGCTGCCGCGACCCCTCGCCCAACAGGTCAAGGCCATCGAGTCGGCGATCGACGTGTACCGCGTGCCGTGGGTGACCGCCTGGCGCCTGGGCGACCTGGGCAGAACCCGGCCCCGCGAGGCCGAGGCGCTGGCCCGCCTGACAGGGGCGGCCGGGCGGTCCCGTTGACCCGCACGACCTCGCCGACCCTGGCGACCGCCTGGTGCCCGGGCGACCTGAGCAGAACCCCACCCCGCGAGCCCCAGGCACTCGCCCGCCTCACACGGGCAGCCGGTGGGTCGCGTTGAGCGACACGACCTTGCCCGACCTGTCCGACTTCGCATCACTGTCGGCCGAACGCATCGCCTCCGCCGTACGGACGCGTGCCCTGTCCGCGGTCGATGTCGTCGCGGCGGCGCTGGAGCGGATCGGGCGGGCCGAGCCGACCCTGTGCGCGTTCATCGAGGTGTGGGGCGAGGACGTGCTGCGGCGGGCGCGCGACGTGGACGCTCGGGTTGCCGCGGGCCAGCGGCTCCCGCTGGCCGGGGTCCCGATCGGGGTCAAGGGCAGGAACGGGCTGCGTACGGCGGCTCCGCTGCTGGCCGCCGGGTGTGTGGCGGTGGGCGCCACGGCCGTCCCGGGGCCGGGAACTCCGTGGCAGACCTGGGGACTTGGCGCCCATGGCCGTACGGTCAACCCGTGGCGGGCTGACCGTACGCCGGGCGGATCCTCGGCCGGGTCCGCGGCGGCGGTCGCGGCGGGGCTGGTGCCGCTGGCGACCGGGAGCGACGGGGCTGGGTCGGTGCGGATCCCCGCGGCGTGGTGCGGTGTGGTCGGGCTGAAGGTCACGAACGGACGGCTGCCGACGGCCGACCGTACGGGGCTCACGGCGCCCGGCGTGCTCACCCGCACCGTGTCGGACGCGGCGGCGTACTGGCGGGTGATGTCGGCAAAGCCAGCCGATGCACCAAGCACTGCCCCTCCGACCACCCCCGCTCCAACCACCCCCGCTCCAACCACCCCGGCTCCAATCACCCCCGCTCCAACCACCCCGGCTCCAATCACCCCCGCTCCAACCACCGCCCCTCCGACCACCCCCGCTCCAACCACCGCCCCTCCAACCGCCGTCTGGTCCCCCGACCTCGGCTTCGCCGACCCCGCCCCCGCCCCCGCCCCCGACATCGTCGAGATCGCCCGTGCGGCCGCCCTACGCCTCGCGGAAGCCGGTGCCCTGCGGCTCGTATCGCCCCGCACCGCCCTCCGGCTCGAAGACCCGGCGCCCGCCTGGCTCGCGCTGCGGTCCGACGGCGCGGAACTCACCTCCGCGCACCGCATCCGGGCGGAGAACGACCGTCGGCTGGACGCCCTCTTCGCCGAGGCGGAACTGCTCCTGACACCGACGACCCCCACCCCGCCGCACGGCCACGAAGGCCCTGGCGACCGCTACTCCACGGCCCTGACCTGGGCGTTCAACCTGAGCGGGCACCCGGCGATCAGCCTCCCGGCGGGCTTCGGCCCCGACGGGTGTCCGGTCGGGCTCCAGTTGGTGGCGCCGCACGGGCGGGAAGAGCTCTTGCTCCGGACCGCCGATCGTCTATATTGATTGCATGCACATTTAGTGCATACGCATTTAGTGCAAGCGCATTCAATAGCTCCATGCCGCCTGATGGGGGACCCATGACCCGCCGCTTCCTGTTCGTTCTCGGCAGCAGCCGCACCGAGAGCAACACCGAAATGCTGGCCCGCAGGGCCGCCGAGCAGCTCCCCGGAGATGTCGAGCAGGAGTGGATCAGCCTCGCGGAGCATCCGCTGCCGGACTTCGTGGACCTGCGACACGACAGTGATCATGTCCGCCCGACTGAGGGCAACGTGGCACGACTGCTGGACGCGACGCTCGCGGCGACGGACATCGTGATCGTGTCGCCGCTGTACTGGTACTCCCTCCCCGCCCCCGTCAAGCGCTACCTGGACTTCTGGGCGGGCTGGCTGCGCACCCCGGGCGTGGACTTCAAGGCGACGCTGGCCGGGCGGACGCTCTGGGGCGTCACCGTGCTCGCCCACGAGGAAGAGGAGGTCGCCGACCCACTGGTCGGGACACTCAACAACTCGGCCGCGTACATGGGCATGCGCTTCGGCGGGGTGCTGCTCGGCAACGGCAGCAAGCCCGGTGACGTACTGAAGCACACCGAGGCACTGAACCGCGCCAAGACGTTCTTCGCCCGGCAGGCGCCGCTCGCGCGCTTCCCCTACGACAACTAAGATAACTAGAACAACTGAGACAACTAGGGCAAATGGGGCAACTAGGACCCCACATCCTTCGCCGTGAACCGCGCCCAGGCCGCCGCGCCGAACACCGCCGCGTACAGGGACTGGATGCCGAGGTTCTTCAGCAGGTCGTCCCAGTACACCGGGTCGCGCATGAGGTCGGCGAAGGACAGCCAGTAGTGGGAGAAGAAGTACGGCTGGATGGCGTGGAGCTGGGGGATCTGGTCGAGGATCTGGATCGTGATCAGCAGGCCCACAGTCGTCGCCATGGCCGCGATGCCGCTGCTGGTCAGGGTCGAGACGAACAGGCCCAGGGCCGCCACGCCCACCAGTGACGCGGCGACGATCAGGGCGATCAGCACGGCCCGCCCCAGACCCTCCTCGAAGCTGATCCGCGTGCCGGAGATGGTCGTCAGCTCACCGAGTGGGAAGAGCAGCGCTCCGACCGTCAGCGCCGAGACCGCGACCACGAGCGTGGCCACCAGGCAGAAGGCCATCACGGTCGCGTACTTGGTGAGCAGCAGGCGGCTGCGGCCGGCGGGGGCGACCAAGAGGTAGCGCAGGGTGCCCGCGCCCGCCTCGCCGGCGATCGAGTCGCCCGCGATGACGCCGATCGCCATCGGCAGGAAGAACGGGAGGGTCGCGGCCAGCGCGGTGAAGACCAGGAACAGGCCATTGTTGGTGATCTGCGAGATGAACGCCGGGCCCTGCCCGCCTCCGCCGCCGGGCGACGAGCCGTCGCTCGTCTCGATCTTCACCGCGATCCCGACCAGGATCGGCACGGCGGCCAGGACACCGAGGAGCGCGAGCGTGCGCCAGCGCCGGAAGGTGGTCAGCAACTCGCTGCGGAACAGCCCGAACGTCCACAACAGGCTGGGCTTACGGGGGCCTTCACGCGAGCCTTGATCAAGAACTTCAGCCCGCGACATCGAACCCCTCCCCCGTGAGCGCCACGAACGCGTCCTCCAGAGAGGGCCGTTCGACCCCGAAGCCGCGGACGCGGACACCGGCCTTCACCAGCGCGGCGTTCAGGTCGGCGAGATCGCGGTCCGGGGGTTCGCCCGACACCTGGTCCTCGGCCACCACGACATCCCCGACCCCCTGCTCCTTCAGCACCCGTGCCGCCTCACCCGCGTCCGGCGTCGTCACGACGAGCCGGCCGCGTACCCCCGCCGCCAGGTCCGCCACCGGTCCCTGGGTGATCAGGCGGCCCCGTGCCATCACCGCCACGTGCGTACACACCTGCTCGATCTCGTCGAGCAGGTGGGAGGAGAGGAAGACGGTCGTGCCGTCCGAAGCCAACTCCCGGATCAGGGAGCGGATTTCGCGCATGCCCTGCGGGTCGAGGCCGTTGGTCGGCTCGTCCAGGACGAGCAGTTTGCGCGGCTGGAGCAGCGCGGCCGCGAGGCCGAGCCGCTGCTTCATGCCGAGCGAGTACGCCTTCGCCTTCTTGCCCGCGGCTGCCGCGAGACCCACCCGGTCCAGCGCCGCCGCGACGCGGGTACGCCGGGTGCGCGGGTCGGCGGTCGGGTCGGCGGCGTCGTACCGCAGCAGGTTCTCGCGGCCGGAGAGGAAGCCGTACAGGGCGGGCCCCTCGATCAGCGCGCCCACGTGCGGCAGTACGGCGCGTGTCGAGCGCGGCATGGGACGGCCCAGTACGCGGGCCGACCCGGAGGTGGGCTCGATGAGCCCCATCAGCATGCGGATGGTGGTGGTCTTGCCGGAGCCGTTCGGGCCGAGGAAGCCGAAGACGCTGCCCACCGGGACGGTCAGGTCGAGACCGTCGACGGCGAGCTGCCCGCCGCGGTAGCGCTTGGTGAGCGCGCGGGTGGTGATGACGCTGTCGTCATCTGTCCCACCCGCACCCATCGGCCCGGGCTCCGGCTCCGGATCCGGCTCCGTGGCGGACGGTTCGCCCATCGGCTTCCTCGATTCCTCGTACGCGTACGGCACTCATCGCATGTGCGTACGGTACTTACTGCCCCGCGTTCGCCGCCTTCACCAGGGCGTCCTTGCTGACGGCGCCGACGTAGAGCTTGCCGTCGTCCGTCATCAGGGCGTTGACCAGGCGGGTGGAGAAGACCGTGCCGGAGCCGAACTTGCCGGTCACCTTGTCGCCGAGCGAGTCTATGAAGCCGCCCAGGTCGCCGCCGGCCGCGGAGCCGGTCGGCATGCCCTCGCCGCCGGTGTCGAAGGTGGCGACGGAGTTCCAGCCTTCGCCGATGACCTTCAGACCGTCCAGACCGTCCAGACCGTCAAGTCCGTCGTGGCCCTTGCCGAGGTCCCCCTCGGACTTCGCGCCTGCCCTGTCGTGCTCGACATCCCCGCCCTCGGTGATCTTCGCGCCCTTGGGCGGCGTGAAGTCGAAGGTCGACGCGGCCGGCTTCGCGAAGCTGACCTGGGTGAAGCCCGCGTCGATCACGGCGGCGCCGCCGCTCGCCGGGGTCAGCGTGAACTTCAGCGGCATCCCGGTCTTCGCGTCCACGGCCACGGTGATCGCGCCGACCGTGGAACCGGAGTCCTTGGGCTTGATGACGAGGCGGTAGGAGTCCCGGCCGGCGACCTGCGCGGTGCCGTCGACGGTCACGGAGGTCGTGTCGTCGACCGCCTTGAGGGCCTCCTCGGTGAGGTCCTTGGGCGTGGCGGGGACGTCTTCCTTCGCTTCCTTGCCGGAGCGGCCGGAGCGGTCGGAGCCACCGGAGCTGTCCGCACTGTCGGAGCCGGTCGCGTGGTAGACCTCGTTCGACTTGCTGTCGTAGCCCCAGACGTCCTTGCCGCTGTGGATCACGCTGTACTCGGCGGCGTTCTCCATCAGCGAGAGCTTCTGCTTGTCCGGGCCGTCGGCCGCGACGCGCAGGGTGTGCGTGCCGGACGCCAGTTCGGTGAGCTTGCTGGTGGGGTCCGCGGACGATCCCTCGCCCGACTTCATGGCGCCGGAGGTCAGGCTGCTCTCCAGACCGCCCAGGTCGGGCAGCCCCAGATCCGTGGTGATCTTCACCGTGCCGGACAGCTGCTGCACGTCCGACGCGGCGATCTTCTCGATGAGTTGCTGTGCGCTGACCTTCGGCAGGTCGGGGTCGCCGGAGTCGGCGAGGGCGGGGACGAGCCCGATGGTCGCCGCCGCCACCCCCACCACCGCGACCGGGACGACGTACCGCGCGGCCTTGCGCCGGCCCGCGTATCGGTCGTCGGCCTCCGCGGCGGTCGCGCTGTCGGTCGTGCTGTCGTCGGATTCGTTCGGTGCCATGTGGTTCTTACCTCCGTCGTCGGCGGCGGCCTTTCAACTCCCCTGTGTCCACCCCGTAGCCGCCATTCTCACCCGAATCGGTGAGGAGTGGTGTTTTCCCGCTGTCTCCATCTGACCAAATCGGCCACCGGAATTCGTCAACCCCCGGGCTCAACTCCGCGTACACCTGCGGTATGACACACGAAGGCGGCGCCTCCCCCGACCCGTAAGGGTTGTCCGGCAGGCGCCGCCCCGACGCGCTCGTTTTTCAGGGACCAAAGAACCTTCAGGAACCTTCAGGAACCGATGAACACGTAGTCCGCCTGGTACGGCACGCCGACGATCGTGCCCGGCGAGCAGGAGCCGGCCGGGGCGACGCCGCCGACGGTATTCAGCCGCAGGATCTCCGCGGTGTCGGCGAGCAGTCCGCGCTGCTTGCCGGACTGGGTGGCCCTGAGGTCCAGTTCGGGGATGTTCTTGTCCCCGTTCGGGGACTTGGTGAGCACCGACCCGGTGACCGCGCTGCCGTCGGGCGCGATCCACCGCGGCGTACCGGAGTTGGGCTGCACGAAGGAGTGCGCGATGCCGCCGGCGAGTACGGCGCTGACGTCCCGCTGCGCGAAGGCGTAGCCGCCGCCCTCGGCCGGCTTGCACTCGTAGATCTGCTTGCCCTTGATGACGGACGCCTGGAAGTTGTCGAGCGCGTCGCGGAAGTCGAAGGAGGCGACGGTGACCGGGTGGAGCTGGCCGCGGACGGCACCGCCCGGGAACTCGGCCGTGTGCAGGTTGGCGTAGAAGGAGCCGGGTTCGGACTTCAGCGCGTCGAGCAGCGCCGTGTCCTTGACCTTGACGGTTCCGGTGAGGCTGCGGTCCTTGCTGCTGGAGCTCTTGGCGCTCTTCGCGCTCTTTGCGTCGAGCAGCTTGGTGAAGTCGACCTTGACGTCGCCGTTGGCGCCCTTGGCGCCCTGGTGGAGGTGGAGGGCGGTCGGCTTGCCGGTGCCGCGCCACTGCACGGCGACAGACACCGTGTCCCCCTCGACCTTGACGAATTCCAGCGCGGCTCCGTCCTGGTCGCCGACGGCCGGGCCGCCCTGCACGGGCACCTCGCCCGCGCCCTGGAGGCTCGCGGCGAGAAGGGTGACGCTTTCGGCGGCGTGGTCCGGGTGGGCGTACGCCGGGGCCACCCCGGCGGCGATACCGGCGAGGGCGGTCAACCCGGCGCTGGTGACGAGCAGTCTCTGGCGGCGCTTCGACGACGTCGTGTTCATGCCCATGATGGTGGTGTCTCCCCGTGTCTCCCGTACGTCAGCCAACGCCCGCCGCGTCTGCTTCTGGGCATGGATACGGGGCACATCTCGGTTTGGATCAGTTCAACCGTGTGGCATGGGTCACATCTCGCAGGATGGCCGCTCGCTGGATGGGCGCTCCCGGTATGGGTCAGCCCGCTCGGTGGATGGGCGCTCCCGGTACAGGTCAGCCCGCCCGGTGGATGGGCACCCCCACTCCAGGCCACCCCCACCCGGTGAATGGTCCCCCCGCTACAGGTCACCCCGCCCGCTGAATGGGCACCCCACTACAGGCCACCCGCCCGGTGGATGGGCACCCCCACTCCAGGCCACCCCGCCCCCTAAACGAACGCCCCCAGTACAGCTCACCCCGCCCGATGCACCACCGCATCGCACATCTCCATCAGCGCCAGCTTCGCATCGCAGTCCCGCAGCGGGGCAAGCGCGGACCGCGCGTCCTCGGCGTAGCGGACGGTGTCCTTGCGGGCCTGCTCCAGTGCGGGATGCGCCCGCAGCCCGGCCAGCGCCTCCTCGAGCCGCGCGTCCTCGCCCAGGTCGGAGTCCAGCAGCTCGCACAGCGCGATGTCCTCGGCCAGCCCCAGCCGGGCCGCCCGCTCCCGCAGCCGCAGCACCGGCAGCGTGGGAATGCCCTCGCGCAGATCCGTGCCCGGCGTCTTCCCGGACTCGTGCGAGTCGGAGGCGATGTCCAGGACGTCGTCGGCCAACTGGAAGGCGACGCCAAGACGCTCGCCGTACTGGGTCAGCACGTCGATCACCGTCTCGTCGGCGCCCGACATCATCGCGCCGAAGCGGCACGACACCGCCACCAGCGACCCCGTCTTGCCGGCCAGGACATCGAGGTAGTGCTCGACCGGGTCGCGCCCGTCCGTCGGCCCCGCCGTCTCCAGGATCTGACCGGTGACCAGCCGTTCGAACGCCTCCGCCTGAACCCGCACCGCCTCCGGCCCGAGGTCGGCCAGTATGTGCGAGGCGCGGGCGAACAGGAAGTCACCCGTGAGGACGGCGACCGAGTTGCCCCAGCGGGCGTTGGCGCTGTCGACCCCGCGCCGCACGGCGGCCTCGTCCATCACGTCGTCGTGGTACAGGGTCGCCAGGTGGGTCAGCTCCACCACCACCGCCGACGGCACGATCCCCGGCGCATACGGATCCCCGAACTGGGCAGAGAGCATCACAAGCAACGGCCGGAAGCGCTTTCCACCCGCCCGCACCAGGTGTTGGGCGGCCTGGGTGATGAAGGGAACCTCACTCTTGGTGGCTTCGAGCAGTCCCTCCTCGACAGCCGCCAATCCGGCCTGGACATCGGCTTCCAGAGCCTGGTCCCGCACGCTCAGCCCGAACGGCCCGACGACGGTCACGAGGGGTCTCCTGTCTGCTGGTGTCTACTGGCGATTACACGGTTTGTCGATAGGTCGCTGCCATCACTCAAGTCAGCGTATCCGGTCAAGTTTCGATCACCGATAGCGCCCGCCCGTGCAGCTCGGGCGGTATCGGATCACTCCCGGTATGTTTTTGATCACTTGATATGAACTGATATCTACCGACTTACACGGAAGCAGCAGAGATTGTCCGAGATCGACGTCGATGCCACGGCCGAGAACCGGCCACCGTCCCCCGACGACGACCACGCCTTCTTCGGCCAGCCCAAAGGCCTGCTCACCCTCTCCGGTCTCGAGGTCTGGGAACGCTTCTCGTTCCTCGGTATGCAGGCCATCCTCGTCCTCTATTTCGCCGACACGGTGGCGCACGGCGGCCTGGGCATGTCGGCCGGAACCGCCGCCTCCGTCTCCGCCGCCTACGGCACCCTCGTCTACCTCGTGTCCGTCGCCGGCGGCTGGCTCGCCGACCGCATCCTCGGCTCGTACCGCGCGGTGCTGTGGGGCGGGATCCTGATCGCCTGCGGCCACTACTCCATGGCCGTACCCACCGCCGCGACGACCTGGACCGGCCTGGGCCTGATCAGCGCGGGCACGGGTCTGCTCAAGCCCAACGCGGCCACCATGGTCGGCAAGCTCTACGCCACCGACGACGACCGCCGCGACGCCGGTTTCGCGCTCTACTACATGGCGATCAACATCGGCGCCTTCGCGGGCCCGCTGATCACCGGCTGGCTCGGCGACCACCAGGGCTGGCACTGGGGCTTCTCGGCGGCGGCGATCGGCATGACGCTGGGCCTGGCCCAGTACGTCCTGGGCCGCCGCCACCTGGCCGGGCGGGGACACGCGGCGGAGTTCGCCCTCGCGCCGGAGGCGATGCGCGGGGCCGTCCGCCTGATCATCGCGGGGATCGCCGCCACCGCGCTCATCGCGACGGCCCTCGCCGCCGCCGGCCCGCTCACCATGGACCGCTTCGTCGATCTGCTCACCCTCGTCTCGGTGGTCGCCCCGGTCGTCTACTTCACGGTGATGTTCATGAGCCCCCGGGTGACGCCCGGGGAACGCGGCCGGCTGCGCCCGTACATCGTCCTCTTTCTCGCCTCCACCGTCTTCAACTTCATCCTCTTCCAGGCGTACTCGACGATGATGCTGCTGGCCGCGTCGAACGCCGAGACGACGATCCTCGGCTTCGACTTCCCCGCCAGTTGGTACGCCTCCGCCCTGGGCGCCTTCGAGGTCGGCCTCGCGCCCGTGGTCGCCGCGCTCTGGGTCCGCATGGGCCGCGGCCAGCCGCACGCCTCGAACAAGATCGCGATCGGGGTCGTCCTCGGCGGTCTGTCGTTCCTGCTGATGGCCCTGCCGACGTCCGGACACGCCTCCGGCGACTACCTGATGTCCGCCTGGTGGATCGTCGGCTCCTACCTCCTGCTCGGGCTCGGCGACATCCTCCTGGAGACCTCCGGCATGTCGGCCACGACCAAGCTCGCCCCGGCCGCCTTCTCCAGCCAGACCATGTCCCTGTGGTTCCTGTCCCTGGCCCTGGCGAACGGCATCCAGGCCCAGACGGTGAAGCTCTACGACGACGTCTCCCAGCAGGCCTACTTCGGCGTCAACGGCGCGGTCGCGATAGCCGCGGGCCTGGCCGTGATGGCGGCCGCGCCCTGGCTGCGCCGCACGATGCACCCGGTCCATTGAGGCCACCCCGATGAGCTTCTGTCGCACCCGGTTCACTGAGGTCACCCCGACGGGCATCCGCCGCACCCGGCCCACTGAGGTCACCCCGCTGAACATCCGCGCACCCGGTCCACTGAGGTCACCCCGATGAGCATCCGCATCCGTACGTCCTTCCCCTACGAGACGACCCACGAGGACCTCCGCATCCCGCTCCCGGACGGGACACTCCTCTACGCGCGCGTGTGGCGCCCCCTGACGGACGAACCCGTGCCCGCGCTCCTCGAGTACCTGCCGTACCGTCTGACCGACTGGACCGCGCCCCGCGACTGGCAACGCCATCCCTGGTACGCCGGGCACGGCTACGCCTCCGTCCGGGTGGATGTCCGCGGGCACGGCAACAGCGAGGGCGTGCCGACGGACGAGTACTCGGCGACGGAACTGGCCGACGGGGTCGAGGTGGTGAACTGGCTGGCGGCCCAGCCGTGGTGCGACGGCAAGGTCGGCATGTTCGGCATCTCCTGGGGCGGCTTCAACTCCCTCCAGATCGCGGCCCTCGCGCCCGAGCCGCTCAAGGCGATCGTCACGGTCTGCTCCACCGACGATCGCTATGACAACGACGTGCACTACATGGGAGGTTCCGTCCTCGCGGTGGACATGCACGCCTGGGCGGCCACCATGCTCGCCTTCGTCTGCCGCCCGCCGGACCCGCGGTACGCCGGCGCGGCCTGGCGGGAGCTGTGGCTGGAGCGCCTGGAGGAAGTGGAGCCCCTCGTCCACACCTGGCTGGACCACCAGACCCGGGACCGCTACTGGCGCCACGGCAGCGCCTGCGAGGACTACGGCGCGATCGACGCCGCCGTCCTGGCGGTGGGCGGCTGGCACGACCCGTACCGCGACACGGTGCTCCGCCTGGTCGAGCACCTGCTGGCCGACCGCGTCCGCGGCCTGATCGGCCCCTGGTCCCACCAGTACCCCGACCGCGGCCTGCCGCCCGGCCCGGCCATCGGCTTCCTCCAGGAGACCCTGCGCTGGTGGGACCACTGGCTGAAGGGAACCGACTCAGGCGCGATGCGGGAACCCCTCCTGCGTGCGTACGTCAGCGACTCGCACCCCCCGGCGACGGTGTACGACACGCTGCCCGGCCGCTGGGTCGGCGAACCGGCCTGGCCCTCCCCCAACGTCAGGACCGTCTCGTACGACCTCCAGGGCGCCCCCCTTCTCATCCGCTCGCCGCAGCACACGGGCCTCGACGCGGGCCGCTTCTTCCCCTTCGGCAACGACGCCGATCTGCCGCCCGACCAGCGGGAGGAGGACGCGCGGTCGGAGTGCTTCGAGTTCGAAGTGGGCGAGGAGACCTGGGTGTTGGGGCGGCCGAGGGTGCGGCTGCGGCTGACCTCCGAGGTGCCGCGCGGCCAGGTGGTCGCCCGCGTGTGCGACGTGGCCCCGGACGGCTCGTCGACCCTCGTCACCCGGGGCGTGCTGAACCTGTCGGCGCGGCAGGGCCGGGACAAGGCGGTGCCGTGGGCGCCGGGGAGCACGGAGGACGTCGAGTTCGAGCTGAACGGCATCGGCCACGTCTTCCCGGCCGGGCACCGCATCCGGCTCGCCGTCTCCTCGGCGTACTGGCCGTGGATCTGGCCGCAGCCCGACTCGGCGGCGGGCTGCACGCTGGATCCGACCGGGAGCTTCCTGGAACTCCCGGTACGGACAGGGGAGTTCGCCTCGGACATCTCCTTCGAGGACCCGGAGCAGTCCGAACCGCTGGGCGTGAGCTACCCGGCCACCCTCGACGAGCCCCGCCCCGAACGGCTGGTCGTGCGCGATGTGGCCAAGGGCGAGTGGCGGCTGGAGGTCGATCCGCGCTACGGCGGCACGCGGGTGTATCCCGACGGTCTGGAGTTCACCGAGGAGGCGCTGGAGACGTACACGATCAACGAGTCGGACCCCCTGTCGGCGCGCACCCACTCGGACTGGTCGATCCGGCTGCACCGGCCGGAACTGGCCTGGGACACGACAGTCCGCACCAGCTCGACCATCACCTGCGACGAATCGTCCTTTTTCGCCGCCAACGAGGTGATTTGCACGGACGGTGGCGAGGTGGTCTTCCACCGAACCTGGGAGAAGCAGATCCCACGGACGGCCGGTTGACGACGAGTTGAGCACAATGCCCGATTTGCCACTCTTGTGCAGGCCAGTGAGTTGGGTCACTCGCTCCCCGCGCGCACCCCTCTGTCACGCCTTTGCGTTTCGCCTTGCATCGAACGCCAGTTGAGCCTTGCAACAGCAAAGGATCAAGCACCCCAAATGACTCCGTCCAAGGTCAACAGGGGTCTTATGTGAATCCAGCACTTGTTCCGGACATGTGCTCTCGCATACGTTCCCGGCCTGTCGGGCGGACGCCTAATCCTGCCGCCGCCCGGACCGAGACTCATCGACGAAGACACTCGCACGGCAGGAGCGGGGGACCCAGGTAAGTCGCCGGGCCGGACGGCACATGTCGCACCGGAACGGCTGGGGGTGAAGTCGCGTCCGTCAGGGCGCGGCCGGGCAGCTCCCGCCCGAACCCGACAGCTCACCTCGTAGGCGCCGGAGAGGAACAGAGCCATGGCCGCACGAGGTAAGCACCGCCGCCCCAGAACCCGCCCGCTCACCCGAGGCATCGTCGCAGTCGGAACCGGCACCGTCGCCCTCGCCCTCCCGCTGCTGAGCGCGACCACCGCGAGCGCCGCGGCGCCGGCCGCGGCCCCCGCCGCAGCGCAGGCCGTAGCGCAGGTCAAGTCCGTCACGTACACCGCGGTCAAGGGCGACACGCTCTACGGCATCGCGGACAAGTACGACACGCCCGGCGGCTGGCGACAGCTCTACAAGGACAACCGCAAGGCCGTCGGCGACGACCCCCGGCTGATCCACCAGGGTCTCAAGCTGACGGTCAGGACGACGAAGACGACCTCGGCGCCCGCCAAGAAGCCCGCCCAGTCCGTCACCAAGACCACCCAGGCCACCCAGGCCTCCGTCAAGACGTACGCGAACAACCTCGACGGCTGGATCCGCCAGGCGATGGACATCATGGCGCAGAAGGGAATCCCCGGCTCGTACGACGGCATTTACCGCAACATCATGCGCGAGTCCTCGGGCAACCCCAACGCCATCAACAACTGGGACTCCAACGCCGCCGCAGGCACCCCGTCCAAGGGCCTGCTCCAGACCATCGACCCGACCTTCCAGGCGTACCACGTGGCCGGCACGTCGTTCGACCCGTACGACCCGGTCGCGAACATCGCCGCGGCCTGCAACTACGCGGCCGCGCGGTACGGCTCGATCGACAACGTCTTCGGGGCGTACTGAGCCTGCCTTACCGCCGCGGAAACAGTCTCTCGAGGACGACGGCGATGCCGTCGTCCTCGTTCGACGAGGTGATCTCGTCGGCCACGGCCTTGAGTTCGGGGTGGGCGTTGGCCATCGCGACGCCGTGGGCCGCCCAGTCGAACATGGGGATGTCGTTGGGCATGTCCCCGAAGGCGATGGTCTGTTCGGGGCCCAGCCCCAGGTGCTCGGCGGCCAGCGCCAGACCCGTCGCCTTGGTGATGCCGCATGGCTGGAGTTCGACGGTCCCGGGCCCCGACATGGTGACCGTGGCGAGGGAACCGACCACTCCGCGCGCCGTCGCGGCCAACTCGTCGTCGGACAGGTCGGGATGGCGCAGCAGCACCTTGCTGATGGGCTCGCCCCACAGGTCGTCGCGCCGGTCCACGCGTACGGCGGGCAGGGTCGGGTGCGGCATCAGATAGCCGGGCTCGATGAGGGTGAGCCCGTCGACGCCGTCCTGGTCGACGGCCGCGTACACCTGGCCCAGCTCGGCCTCGATCTTGCCGAGCGCGGTCTCGGCCAGCTCCCGGTCCAGGGTGACCGACCACAGCAGACGGCCGGCGCCGGCGTCGTAGACCTGCGCGCCCTGCCCGCACACCGCGAGCCCCGTGCTGCCCAGGTCGTCGAGGAGCGGCCGCACTCTGGGTGCCGGGCGGCCGGTCACCACGAGGTGCCGGGCACCGGCCGCCGCCACCCGCGCGAGCGCGGCGAGGGACCGGTCGGACAGCGTGTCGTCGGCTCTGAGCAGCGTGCCGTCCAGGTCGGTGGCGATGAGTGAATACGCGGTGGGTGCGGCCATGATCAGAGAATACGGATGGAACGCCCCGCCGACTCGACGCGAACCGGACGGCTGTTTCCTACACATGCGTTGACACCTGCTCCGGTTACGACGACACCTGCTCCGGTCACGACGCTCGTCGCCCTCACGCGGAGTCCCGTACGACCAGTTCCGTCGGGAGTATCACTCCCGCGGTGTCCTCCCCCGCGATCTGGGCGATCAGCATGCGGACCATCTCGGCGCTGATGCGGTCGTAGGGCTGGCGCATGGTGGTGAGGGCCGGGGTGATGGCGGTGGCCGCGGCCGAGTCGTCGAAGCCGCCGACAGCGATGTCGTCCGGGACGGAACGCCCGGCCTGTTGCAGGGCGTTGACCACTCCCTGGGCCATGAGGTCGGAGGCGACGAACACCGCGTCCAGGTCGGGGGCCCGCTCCAGCAGGAGGCGGGCCGCCTGCTCGCCGCCGGTGCGGCGGTAGTCGCCCTCCGCCACCAGTGCCGGGTCGTGGGGCAGGCCCGCCTCGGCGAGCACCTCGCGGTAGCCGGCCAGGCGGTCGGTGCCGCCCGGGGTGTCGAGCGGTCCGGTGATCATGCCGATGCGGCGGCGGCCGACGGCGATGAGGTGGCGGACCATCTCCCGGGCGCCGTCCCGGTCGTCGGCCGCCACGTAACTCACCCTGGAGCCGAGGCCCATGGGCTTGCCGCAGGCCACCAACGGCATCCCGGCGGCACGCAGTTCGGCGGCGACCGGGTCCCCGCTGTGGCTGGAGACCAGCAGCACGCCGTCGACGTGGCCCGAGGTGATGTACCGGGTCAGCCGGCGCCGGTCGTCGTCGGTGGCGGCGAGCATCAGCAGCAGCGGGATGTCGTGCCGGGCGAGGTGCTCGGTGCACCCGCGCAGCAGCACATTGAAGTTGGGGTCCTCGAAGAACTTCTCCTGCGGTTCGGTGAGGAGGAAGGCGACCGAGTCCGAACGTCCCGTACTCAGGCTGCGGGCGTGCCGGTTGACCACGTACCCGGTCTTCCTGATGGCGGCCTCCACCGACCGGCGGGCGGCCGGCGAGACGTAGTGGCCGCCGTTCAGGAAGCGGGAGACGGTGCCCCGCGACACGCCCGCCTCCCGCGCCACGTCGTGAATGGTGGGCGGTTTGCGGCGTCCGTTCGCGCTGGTGGTCATGTTCCTCGTTCGTGACGGTGCTCGGTAATCGGTGCTCAGTAACGGCAATTGATAGCAATTGGCAGTAATTGATGGCAATTACCTCAGGCCTTGACCGAGCCGCTCAGCAGGTCCAGGGACCAGAACCGCTGGATCACCAGGAAGAGCGCGACCAGCGGGACGATCGCGAGCAGACACCCGGTGATGACCAGGGTGTAGAGGGCGGGCTGCGAGGCGCCCTGCTGGAGCAGGGTGTAGAGCCCGAGGGTGATCGGGAACTTGGTGTCGTCGGCCAGCATCACGTACGGCAGCAGGAAGTTGTTCCAGATGGCGACGAACTGGAAGAGGAACACCGTGATCAGGCCCGGCATCATCATCGGTACGGCGATCCGGGAGAAGATCCGCCACTCGCTCGCCCCGTCCATGCGGGCGGCCTCCATGAGTTCGGCGGGCACCGAGGCGGCCGCGTAGATGCGGACCAGGTAGACGCCGTACGGGGAGAGGATCGAGGGCAGCAGCATCGACCAGTACGAGTCGGCCATGCCGATCTTCGACAGCAGCAGGTACTGCGGGACGGCCAACACGATGCTCGGCACCAGGACGCCGGCCAGGATCATCTTGAAGATGAACTCCCGCCCGCGGAAGGAGTACCGGCCCAGCGCGTATCCGCCGGCCGCGGAGACCCCGGCGGACAGCAGGGCGCCGGCGCCCGCGTAGAAGGCGGAGTTGGCCATCCACGTCCAGTAGATGCCGTCCCGGTAGTCGGTCAGGTCCTTGAGGTTGTCGAGGAAGCCGGTGCCCGGGGCGAAGGTGAAGGTCGAGAACAGCTCCGACCGGTCCTTGGTCGCCGCGAAGACCACCCAGGCCACGGGAACCAGGCAGTACAGCGCGCCGAGGATCAGCACGAGCGTGGGGACCCAGGCGGTGCGCCGCGCTCGGGCGGGCTTGCCGGTGACGTCGGCGGTGAGCGTGAGGGGGGTCATGCCCGGTCCTCCCCGGTGTAGCGGTCGGAGATACGCAGCAGAGTGAAGGAGAGGACGAACGTGGCCAGGGCCAGGACGACCGCGGTGGCGGAGGCGCCGTAGATGTCGGACTTCAGGAAGGCGCTGTCGTAGATGGCCATCAGCGGACTCCAGGTCGTGGAGAGGCCGTTGGTCAGCGGCTTCAGAGCCATCGGCTCGGTGAAGACCTGGAGGGTGGCGATCACCGAGAAGAAGAAGGTGAGCACCAGCGAGGGCGCCACGATCGGGATCTTGATCCGGAGGGCGATCTTGAGGTCGGACGCCCCGTCGATCTTCGCCGCCTCGTAGATCTCCTGCGGGATCGCCCTGAGCGCGGTGTAGATGACGATCATGTTGAAGCCGGTGCCGCCCCAGACCGCGATGTTCGCGAAGGAGAGGTAGAGGTTGCCCCCGTCGAACAGGTCCGGCTGCGGCAGGTCGAACTTGTTCAGCAGGTAGTAGAAGGGGCTGACGTCCGGCAGGTAGAGGAAGCCCCACATCAGGGCGGCGATGATGCCGGGCACCGCGTACGGCAGGAAGATCGCCAGCCGCGCGAACTTCGCGCTGCGCGCCTGCGGAGTGTCGAGCATGAGCGCGAAGACCAGCGCCAGGCCGAGCATGGTCGGAATGACGATGAGGCCGTAGCCGAAGGCGCGGAGCACGCTGTGGCCGAACTCGGAGTCCTGGAGGACATCGGTGTAGTTGCCGAAGCCGTTCCAGACCTGTTCGCGGGCGCCCTTGCCGAGGCCGATCCCCTTGACCTTGACCTTGTGGAGGCTGAGCCAGATCGCGTACCCGATGGGGACCACGGTGAAGGCGGCGAACAAGGTCAGGGTCGGCACCAGGAACCAGTACGGTGCGCTGCGGCCACGGCGGTGGGGGCGGCTGGGGCGGACGGACTGGGCGGTGCCGGTGCCGTCCGCCAAGGGCCCGGCCGCGGTGCGGTCGGAGCCCTTGAGCGGAGTGCTGGTCATGCCTCGGTCACCTCGAAGCCCTGCTTCTTCATGTCGTCGAAGGTCTTCGACTGCATGGTGCTGAGGGCGGAGACGAACTGTGCCTCCTTCTTCGCCTTGGTGGCCTTGCCGAACTGGTCCTGGAAGGTGGTGTATGCGGTCTGGACGTTCGGGCCCCAGGCGGAGGCGGCCGTGGTCGCGGCGATCTCGGCGGCCGTGGTGTAGAAGTCCTTCTGGTTCGGGAAGAACGCGGGCGTGGTGAGGACGTCGCCGGACTGTCCCTTCGCGGCCGCCGGGTAGACGCCGGCCTCCTTGACCAGGGCGGCCAGCGCCTCCGGGTCGGTGTTGATCCAGCGGGCGAACTTGGCGGCGGCCTCGGTGTGCTTGGAGTCGGTGGAGACACCGGTGGAGGAACCGCCCCAGCTGCCGGTGACGTTCTCGCCCGCCTTCCACTGCGGCAGCGGGGCCATGCGCCACTTGCCCTCGGTGTCGGGCGCGGAGCTGACCAGCACGCCCGGCGCCCACACGGCGGAGACCCAGGCGATGTGGGTGCCCTTGTTCAGGGCGTTGTTCCAGGCCGGGGTGTACATCGGCTGATTGTCGATGACGCCCTCCTGCACCAGGCCGCCCCAGAACTCGGCGACCTTCTTGGTGCCGGCGTCGTCGATGGCGACGGACCACTTGCCGCTGCCGTCGACGGTCCACCACTTGCCGCCGGCCTGCTGGGCGAGGCCCGCGAACAGGCCGGGGTCGTTGGCGGAGAAGGTGGTCAAGTAGGCGTCCGGGAGGGCCTTCTTGGCGGCGCGGGCGACCTCGGCGAACTCCGTCCACGTCTTGGGGACGCTGAGTCCGTGCTTCTTGAAGAGGTCCTCGCGGTAGTAGAACATCAGCGGCCCGGCGTCCTGCGGGATCCCGTAGACCGCGTCGGTGCCGAGGGTGACCATGCCCCACAGGCCCTCGGAGAACTCGGACTTGGTGTCGCCGGCGTACTTGGATATGTCGGCCAGGACGTCGTTGGAGACCAGGGTCGGCAGGGCCTGGTACTCGGCCTGGATCAGGTCGGGCGCATTGCCGGCCTTCTTCGCGGTGATCAGCTTGGAGACGATCTCGCCACCGCTGGCCTGCTTGGAGACGGTGACCGTGATGTCCGGGTTCTTCTTGTTCCAGATCGCGGCGACCTTCTCCATGTTCGGCGCCCACGACCAGTAGGTCAGCTTGACCGGCCCGCTGCTCTCGCCGGAGTCGTCGTCGTCGGAACCGCCGCAGGCGGCGAGGGTGCTGGTGAGACCGAGGGCTGTGGCCCCGGCAAGAATGCTGCGCCTGCTGATCTGGCGGCGGTGGATCGACATCTTCATCTCCCCTGACTGAGAACGAGCCCGCCTCGGAACGTCTCGCGTTCGCGGCGACCGCCGTGGGGGGAGGGGCTGCGACACGTGACCGAGGGGCTGTGCGCGAAGGGCCGCGCGGCTCTGTGATCGTGCACAGTAGAGAATTGTTTCGGGCCCTTGTCAATGGCGAGAGCCTGGGGTTACCTACTTGTTGCTCGTGGATGCCGGGTGTGTTCATAACTGTGCACGATCACAGAAAATTGACGTACCTCGCCTGATGCCGAGCCCTGCGGCAGTGGCCGCGGGCAGCTCTTCGAAGGGATCCTGAAATGCGCAGACGCAGTGTTCTGACCGCTGCCTCAGCCGCCGCGCTGGCCGTACCCGTGCTGGGCGTACCCGTGCTGGGCGCGGCTCCCGCCCTCGCGAGTACGGCGGCGGGAGACGAGCGCCGCGGCGGTCGACTGGAGATCCGAGGCATGGACATCTCCTCGCTGCCGAAGAACGAGGACAACGGGGCGGTGTACCGGCGTTCCGACGGCCGCCGCGACGACCCGATCCGCATCCTCGCCGCCGCGGGCATCACCCACGCCCGGCTCAAGGTCTGGGTCAACCCGGCGGACGGCTACAACAACAAGAAGCGCATACTCCCGCTGGCCCGTCGTCTGAAGCGGGCCGGGATCGGCATCTGGGTCGACTTCCACTACTCCGACACCTGGGCGGACCCGGCCCACCAGACCAAGCCGGCCGGCTGGAACGACCTGGACGTGGCGGGCCTGACCAGGGCCGTCTACGACCACACCGCCGACGTCCTCGGCGCGCTCAGGCGCCAGGGCACCCCGGCCGAACTGGTGCAGATCGGCAACGAGCTGAACGGCGGCATGATCTGGCCCGACGGCAACTGGGAGCACTGGGACAACCTCGCCGCCTTCCTCAAGGCGGGCCTCCGCGCCGCCCGCGACACCACGCCGCGCATCCGTACGATCCTCCACCTGGCCAACGGCGGCGACAACGGGCTGTACCGCTGGTGGTTCGACAACGCGGTGTCCTACGGCGTGGACTTCGACATCATCGGGCTCTCCTACTACCCCTTCTGGCACGGGCCGTTGGCGCAGGCCGCGGCCAACATGGCCGACGTCACGGCCCGTTACGGCAAGCCCTGCGTGATCGCCGAGACGGCGTACCCGTTCACGCTGAAGAGCGAGGACGACGTCAACGACATCATGAACAGCCCCTCGCAGCTGACCGAGGGCTTCCCCGCCACACCCGAGGGCCAGGCGGCCTGGCTGCGCACGTCGGCCGACCTGGTGGCGGCCGTCCCGGACGGCCAGGGCCTGGGCCACTGCTACTGGGAGGGCGCGTGGACCTACCGCGCCGGCAGCGGCTGGGACCCGTCGGATCCGGCTTCGGGCAACGCCTGGGAGAACCTCGCGCTGTTCGACTTCGAGGACAGGGCGCTGCCGGGGCTGAGGACGCTGGGGCGTTACCGGTCGTAGGCACCCTCGTCGTCGCGGCGGTGTAGCGGGCTACACCCCGGATACGGGTGGTCGTCCCCTCGTGACGGCGTGCGGCTGACGGGATCGTAGTCGACAGAGACGCTCGACAGATTCTCTCCTCAGATCCTCGCCTCAGATCCTCGCCTCGACGAAGGGACCACCCCATGTCCGCGAACCGCCAGCGCCGTCGCCGTGTCACCAAGATCGGTGTCGCCGTCGCCGCCGTCGCCCTGACGGCCGGCCTCACCACCGCCTGCGACCCCGACGACTTCGACAACTCACTGGACTGCGTGGGCAACGCCGACACGATCTCCGACAGCCTCAAAGCGATCCACGAGGCCGGCTGGGACGCGGCGAAGGACCCCTCGCGCACGGACGAGTCGATCGACACGATCGAGAAGAACATCGACAAGATCAACGACGACACGGACGACAGCAAGGTGGACAAGGCGGCCGACGACCTGAACCAGGCGGTCAAGGACTACAACAAGGCCATCCTGAACGGGGACACCAACCCCGACTCCAGCAAGATCGACGCGGCGGCAGACAAGTTGAAGGACGTCTGCACGTCGTGACGTCCGTACCTCGTGACGTCCGTACCTCGTGACGTCCGCACGTGTCGACCTCACACGAGGGCGGCTCGCCACCCGCCTCCGCCCCTGCTCACAGAGCCGGCGGAGGCAGGTACGCGCCCGTCCCTCATCACCAGGTCTGCCCCGCCGGTTCCCTGACGGTGGCGTTGATGCGGTTGAACATGTTGGTCAGGGCGATGGTGAGGATGAGGGCCGACAGTTCCTTCTCGTCGAAGTGATCGGCGACCTCGTCCCACAGCGCGTCCGGCACCGCGTCCTGGGAACGGTCCGCGAGACGCGTGGCCGACTCGGCCAGCTGGAGCGCGGCCCGCTCGGCGTCGGAGAAGAAGGGAGCCTCGCGCCAGGCGACGACGGCCGCGATCCGCTCCTCGCTCGTCCCGGCCTTGCGCAGGTTGTGCACATGGCCGTGGACACAGGCGCTACAGCCGTTGATCTGGCTGGCGCGCAGCGCGACAAACTCCATCACCTCCTGCGACAGCCCGCTCTCGCCGATCGCCTGGGTGAGGGCGCCGATGCCCTTCATCGCGCCGGGAAGAACGTACGCCGGGTTCGTCATCCGAGCCTGCATGGTGATGCCTCCTGTGTGTCAGTGCCGCAGTGGCAGTGCCGAGAGGGTCGGCGAGAAGCTGACGCTCTCGTTTCGCTCTCACTGCACTGACGGAGCGGGGGCCGCGGTTGTGACAGACCAGGCGGAAAAGCACCGCGCGATTTTCACGCATCCGCGTGAGGCCGCCGCCTACATCCCGGTGTCACGGCGCCGGCAACGGGCTCAGCGGTTGCTGTGGGTCAGGTGGAACGCGGCCTGGCTGAAAGCTCGCACGCGGGCGGTTTCCGCATCCGCGCGCCACAGCAGACCCCACTCCATCGGCGGTGCGTCCTGGAAAGGGAGGTACGTCACGTCGGGGCGTGCGTGGTAGCGCCTGGCATGCGCACCGACGGGGAATGCGCCCTGGCCGGCGCCGACCAGGGTCAGCGCCTCCTGGAAGGTCGTGGCCGACGGGCCGGGCTCGATCGGCCGTCCCGCCGGTGTCGTGTCGGGCGTGTGCGCGTCGCGCCAGGAATCCGGCACCCCACCGGCGACATGCAGGATCCTGATCCGGGCCATGTCCTCGACGGAGACGGACGCCTGACGGGCGAGACGATGCCCGGCGGGCAGGGCCAGGAAGCGCGCTTCGCGCACCAGCACCGGCCCCATGGCGATACCCGGATCCCGGGCGGGGAAGCCGGCCAGTACGACGTCCACCTCGGCCTCGCGCAGCCACCGTACGACGTCGGACATCCGCGCTTCCCGGATCTGCACATCACAGTCGGGATGGCGGTCGCGGAACACTTCAGTGGCCCCGACCAGCAGCTGTCCTCCGGCCGCGTCGACGAACCCGACGCGCAACAGGCCGGTGATGCCGCGCCCGGCGTCGATCGCCCGTTCGAGGGCCGCCGCGATCAGGGCCCACGTGGGCCGCAGCTCTTCGTCGAGTTGGCGTCCGATCGCGGTCAGCTCCACCCGTCGGCTGGTGCGGTTGAAGAGCGGAGCCCCGACGCGTCGCTCCAGGTTTCTGATCGTCTGGCTGATCCGGGCCGTGGACAGATGCAGCCGCTCGGCCGTGCGGCCGAAGTGCAGTTCTTCGGCGAGCGTCAGGAATGCCTCGAACTCGTGCCGCTCCAGCATGCCCCCCCCCCGATCGTTAAGCGTGGGTGCACGATCCTTGCACAAGCTCTCGTTGATCAGGCACCTGTCCGGGCGGAGGCTGAAAGCGCTCGAACACCACGGTCCGCACTGGGAGATCACACATGATGTACGTCACCGGCGACCACGCCCTGTCCGCCCCGGCCTCGGACCCCGCGGCAGTCAGCAAGGAGCTTCGGGACCGAACGGAGATCACGGACGCGCTGTACCGATTCGCCCTCGGCCAGGACCTCAAGGACCGGGAACTGTTCGCCTCGGCCTTCGCCGAGGACGCCGAACTGGACTTCCGGCCCGCGGCAGCGAAATGGGGCGCCAAGCCGCCACTGATGGCCAGCCGCGAGACGATCGTGTCCACGATCCTGGGCATGTTCACCGGCCGGGTCGACACCACCCACCAGATCACCAATCCGCGCATCACCATCGACGGCGACACCGCCCGCCTGACCGCCCTCGTCGAGGCCCAGCACCTGCTCACCGCAGACCACAGCAAGCACGCCCTGCTGAAAAACCCCTACGCCGTCGACCTCGTCCGCCACGGCGAGTCCTGGGTCATCCAGCACCTCCGCATCGACACCACCTGGTACACCGGCGACCCCGCCGCCATCTTCGGCAGCGGAGACTGAGCATGGCCGGGGCTCCTCATCCGATAGGCACAAATCATCCGATAGGCACAAACACGCGGATCCGCATCGCACGACCTTCCCGGGATCTCGCCGCCGCCATGCGCTTCCACACCGAAGGTCTCGGCCTCGAGGTGCCCTGGCGCACCACCGAGCACCCTCCGGGCGAGCACGACCTGCTCATCGTCGGTCCGCCCGGCGGAGCCTGGCACCTCGAACTCACTCACGCCCCCGAGCAACCGCTCGAACCCGCCCCGACCGTGGACGATCTCTTCGTCGTCTACCTGGGGGAGCCCGTCGCAGATGATCTGCTCAGCCGCCTGCTCGCAGTCGGCGGCACCCGCGTGGCCGCCCACAACCCGTACTGGGACCAGCACGGCGTGACCGTCACGGATCCCGACGGCTACCGCCTTGTTCTCTGTTCCCGCACCTGGAGCGACTGAAATCCGAGGCTGCGAGCCTGACCCGCCGAACCGTTCACCCTGGTCAGGGCAGCCCTTGCACGCCAGCGCCGGCTCCGGCGCTCTCCAGGACCCTGCTCCCCGTCCAATCCGTGCCCGCGTCCCCTGGACACCGGCAAACACACCGGCCGACCGTCTCCGGACTGCCCCGGCCTTCCCTTCAGGAGAACAGTCATGCCATCGAACGCCCTCCGGTCCGCGCTGCTCGTCCGTGCCCCCGAAGCGGAGCGCCTCGCCGACGGTCCTTCCAGCCTCATCACGCTCTTCGCCGACTCGAACGACACGCACGAGGCGCTGACCGCCAATCGCGCGACACTCCAGGCGGGCTCTCCCGGAGCACCCGCCCACTTCCACACGCTCGCCGCCGAAGTCCTTTTCGTCCTCGGCGGCTCCATGATGGTCCTGGCCGGAGAAGAGGTACACACGTTGGAGGAGGGGGACTTCTTCCTGGTTCCGCCGAGGGTTCCGCACGCTTTCGCCCCTGCCCCCGGCCGGGATGCCGACGCGCTGGTGCTCTTCACGCCGGGACTGCCCAGGTTCGACTACTACCGGCTGCTGGAGCGTGTCGCCCAGGGCGTGGCCACCGTGCAGGAGATCCGCGACTCCTCGGAGCGCTACGACAACCACTACGTCGACAGCCCCGTATGGAGGAAGACACTGGCCGCCCGCTGACTTTCCGCAGTCCCGCCAGAAGCCCGCCGCGAGCGCGTGTTCGTCGCCTCTGCTCGGAGAGTCGAAAGCAGTATCACTTCCGTTGATTCCTTATCCGCGCGCCGCGGCCAGGTGCCTCACCAACCTCGGCGACGCGAACTCCGTTCCGCACACGAACCGCATCACCGGCCCGTACGACGCCGCCGCCGGCAGCCCCGTGAAGTACAGCCCCGGTACGGACGACACGTATCCCGCGCCCAGCTTCGGCGTGCCCCGGCTCACCGCGAGCTCGGTGCGCAGCTCGTGGCCGAGGAAGTCCATCGCCGCGAGGTCGACGCGGTAGCCGGTGGCCGCGATGACATGGTCCGCCGACAGCCGTTCCGTATCGCCGAGGTCGGTGAGGACCGTCAGCGCCGGGTGGCCGTCGGCCGTGTCCGCCCGCAGGACGCGGCCGACCTCGCTGACCCGCACCTTGCCCTCGAAGCGGTCACGCAGCCACCACGCGCCGAGCGGGCCGAGGACACGGCGGACCAGGTAGTGGCGGACCTGGGCCGGCAGATGGCGGTAGGGGTGCGGGTAGTAGCTCAACGCCCACAGGGACCAGGCCCGTCCGAACGGCGACGCCGGGCGCAGCTTCGGCTGCCGCCACGGCGGCGCCCCGAAAGCGACGCTGCCGCGCCCGCGCGCCACCACCCGCACCCGCGCGCCCGCCTCCGCCGCCAGCGCGGCCGTCTCCAGCGCGGACTGGCCCGCGCCGACGACGATCAGGTCCTTGCCGCAGTAGCGGCTGAGGTCGTGCTGCTGGGAGCTGTGGGAGACCGGGCCCGTGGGGGTGGGTCCGTCCGCCGCGACTGTGGCCAGCTCCGGGGGCAGGTGGGCGAGGCCGGACAGGCCGGTCGCCACGACGACCGCCCGCACGGTGAACAACTCCCCCGAGTCCAGCTTCAGTTCGAAGCCGGCGTCGGCGGGTGCCCGCCCTGTTCGCCTTGCCCGGACTGTCTGCCCCATCCGCCCGGTCCCGCCTGTTCCCCGGTCCACGGAGACCACCCGCACCCGCTCCAGCTCGGGCACCAGCTTCTGCTGGAACCACTCGCCGTAGCCGATGAAGGTCTCGACGGGAATGATGTCCTCGTCCGCGACGAGACGCCGTATCCCGGCCGCGTCGCAGTAGTCGGCCAGGGTGTGGCCGCGCTGCGGGGCGTCGATGTTCGAGGCGGCCGGGGTCGACTTGAGGAGCATGCCCGCGGGCATGTGGTCACGCCAGCTCACCATGGGTTCGCCGAAGACGCGCACGGGTATGCCACGCCCCCGCAGATGCGCGGCGGTCGACAGGCCGAAGGGTCCGGCACCGATGACTGCTACCGGTTGGATCACGAAGTCCCTCCCCAGGACGTCACTTCGTCACTTCGTGGTGGTGCTGCTCGTCACTGCGTGGTGCTGCCGCCGCGGCGATTGGTACGCCACAACTGATGGCGATTGGTACGCCACAGCTGATAGAGATGCTTCGCGCCCGGCCGCACGAAACGCGCGAGCATCGTGAGGAACGGCAACGGGTCGTCACCCGCGAACCAGGCCAGCTCCGTCCCGCTCGCCCGCGCCGGTGCGTGCGGCGTCGTATAGCCGCTGCGGCGGTAGGCGAGCAGGGCGGGCAGGTCGATGTTCTCCACGATGTACCGGTGACCGGCCCGCTGTTCCCCCTCCGGAACGGCGCGCCCGGTCAGATCCAGATGCATGGCACGCACGACGTCCACCCCCGACTCGCTCTCGAAGAGCCGGAACTGGGCGCCCATGCGCGGGTTGAAGTCGAGGAGTTTGTACTGTCCGTCGCGCCGGTCGAAGCGGAGGTCGAGGTCGATGATTCCGGTGAAGCCGATCTGTTTGATGAAACGCCCGGCGATGTCCGCGAGTTCCGGATTGTCGACGACGTACGCGTTGGCCGTCATGCCCGCGTGCGGCGGCCAGGAGCGGACCTTGACCCCTGTGAACAGGGCCAGCGGCGTCGAGTCCCGGTCGACGTAGGCGTGCACGATCCAGTCCTCCGCCTCCTCCCTCGGCAGGTACTCCTGGAGGATCACCCCGGGCCGCTCGCCCCAGTCACGGGCGAGGGCGAGCAGCCCTTCACGGGTGCCTATACGGGTCGTGCCGCTCACCGCCGGCCGTTTCCGTCGTACGAACGCCTCGCGGTTCTTGGCCACCACCGGGAAACGGGCCCTTTCGGCGAAGGCGGCGACATCGTCGTACGACTGTGGGAAGGCGGCCGACGGGCTCGATATCCCGTGTTCCACGCACAGCTCGTGCAGCCCCTGCTTGCTGGCCAGGCGGCGCGGGAGGCCGGGGTCGACGCGCGGGAAGAGGAAGCGGCCGCCGAGTTCGTCCTGGTGTTCGGCGATCAGGACCGCGGCCTCCTCGTCGGTGGGGATCAGCACGGCGGGCCGCCCGATACGGCGCCCGATGCGCAGCAGCCCTTCCACCAGACGGTCCGGCTCCTCCGTCCCCGTCGTCCGCCACACGAACGCGCGCTCGAGGTAGCGGGACACGGCCGCGGGCGTACAACGGTCCTCGGTGATCGCATACATCGGGACGCCGAGCCGCCCCAGACTGCGGATGGCACCCACACCGCCGTGATGCAGCGGGTAGTCGCCGAACTTCACGATCAGGCCCGGCACATCACGGGCGGCTGCGAACGGCACACCGCTGGGCACACTGCTAGTACTCCTGGCCACGGGTCCCCCCACGTGTCCTCCCCCTACGGACCGGACCCACCCCGTCCATGTCCCCCAAAAGACGCTAAGCCGGAATTGCCCACTCCGACAAGGAAATTCCGGACATTGCAAACTCTTTAGACACTGCCCGGACAGGTAACTCAGCCGTAACGTGTGGAGCGTCAACGTTTGCACGAGAGTGAGGCAGCACCGATGCCCCCCTTCGATGTCCCCGAGGGCGACCCCTTCGGCCCGCACAACCTTCCGTACGGTGTCTTCTCGCGGGCCGGCTCGACTGACCGCACCGTCGGCGTCCGGCTCGGCGACCATGTCCTCGACGCGGGCGCGGCGGCCGCCGCTCTCGGGTCCCCGTACTTCTCGCTCCTCGCACGGCCCTCCCTCAGCCCGCTCCTCGCAGCGGGCCGCACCGCCTGGTCGGACGTGCGGCGCGCGCTGACGGCCTGGGTGACGGTGCCGTCCCACCGCGAGACCATCGCGCCGCTGTTCCACCCTCTCTCGTCCGTCACCCTGCACCTCCCCTTCGAGATCGCGGACTACGTCGACTTCTACGCCTCCGAGAACCACGCCCGGAACGTCGGCCAGATCTTCCGCCCGGACGCGGCCGACTCCCTGACCCCCAACTGGAAGCACCTCCCGATCGGCTATCACGGCCGCTCCGGCACGGTGGTGGTCTCGGGCACCGATGTCGTACGCCCGTCGGGCCAGCGGAAGGCACCCACCGACCCGGCACCCGTCTTCGGCCCCTCCGTCCGCCTGGACATCGAGGCCGAGGTCGGCTTCGTGGTCGGCGCTCCGTCGGAGAGGGGGAAGCCGGTGGGGCTCGACGACTTCCGGGAGCACGTCTTCGGCCTGTGCCTGCTGAACGACTGGTCCGCCCGCGACATCCAGGCCTGGGAGTACGTCCCCCTCGGCCCGTTCCTCGGCAAGTCCTTCGCCACCTCGGTGTCGGCCTGGATCACGCCCCTGGACGCCCTGGAGGAGGCGCGGCTCGCACCGCCGGCCCGGACGCACCCGCTCCTGCCCTACCTGGACGACACCGAGGAGGAGCCCAGCGGCTACGACCTGCGCATCTCCGTCGCGATCAACGGTCACGTGGTCTCCGCGCCCCCCTTCTCCACCATGTACTGGACGGCCGCGCAGCAACTGGCCCACATGACGGTCAACGGCGCCTGTCTGCGCACCGGCGACCTGTACGGCTCCGGCACGGTCAGCGGCCCGACGCAACGGGAACGCGGCTCCCTGCTGGAACTGACCTGGAACGGCCGCGACCCTCTCGAACTCCCCGACGGCAAGCGAACGTTCCTCGAGGACGGCGACGTGGTGACCATGTCGGCATGGGCCCCGGGACCGGACGGGGTCCGGGTGGGGCTGGGCGAGGTCAGCGGACGCGTTGTAGCAAGCAGTTGACACAACCCCCGGGGCTCCTTCCCCGGGGCTCCTCATGCCTGAGTCCAGCTCCGCGGCGCCGGAGGGCTGTACGGGAGGCGTTGGGAGGAGGGGGCGTCAGGAGGTAGGGGCGTGGTGAGCGTGTAGATGTGGCGGCGGGCGTAGGGGATGGGGGCGTGGGGCGCGAGAGGCGGGCGGCGGTCGAGCCACCGGGGCGCGGGGCACCAGAAGCGGACGGTCATGGCGCGGCGAGCGGGGGTGGTGCGGTCCGTGTCCGTCATGCCCCCCTGACTCCCGCGCTCCGCGCCGTCATACTGGCGGCGGGCGGCTCGCACCGTACGACGCACTCGCTGCCCCACACAGCACCACCCGTACACAGCCCCACACAGCTCACACAGCACCACCAATAGCCGCCCCTCTAGCCGCCCCTCTTCCAACCAGGATCCGGAGCCCGTGGCATGACTGTCTGCCTGCTCCTGCTGAGCGTCGTCGCCCTGACGGCCGCCGTGCCGGTCCCGCGTGCGCTGACCCGGGCCGCGTGG
Source organism: Streptomyces sp. NPDC050619 (assembly GCF_040654815.1). Taxonomy (NCBI): domain Bacteria; kingdom Bacillati; phylum Actinomycetota; class Actinomycetes; order Kitasatosporales; family Streptomycetaceae; genus Streptomyces; species Streptomyces sp. NPDC050619. The sequence continues at coordinate 44,285 of NZ_JBFAIR010000021.1, read as the reverse complement.
CCCGAACGCGACCCGGTGGTCGCGCTGTGGGTGTGGCAGTGCCTGGTCGCCACGGTCCTGCTGTGCTGTCTCACGGCTCTCGCGCTGGGCGCAGCGGCCGTCTTCCACACGGTCCGCCACCACGTCTTCGCCCCGGCGCCGCCGGCGGTGACCGCGGCGTACGACCTGTCCACCGCCCCGGCCTGGGCCTCCGCCCTCACCGTGCTGCTGGCGTGCGGGGCCGCCTGGACGACCGCGATGCTCGCCCGTGAGTTCGTCGAGGCGCGTCGCTGCCGCGGCCAGGCCCGCGCCCACCTGCGCGAACGCGCCCCCGACCTGCCGGCCGGCCTCCCCACCGCACGCGGCCCGCTGCTGGTGCTGGAGGACGAATACCCGGACGCCTGGTGCATGCCAGGCAGCCCGCCCCAGCTGATCGTCACCACCGGCGCCCTGCACCGCCTCACCGACCACCAGCTCGACGCGGTCCTCACCCATGAGCGCGGCCACGCCCGGGCCCACCACGACTGGCTGCTACACCTTTCCACGGCACTCGCCACCGGCTTCCCCCGTATCCCGCTCTTCGCCCACTTCTGCGACCAGACCCACCGCCTGGTCGAACTCGCCGCCGACGACACGGCCTCCCGTCGCTGCGGCCACCTGACCACGGCCCTGGCCCTGATCGAACTGAACCAGCACCGAGGCGTCCTCTCCTGCGCCTCGACCCACCGCCTCCTGGGCGAACGGGTGGACCGCCTCCTGGAGCCCCAGCCCCGACTCGGCCGTCGGCACCGCGCACTGACCACGACGGTGGCGACACTGATCCCGTTGCTGCCGCTCCTGATCATCCTCGCCCCGGGACTTACGGCGTTGTCGTAGAGGCACCGCCGCGTGGCACGGCCGAGTGACGCCACCCTGGCGACGCCCCGAACCCACCTCTATATCCAGTCCTCCGGCTCCGGCTCCGCCTCCATCTCGGGCCAGTCGTCCGAACCCGGATCCCCGGCACCCGCCGCACCCGAATCCCCAGCACCCGCCTGGCTCGGCCCCGCTCCGGCGGGTCCGCCCAGTCCGGCCAGCACTTCGATCACACCCTCCCCGTAGGTCGCCAGCTTCTTCTCGCCGACCCCACTGATGCCGCCGAGCTCCGTCACGGAGGTGGGCCACACCGTCACGATCTCCCTGAGCGTCGCGTCGTGGAAGATGACGTACGCCGGAACCCCCTGCTCCCGCGCCTGCTCGGCCCGCCACGCCCGCAGCGCCTCGAACGCCGGCACCAGCTCCTCGGGCAGCTCGGCCACCGCCGCCTTGGCCTTGCGCTCCCCGCGCCCGGAACCCGACGACCCCGCCGCCGACCGCGAGGTCACCGGCTTCTTCGGTTCCTTGCGCAGCGGCACCTCCCGCTCCCGGCGCAGCACGGTGCCGCTCGCCTCGGTCAGCACCAGTGTGCCGTAGTCCCCCTCGACCGCCAGCAGCCCCTGCGCCAGCAACTGCCGTACGACACCGCGCCATTCGGCCTCGGCGAGCTCCTCGCCGATGCCGAACACGGACAGCTGGTCGTGGTCGAACTGGATCACCTTGGCCGTGCGCTTGCCCAGCAGGATGTCGACGATCTGCACCGCGCCGAACTTCTGCCCACGCTCCCGCTGCAACCGGACCACCGCCGACAGCACCTTCTGGGCCGCGACCGTGCCGTCCCAGGTCTCCGGCGGGGTGAGGCAGGTGTCGCAGTTGCCGCAGCCCGTCGAGTCGGGATCCTGTCCGAAGTAGGCGAGCAGCTGGCCCCGTCGGCACTGGACCGTCTCGCACAGCGCGAGCATCGCGTCCAGGTGGGAGGCGGCCCGGCGGCGGAACGCCTCGTCGCCCTCGCTCGACTGGATCATCTTGCGCTGCTGTATGACGTCGTTGAGGCCGTACGCCATCCATGCCGTCGAGGGCAGTCCGTCGCGGCCGGCGCGGCCCGTCTCCTGGTAGTAGCCCTCGACCGACTTGGGCAGGTCGAGGTGGGCGACGAAGCGGACGTCCGGCTTGTCGATGCCCATGCCGAAGGCGATGGTCGCGACCACGACCAGGCCTTCCTCCCGCAGGAACCGGGACTGGTGAGCGGCACGGGTGCCCGCGTCCAGGCCCGCGTGGTAGGGCGCCGCCTCGATGCCGTTGCGGCTGAGGAATTCGGCCGTCGCGTCCACCGACTTGCGCGAGAGGCAGTACACGATGCCCGCGTCACCCGCGTGCTCCTCGCGCAGGAAGCTCAGCAGCTGCTTCTTGGGGTCGGCCTTCGGCACGATCCGGTACTGGATGTTGGGCCGGTCGAAGCTCGCCACGAAGTGGCGCGCACTCGGCATGTTCAGCCGCTGGGTGATCTCCTGGTGCGTGGCGTGCGTGGCCGTCGCCGTCAGCGCGATCCGCGGTACGTCCGGCCAGCGCTCGCCGAGCAGCGACAGGGCCAGGTAGTCGGGGCGGAAGTCGTGACCCCACTGGGACACGCAGTGCGCCTCGTCGATGGCGAAGACCGCGATCTTCCCGCGCGAGAGGAGGTCCAGGGTCGAGTCGAGCCGCAGCCGCTCCGGCGCCAGGTAGAGCAGGTCCAGCCCTCCTGCCAGGTACTCGGCCTCGACGGTCCGCCGCTCGTCGAAGTCCTGCGTGGAGTTCATGAACCCGGCGTTCACGCCCAGTGCCCGCAGCGCGTCCACCTGGTCCTGCATCAGCGCGATGAGCGGGGAGATCACGATGCCTGTACCGGGTCTGACCAGGGACGGGATCTGGTAGCACAGCGACTTGCCGCCGCCGGTCGGCATCAGGACGACGGCGTCCCCGCCGGCCACCACATGCTCGATGATCTCTTCCTGCTCGCTGCGGAAGGCCTCGTACCCGAAGACCCGGTGCAGCGTGGCCAGCGCTTCGTTGTCGATCGTCCCTGGCATCTCGCTGATCCCGCCCGTCCCGCCCATAGCCATGTCCCCCGTACGTCGTCCGTCGACCACTGCATCCACGATAGGGGTCCGTACTGACAGCGCCGGAGTTATCCACAGGCCGTCTCACGCAGCCCGCGTCAAGGACACGACGCTCGTTCACACGTTCGCGGGAGACCTGCCCTGTTTCCGCCCGATAGTCTGAAAGCACCGGCGAGACTCCGTCCCATGGGAGCACTGATGAGCGTCGCACCGAAGGCGTCCACGCCCACTTGGCCGACCCCACCGGAGGGCGGCTGGACCGCCGACGACCTGGACCAGCTTCCGAATCTGCCTCCGCATACGGAACTGATCGACGGGAGCCTGGTCTTCGTGAGTCCGCAGACCCTCTTTCACTCACGCGCTGTGAGCTTCTTCGAATGGCAGCTCCAGTCCCTGGCACCGGCAGATTTCGAGGTCATCCGCGAGTTCACCATCGACATCGACCGCCAGAACCGGCCCGAGCCGGATGTGATCGTGGTGCGCGGGGACGTGGTGGAGGACCCGGAGCAGACCCGGTACCCGGCCGAGGCCGTCGTACTGGCCATGGAGGTCGTCTCGGCGGATTCCGTGTCACGGGACCGCCAGACCAAGCCGCTGAAGTACGCCCGGGCCGGCATTCCTCATTACTGGCGCGTGGAGAACGAGAAGGGGCTCGCCGCGGTACATGCCTTCGAGCTGGAGCCCACCACCGGCGCCTACGCCAGCGTGGGGATCTTCCGCGAGCGGATGAAGGTGACCGTCCCGTTCCCGGTGGATCTGGATCTCACCGGTATCAAGCCACGCCGCGGTGGCGGCGAGTAACCCGGTACCGCTTCGTACACAGCAGCCCGGCCCCGTGAACAGGGGCCGGGCTGCTGTGTATGACCAGGTGGCCTCAGCGCACGAACACCCCCGCCTGGTTCGCCAGGTCCAGGAAGTACTGCGGCGCCACACCGAGCACCAGCGTGACCGCCACACCGACCCCGATCGCCGTCGTCGTGAGCGGCGACGGCACCGCCACCGTCGGGCCCTCGGGCCGCGGCTCGCTGAAGAACATCAGCACGATCACGCGGATGTAGAAGAACGCCGCGATCGCGGACGAGATCACGCCGACCACGACCAGCGGGGCCGCCCCGCCCTCGGCCGCCGCCTTGAACACGGCGAACTTCCCGGCGAACCCGGAGGTCAGCGGGATGCCGGCGAAGGCCAGCAGGAACACCGCGAACACGGCCGCGACCAGCGGAGACCGACGGCCCAGCCCCGCCCACTTGGACAGGTGCGTCGCCTCGCCGCCCGCGTCCCGCACCAGCGTCACCACCGCGAACGCGCCGATCGTCACGAACGAGTAGGCGGCCAGGTAGAAGAGGACGGACGAGACGCCGTCCGGCGTGGTCGCGATGACACCCGCGAGGATGAAGCCCGCGTGCGCGATCGACGAGTACGCCAGCAGCCGCTTGATGTCGGTCTGCGTGATCGCGACGATCGCACCGCCCAGCATGGTGACGATCGCGACGGCCCACATCACCGGCCGCCAGTCCCAGCGCAGGCCCGGCAGCACGACGTACAGGATCCGCAGCAGCGCACCGAACGCCGCCACCTTCGTCGCCGCCGCCATGAACCCGGTCACCGGGGTCGGCGCGCCCTGGTAGACGTCCGGCGTCCACATGTGGAACGGCACCGCGCCGACCTTGAACAGCAGACCCATGATGATCATCGCGCCGCCGACGAGCAGCAGCGCGTCGTTGCCCATGGTGTCCGCGAGCGCCGGGTTGACGTTCGTGACCGTGCCGTCGACGACCTGCGCGATCGTGGCGTACGACATCGAGCCCGAGTAGCCGTACAGCAGCGCGATGCCGAACAGGGTGAACGCGGAGGCGAACGCGCCGAGCAGGAAGTACTTGACCGCGGCCTCCTGCGACATCAGCCGCTTGCGGCGGGCCAGCGCGCACAGCAGGTACAGCGGGAGCGAGAAGACTTCCAGGGCCACGAAGAGCGTCAGCAGGTCGTTGGCCGCCGGGAAGATCAGCATGCCGGCGATCGCGAACAGCAGCAGCGGGAACACCTCGGTGGTGGTGAACCCGGCCTTCACGGCGGCCTTTTCGCTGTCGCTGCCCGGCACGGAGGCGGCCTGTGCGGCGAAGGAGTCGACGCGGTTGCCGTGCGCCTCGGGGTCGAGCCGCCGTTCGGCGAAGGTGAACAGGCCAACGAGGCCCGCCAGCAGGATCGTGCCCTGAAGGAACAGGGCCGGCCCGTCGACGGCGATCGCCCCCATCGCCACGATGCCCGCCTTGGTCGTGGCGTACCCCTCGGTGGCGAGCGCGACGACCGCCGCGAAGGCGGCGACGAGCGCGACGACGGAGACGAACAGCTGGGCGTAGTAACGCGACTTGCGCGGGACGAACGCCTCGACCAGCACCCCGACGATCGCCGCGCCGACGACGATCAAGGTGGGCGACAATTGTGCGTATTCGAACTTCGGCGCGTCGATCTTCGAGATCGGATCGGCCGCGGTTGTCCACAGGCTGTGGACGGCTACTGCGCTCACTTGGCCGCCTCCACCTCGGGCTGGGGGTCCTTCTTGTTTACGTCGGACATCGTCTGCTTGACCGCCGGGTTGACGATGTCCGTGACGGGCTTCGGATAGACGCCCAGGAAGATCAACAGTGCGACCAGCGGAGCGACCACCACGAGCTCGCGCACCCTCAGGTCCGGCATCGCGGAGACCTCGGGTTTCACCGGGCCCGTCATCGTCCTCTGATAGAGGACGAGGGTGTAGAGCGCGGCGAGCACGATGCCGAAGGTGGCGATGATCCCGATCACCGGGTACCGGGCGAACGTGCCCACCAGGACCAGGAATTCACTCACGAAGGGCGCGAGCCCGGGGAGCGACAGGGTCGCCAGACCGCCGATCAGGAAGGTGCCGGCGAGCACCGGAGCGACCTTCTGCACTCCGCCGTAGTCGGCGATGAGCCGCGAGCCGCGCCGTGAGATCAGGAAGCCGGCCACCAGCATCAACGCGGCGGTCGAGATCCCGTGGTTGACCATGTAGAGCGTCGCCCCGGACTGGCCCTGGCTGGTCATCGCGAAGATGCCCATGATGATGAAGCCGAAGTGCGAGATCGACGCGTACGCCACCAGCCGCTTGATGTCCCGCTGGCCCACGGCGAGCAACGCCCCGTAGATGATGCTGATCAGCGCGAGTACGAGGATGACGGGCGTCGCCCACTTCGACGCCTCCGGGAACAGCTGGAGGCAGAAGCGGAGCATCGCGAAGGTGCCCACCTTGTCGACGACCGCCGTGATGAGGACGGCGACCGGGGTGGTGGCCTCCCCCATGGCATTGGGCAGCCAGGTGTGCAGCGGCCACAGCGGCGCCTTCACCGCGAAGGCGAAGAAGAAGCCCAGGAACAGCCAGCGTTCGGTGCTGGTCGCCATGTCCAGCGAGCCGTTGGCCCGCGCCTCGGCGATCTCCGTCAGCGAGAAGTTCCCGGCGACCACATAGAGGCCGATCACCGCGGCCAGCATGATCAGACCGCCGACCAGGTTGTAGAGGAGGAACTTCACCGCCGCGTAAGACCGTTGCGTCGACGCCACCTCCTCGCCGTGCTGGTGGGCACGGTCGCCGAAGCCGCCGATGAGGAAGTACATCGGGATGAGCATGGCTTCGAAGAAGATGTAGAAGAGGAAGACGTCGGTGGCCTCGAAGGAGATGATCACCATCGCCTCGACGGCCAGGATCAGGGCGAAGAAGCCCTGGGTGGGCCGCCAGCGCGTGTTGCCCGTCTCCAGCGGGTCGGCGTCGTGCCAGCCCGCGAGGATGATGAACGGGATCAGCAGGGCGGTCAGCGCGATCAGCGCCACCGCGATGCCGTCCACGCCCAGCTCGTATCTGACCCCGAAGTCCGCGATCCAGGCGTGGGATTCGGTGAGCTGGTAGCGGTCGCCGTCCGGGTCGAAGCGGACCAGGACCGTGATCGCGAGTACGAGTGTGGCGAGCGAGACGAGCAGCGCCAGCCACTTCGCGGCGGTGCGCCGGGCGGCCGGCACGGCTGCCGTGGCGAGAGCCCCGAGGGCCGGGAGCACCGCCGTCGCTGTCAGCAGGGGAAAGGACATCGGTATCAGACCGCCCTCATCAGCAGGGTCGCGGCGACGAGGACCGCCGCACCGCCGAACATCGAGACCGCGTACGACCGCGCGAAGCCGTTCTGGAGCTTGCGCATCCGTCCGGAGAGGCCGCCGACCGAGGCCGCCGTGCCGTTGACGACGCCGTCGACCAGGGTGTGGTCGACGTACACCAGGGAGCGTGTGAGGTGCTCGCCTCCACGGACGAGGACGACGTGGTTGAAGTCGTCCTGGAGCAGGTCGCGCCGGGCGGCCCGGGTGAGCAGCGACCCGCGCGGGGCGAGGACCGGGACCGGGCGGCGCCCGTACTGGGCCCAGGCGATCGCCACGCCGACGACCAGCACCACCATCGTGGCGAGGGTGACCGTCAGCGCGCTGACCGGCGGGTGTCCGTGGTCGTGGCCGGTGACGGGTTCGAGCCAGTGCAGGAAGCGGTCGCCGATGCTGAAGAAGCCGCCCGCGAACACCGATCCGAAGGCCAGCACGATCATGGGGATCGTCATGGACTTGGGCGACTCGTGCGGGTGCGGTTCCGCGTGCTCGCCGTGGTGCTCGGCGGCGGGCTCCGCACTCGGCTCGGCCGGAGAGGCCGTCTTGGTGTGACGCCAGCGTTCTTCTCCGAAGAACGTCATCAGCATCACGCGCGTCATGTAGTACGCGGTGATGGCCGCGCCGAGCAGGGCCGCGCCGCCGAGGATCCATCCCTCGGTGCCGCCCTTGGCGAACGCCGCCTCGATGATCTTGTCCTTGGAGAAGAAGCCGGACAGGCCCGGGAAGCCGATGATGGCGAGGTAGCCGAGGCCGAAGGTGACGAAGGTGACCGGCATGTACTTCCTGAGGCCGCCGTACTTCCTCATGTCGACCTCGTCGTTCATGCCGTGCATGACCGAACCGGCGCCGAGGAACAGTCCGGCCTTGAAGAAGCCGTGCGTCACCAGGTGCATGATCGCGAAGACGTAGCCGATGGGGCCGAGGCCCGCGGCGAGGACCATGTAGCCGATCTGCGACATGGTCGAGCCGGCCAGCGCCTTCTTGATGTCGTCCTTCGCGCAACCGACGATCGCACCGAACAGGAGCGTGACGGCGCCGACGATGGTGACGACGAGTTGCGCGTCGGGCGCCGCGTTGAAGATGACCCCGGAGCGGACGATCAGGTACACGCCCGCGGTCACCATCGTCGCGGCGTGGATGAGGGCCGAGACCGGCGTCGGGCCCTCCATCGCGTCCCCGAGCCAGGACTGCAGCGGCACCTGGGCGGACTTGCCGCAGGCGGCGAGCAGCAGCATCAGGGCGATGCCGGTGAGCGTGGCCTCGCCGGCGCCACCGACGAGCCCCGGCTCCTCGTGGGTGCCGAGCACCGGCCCGAAGGCGAAGGTCCCGAAGGTCGTGAACATCAGCATGACCGCGATCGCCAGGCCCATGTCGCCGACGCGGTTGACCAGGAAGGCCTTCTTCGCGGCGGTGGCCGCGCTGGGCTTGTGCTGCCAGAAGCCGATCAGCAGGTAGGAGGCGAGACCGACGCCCTCCCAGCCGACGTACAGCAGCAGGTAGTTGTCGGCGAGGACGAGCAGCAGCATCGCCGCGAGGAACAGGTTCAGATAGCCGAAGAAGCGGCGGCGCCGCTCGTCGTGCTTCATGTACCCGACCGAGTACAGGTGGATCAGTGAGCCGACGCCGGTGATCAGCAGCACGAAGGTCATCGACAGCTGGTCGAGGCGGAAGGCGACGTCCGCCTGGAAGCCCTCGACCGGGACCCAGCTGAACAGGTGCTGCGTCAGCGTCCGGTGTGCGGCGTCCTTGCCGAGCAGATCGGCGAAGAGGACCGCGCCGAACACGAAGGAGACGGCGGCGAGGACCGTGCCGATCCAGTGGCCGACGGCGTCCAGTCTCCGGCCGCCGCACAGCAGGACCGCCGCTCCGAGCAGGGGCGCCGCGATGAGCAGCGCAATCAGATTCTCCACGATTCAGCGACCCCTTACAGCTTCATCAGGCTGGCGTCGTCGACCGAGGCCGAGTGGCGGGAACGGAACAGCGACACGATGATCGCGAGCCCGACCACGACCTCCGCGGCGGCGACGACCATCGTGAAGAAGGCGATGATCTGGCCGTCGAGATTGCCGTGCATCCGGGAGAAGGCGACGAACGCGAGGTTGCAGGCGTTGAGCATCAGCTCGACGCACATGAACACGACGATCGCGTTGCGCCTGATCAGCACGCCCGTGGCGCCGATCGTGAACAACAGGGCGGCGAGGTAGAGGTAGTTGACGGGGTTCACTTCGACGCCTCCTCGGACCGCTTGAAGGTCGACGGCTCGATCGCGGTCCGCTCCAGGCGCTCCTCGGCGCGCTGTTCCAGAGCCTTCAGGTCGTTGATCGCCTCGGTGGACACGTCGCGGATCTGGCCGCGCTCCCGCAGCGTCTTGCTGACGGTCAGGTCGGACGGGGTGCCGTCGGGCAGCAGCCCCGCGATGTCCACGGCGTTGTGCCGGGCGTACACGCCGGGCGCCGGCAACGGCGGCAGGTGCTTGCCCTCGCGCACGCGTTCCTCGGACAGCTCGCGCTGGGTCTTGGCCCGCTCGGTGCGTTCGCGGTGGGTGAGCACCATGGCGCCGACGGCGGCCGTGATCAGCAGGGCGCCGGTGATTTCGAAGGCGAAGACGTACTTGGTGAAGAGGAGCGCCGCGATGCCCTGCACATTGCCGTTCGCGTTGGCCTGGGCGACGCCGTTGAACTCCGTGAGGGAGGCGTTGCCGATGCCCGCGAAGAGCAGGATGCCGAAGCCGAGCCCGCACATCAGGGCCAGCCAGCGCTGGCCCTTGATGGTCTCCTTCAGGGAGTCCGCCGCGGTCACACCGACGAGCATCACCACGAACAGGAACAGCATCATGATCGCGCCGGTGTAGACGATGATCTGCACGACGCCCAGGAAGTAGGCGCCGTTGGCGAGGTAGAACACCGCCAGGACGATCATGGTGCCGGCGAGACAGAGCGCACTGTGCACGGCCCGTTTCATGAAGACGGTGCCCAGGGCGCCGATCACGGCGACGGTGCCGAGGACCCAGAACTGGAAGGCCTCTCCGGTGGAGGTGGAGTAGGCGGCGAGCTGCGCGCTCATCGGTCGATCACCTTCTTCGACGCCGGCTCGTCCTCGCCGAAGGTCGAGGCGGCCTCCTGCGGCACCTCGCCCTTGGAGAGGGCCACTTGCCGCTCGGTGCCGGGCGCCGCCTCCGTCACCAGACCCCGGTAGTAGTCCTGCTCGTCCGTCCCCGGGTAGATGGCGTGCGGGGTGTCGACCATGTCCTCGTCGAGCCCGGCGAGCAGCTGCTCCTTGGTGTAGATGAGGTTGGCGCGGCTGGAGTCGGCGAGCTCGAACTCGTTGGTCATCGTCAACGCGCGCGTGGGGCACGCCTCGATGCACAGGCCGCACAGGATGCAGCGGGCGTAGTTGATCTGGTAGACGCGGCCGTACCGCTCGCCGGGCGAGTAGCGCTCCTCGTCGGTGTTGTCGGCGCCCTCCACATAGATGGCGTCGGCGGGGCAGGCCCAGGCGCACAGTTCGCAGCCGATGCACTTCTCCAGGCCGTCCGGATGGCGGTTGAGCTGGTGCCGTCCGTGGAACCGGGGGGCAGTGGTCTTCTGCTGCTCCGGGTACTGCTCGGTCAGCCGCTTCTTGAACATGGCCTTGAAGGTCACGCCGAAGCCGGCCACGGGGTTCTGGAAACCGGGCTTGGTCTCCTTGGGGTCCTCAGCCATCGGACGCCTCCTTTCCATCCGAAGGTCCGTCACTGGCAGTATCCGGTCCACCACTGACAATCAACTCCCGCTCGCGGCGCGAACGGCGTCGTGGCACCGGCGGCAGCTCCTGCCCCGGCATCGGCGGTACGGGGAATCCGCCCGCCATCGGGTCGAAGCCGGCCGGTTCCTCGGCGGGCTGTGCGGCCTCCCTCGCTTTCTCGCGGAACATGTCGACGATGAAGGAGAGCACCAGCAGGGTGATGACACCGCCGGCGATGTAGAGGGCGATGTCGGCGAAGTCGTAGTTCTCGTTGCGCAGGGTCCGCACGGTGGCGACGAGCATCAGCCAGACCAGGGAGACCGGGATGAGGACCTTCCAGCCGAGCTTCATCAGCTGGTCGTAGCGCACGCGCGGGAGCGTGCCGCGCAGCCAGATGAAGAAGAACAGCAGCAGCTGGACCTTGACGACGAACCAGAGCATCGGCCACCAGCCGTGGTTCGCGCCCTCCCAGAAGGTGCTCACCGGCCATGGAGCCCGCCAGCCGCCCAGGAAGAGCGTCACGGACACGGCCGAGACCGTCACCATGTTCACGTACTCGGCGAGCATGAACATCGCGAACTTGATCGATGAGTACTCGGTGTTGAAGCCGCCGACCAGGTCGCCCTCGGACTCCGGCATGTCGAAGGGAGCGCGATTGGTCTCGCCGACCATCGTCACGATGTAGATCAGGAAGGAGACCGGCAACAGGATGATGTACCAGCGGTCGTGCTGCTGGGCGACGATCTCCGAGGTCGACATCGATCCGGAGTAGAGGAACACCGACGCGAAGGCGGCGCCCATGGCGATCTCGTACGAGATCATCTGAGCGCACGAGCGCAGGCCGCCCAGGAGCGGATAGGTGGATCCGGAGCTCCAGCCCGCGAGCACGATGCCGTAGATGCCGACCGAGGCGACCGCGAGGATGTAGAGCATCGCGATCGGCAGGTCGGTGAGCTGCATCGTGGTGCGGTGGCCGAAGATCGAGACCTCGTTGCCGGCCGGCCCGAAGGGGATCACCGCGATCGCCATGAAGGCCGGGATGGCCGCGACGATCGGCGCGAGGACGTAGACCACCTTGTCCGCGCGTTTGACGATGACGTCTTCCTTGAGCATCAGCTTGATGCCGTCGGCGAGCGACTGGAGCATGCCCCAGGGGCCGTGCCGGTTGGGGCCGATGCGCAGCTGCATCCAGGCGACGACCTTGCGCTCCCAGACGATGGAGAACAGCACGGTCACCATCAGGAAGGCGAAGCAGAACACCGCCTTGACGACGACCAGCCACCAGGGGTCGGTGCCGAACATCGAGAGGTCTTCTACGGCGAGGTACGGGCTCATGCCTCCACCTCCTTGGGGGCTTCGGCGGCGAGCGTCGCCGGTCCGATGCGGACGAGTGAACCGGGCCCCGCCCCGGTGTCGGAGGCGACGCCCCCGCCGACGGAGTTCAGCGGGAGCCAGACCACGCGGTCGGGCATCTCGGCGATCCGCAGCGGGAATTCGACGGCTCCGGCAGGACCGGTCACGGCGAGGTTGTCGCCGTCCTTGACGCCCACCTCGGCGGCCGTGGCGGGCGACACGCGCGCGTGGGCGGCATGCCGCGTCCCGGCGAGCGCCTCGTCGCCCTGCTGGAGAACGCCCTGGTCGAGCAGTAGCCGATGCCCGGCCAGCACGGCCTCACCGGCAGCGGGTCGCGGCAACTGGGCGGCGGTTTCCATGGGTTCGGTGGCTCGGGGCCCGTCCCAGGCCCCGAGCCGGTCCAGCTCCGCGCGCGCGGTCCGCAGATCGGGCAGTCCCAGATGTACGTCCATGGCGTCGGCCAGCATCTGGAGCACGCGCGCATCGGTGGGCGCCAGGCTCCGGGTCATCTGGTCGGGCTTGAGCGCGGACTCGAAGAAGCGCACCCTGCCCTCCCAGTTGAGGAAGGTGCCGGCCTTCTCGGCGACCGCGGCGACGGGCAGGACGACGTCCGCGAGCGCGGTGACCTCGCTGGGCCGTTGTTCCAGCGACACCAGGAAGCCGACTTCGGACAGCGCGGTACGCGCGCGTGCCGGGTCCGGCAGGTCGGCGACCTCGACGCCCGCGACCACCAGCGCCTGAAGCTCACCGCCGGCGGCGGCCTCGATGATCTGGCCGGTGTACCGCCCGTAGCGGTGCGGGAGTTCGGCCAGGCCCCAGGCCGCTGCGACCTCCGCACGCGCGCGTGGGTCGGTGGCCGGACGCCCGCCCGGCAGCAGCGTCGGCAGCGCGCCCGCCTCGACGGCGCCGCGCTCCCCCGCCCGGCGCGGAATCCACGCCAGCTGGGCGCCGGTCGCGGACGCGGCCCGTACGGCGGCGGTCAGCCCGCCCGCCACAGCGGCCAGCCGCTCACCGACGACGATCACCGCGCCTCCGGTGCGCAGCGCCTCCGAGGCCTTCGCGCCGTCGCCCTCCAGGCCGACTCCGCTCGCGAGCGCGTCCAGCCACTCGGTCTCGGTGCCGGGCGCGGCGGGCAGCAGCGTGCCGCCCGCCTTGTCCAGGCCGCGGGTGGCGTGCGTGGCCAGCGAGAAGACCTTCTGTCCGTGCTTGCGCCAGGCCTTGCGCAGCCGCAGGAAGACGCCGGGCGCCTCCTCCTCGGCCTCGAACCCGATCAGCAGGACAGCGGGCGCCTTCTCCAGAGCGGTGTACGTGACGCCCGTACCGTCGAGGTCCCGGCCGCGTCCGGCGATCCGGGCGGCGAGGAAGTCGGCCTCCTCACCGCTGTGCACGCGCGCGCGGAAGTCGATGTCGTTGGTGTCGAGCGCCACGCGCGCGAACTTGCTGTAGGCGTAGGCGTCCTCGATGGTGAGCCGGCCGCCGGTCAGGACACCGGTCCGGCCGCGCGAGGCGAGCAGACCCTGGGCCGCGATCTGCAACGCCTCCGGCCAGGAGGCCGGCACAAGCTCGCCCTCGGGATTGCGCACCATCGGCGTCTGGAGCCGGTCCCGCTGCTGCGCGTACCGGAACCCGAACCGCCCCTTGTCGCAGATCCACTCCTCGTTGACCTCGGGGTCGTTGGCCGCGAGCCGCCGCATGACCTTGCCGCGCCGGTGGTCGGTGCGCGTGGCGCAGCCGCCGGAGCAGTGCTCGCAGACCGACGGAGAGGAGACGAGGTCGAAGGGGCGGGAGCGGAATCGGTACGCCGCCGAGGTCAGCGCGCCGACCGGGCAGATCTGGATGGTGTTGCCGGAGAAGTACGACTCGAAGGGATCGCCCTCACCGGTGCCGACCTGCTGGAGCGCGCCCCGTTCGAGCAGCTCGATCATCGGGTCGCCCGCGACCTGGTTGGAGAAGCGGGTGCAGCGGGCGCACAGCACGCACCGCTCGCGGTCGAGCAGCACCTGTGTGGAGATCGGGACGGGCTTCTCGAAGGTCCGCTTCTTTCCCTCGAAGCGGGACTCCGCGTTGCCGTGCGACATGGCCTGGTTCTGCAGGGGGCACTCGCCGCCCTTGTCGCAGACCGGGCAGTCCAGCGGGTGGTTGATGAGGAGCAGCTCCATCACACCGTGCTGGGCCTTCTCGGCGACCGGCGAGGTGAGGTGGGTCTTCACCACCATCCCGTCGGTGCAGGTGATGGTGCACGACGCCATGGGCTTGCGCTGGCCCTCGACCTCGACGATGCACTGGCGGCAGGCGCCGGCCGGGTCGAGGAGGGGGTGGTCGCAGAACCGGGGGATCTCGATGCCGAGTTGCTCGGCGGCGCGGATGACCAGGGTGCCCTTGGGCACGCTGATCTCGGCGCCGTCGATCGTCAGCGAGACGAGATCCTCCGGCGGGACCGCCGCCTCTCCCCCTCCCGAGGGAGCGCTGGTGGTCACAGTCATGCGTTCACCTCCGTGCGGTCGGCCCAGGCCGTCGACTTCGCCGGGTCGAAGGGGCAGCCGCGGCCCGTGATGTGCTCTTCGTACTCCTCGCGGAAGTACTTGAGCGAGGAGAAGATCGGCGAGGCGGCGCCGTCGCCGAGGGCGCAGAAGGACTTGCCGTTGATGTTGTCGGCGATGTCGTTCAGCTTGTCGAGGTCGGACATGACGCCCTTGCCGGCCTCGATGTCGCGCAACAACTGCACGAGCCAGTACGTCCCTTCGCGGCACGGTGTGCACTTGCCGCAGGACTCGTGGGCGTAGAACTCGGTCCAGCGGGTCACGGCGCGCACGACGCAGGTCGTCTCGTCGAAGCACTGGAGCGCTTTGGTGCCGAGCATGGAACCCGCGGCGGCCACTCCTTCGTAGTCAAGGGGGACGTCGAGGTGCTCGTCGGTGAACATCGGTGTCGAAGAGCCGCCCGGCGTCCAGAACTTGAGGCGGTGGCCCGGCCTCATCCCGCCGCTCATCTCCAGGAGCTGACGGAGGGTGATGCCGAGCGGGGCCTCGTACTGGCCGGGGCTGGTGACGTGGCCGCTGAGCGAGTAGAGCGTGAAGCCCGGGGACTTCTCGCTGCCCATCGACCTGAACCATTCCTTGCCATTTTTCAGAATGGCGGGAACTGACGCGATCGACTCGACGTTATTCACAACAGTCGGGCACGCATAGAGGCCCGCGACAGCAGGGAAAGGGGGACGGAGCCGCGGTTGACCACGGCGGCCTTCGAGCGAGTCGAGCAGTGCGGTCTCCTCACCGCAGATGTACGCGCCCGCGCCCGCGTGCACGGTGAGTTCGAGGTCGAGTCCGCTGCCCAGGATGTTCTCGCCGAGGTAGCCCGCCGCGTAGGCCTCACGCACGGCCTCGTGCAACCGCCGCAGCACTGGGACGACTTCACCACGCAGATAGATGAAGGCATGCGACGACCTGATGGCATAACACGCGATGACGATGCCCTCGATGAGGCTATGCGGGTTCGCGAAGAGGAGCGGGATGTCCTTGCAGGTTCCGGGCTCCGACTCGTCGGCGTTGACAACTAGATAGTGCGGCTTTCCATCCCCTTGAGGAATGAATTGCCATTTCATTCCCGTAGGGAATCCCGCGCCGCCGCGACCGCGCAGACCGGAGTCCTTGACGTACGCGATGAGGTCGTCCGGCGACATGGCCAGCGCCTTGCGGAGTCCCTCGTATCCTTCGTGCCTTCGGTAGACGTCCAGCGTCCAGGACTTGTCCTCGTCCCAGAAGGCCGACAGCACAGGTGCGAGCAGCTTCTCGGGGCTGGTGTCTTTGATCTCGGCTGCCAAGGTCATCACTCCCCCTCCTCGGCGGTAGGCCCTGCCGGGTGGGCTGGGTCGGAGGCCGACGTGTCCTGTGGCTCGTCGTGCGAGCTCAGGTGCTCGGTCGGTGACGGGTCGTGCGGCGGTCCTTCCTGGGGTGCCTCGCCGCGCGGATGGACCACGCGCGCGGGTGCGACCTCTCCCCTGGCCAGGCGGAGGCCCACCAGCGACGCGGGTCCCGCACTGCCGCTTGCCTCGACGGCCCCGGGCCGCTCGTCGGGGAAGCCGGCCAGAATCCGCGCGGTCTCCTTGAAGGTGCACAGGCGCGCCCCGCGCGTGGGCTCGACCGGCCTGCCCGCGCGCAGGTCGTCGACGAGGTGCTTGGCGCTGGCCGGGCTCTGGTTGTCGAAGAACTCCCAGTTGACCATCACGACCGGAGCGAAGTCGCAGGCCGCGTTGCACTCGATGTGCTCCAGGGTGACCTTGCCGTCGTCGGTGGTCTCGCCATTGCCGACGCCCAGGTGCTCCTGGAGGGTCTCGAAGATCGCGTCGCCGCCCATCACCGCGCACAGCGTGTTGGTGCAGACGCCGACCTGGTAGTCGCCGCTCGGCCTGCGCCGGTACATGGTGTAGAAGGTGGCGACCGCGGTGACCTCGGCCGTGGTCAGGTGCAGCATGTCCGCGCAGAACTGCATCCCGGTGCGCGTGACATGGCCCTCCTCCGCCTGCACGAGGTGCAGCAACGGCAGGAGGGCGGACCGGGAGTCGGGGTAGCGGGCGATGATCTCGCGCGCGTCTGTCTCCAGCCGGGCGCGGACGTCGTCCGGGTAGGCGGGCGCGGGCAGTTCGGGCATGCCCAGGCTGACGCCCCGCTCCGAAGAAGAGGTGGTCACCGGTCGACGCCTCCCATCACGGGGTCGATGGACGCGACAGCGACGATGACGTCGGCGACCTGGCCGCCCTCGCACATCGCCGCCATGGCCTGAAGGTTGGTGAAGGACGGGTCCCGGAAGTGGACCCGGTAGGGACGGGTGCCGCCGTCGGACACGGCGTGCACCCCGAGTTCGCCCTTGGGCGACTCGACGGCCGCGTACGTCTGTCCCGGCGGGACGCGGAAGCCCTCGGTGACCAGCTTGAAGTGGTGGATCAGGGCCTCCATGGAGGTGCCCATGATCTTCTTGATGTGGTCGAGGGAGTTGCCCAGTCCGTCCGGCCCCAGGGCGAGCTGGGCCGGCCAGGCGATCTTCTTGTCGGCGACCATGACCGGCCCGGGCTGAAGCCGGTCCAGGCACTGCTCGACGATCCTGAGCGACTGGCGCATCTCCTCCAGGCGGATCAGGAACCGGCCGTAGGCGTCGCAGGTGTCGGCGGTCGGGATGTCGAAGTCGTACGTCTCGTAGCCGCAGTACGGCTGCGACTTGCGCAGGTCGTGCGGCAGTCCGGTGGAGCGCAGGATCGGGCCGGTGGCGCCGAGGGCCATGCAGCCGGCCAGGTCGAGATAGCCGACGTCCTGCATGCGGGCCTTGAAGATGGGGTTCCCGGTGGCGAGCTTGTCGTACTCCGGGAGGTTCTTCTTCATCTTCTTCACGAACTCGCGGATGTGGTCCACCGCGCCGGGCGGCAGGTCCTGGGCGAGTCCGCCGGGGCGGATGTACGCGTGGTTCATCCTGAGGCCCGTGATGAGCTCGTAGATGTCGAGAATCATTTCACGATCACGGAATCCGTAGATCATGATCGTGGTGGCGCCGAGTTCCATGCCGCCGGTGGCGATGCACACCAGGTGCGAGGACAACCGGTTCAGCTCCATCAGGAGCACCCGGATGATCGTGGCCCGGTCGGGGATCTGGTCCTCGATGCCGAGGAGTTTCTCGACGGCGAGGCAGTAGCCGGTCTCGTTGAAGAAGGACGTCAGGTAGTCCATGCGCGTCACGAACGTGGTGCCCTGCGTCCAGGTCCGGTACTCGAGGTTCTTCTCGATGCCGGTGTGCAGATAGCCGATGCCGCAGCGGGCCTCGGTGACCGTCTCGCCGTCGATCTCCAGGATGAGGCGGAGCACACCGTGGGTGGAGGGGTGCTGGGGACCCATGTTGACGACGATGCGCTCGTCGTCGGCACGGGCCGCGGACTGGACGACCTCGTCCCAGTCGCCACCGGTGACCGTATATACGGTGCCTTCCGTGGTCTCGCGCGCCGAAGCGGCGGATGCGTGCGACGTGCTCATGAGTACGACCTCCGCTGGTCCGGAGCCGGGATCTGGGCGCCCTTGTACTCGACGGGGATGCCGCCGAGGGGATAGTCCTTGCGCTGCGGAAAGCCCTGCCAGTCGTCCGGCATCATGATCCGCGTCAGGGCCGGGTGACCGTCGAAGACGATGCCGAAGAAGTCGTAGGTCTCGCGCTCGTGCCAGTCGTTGGTCGGATACACGGAGACCAGGGACGGGATGTGGCGGTCGGTGTCGGGGGTGCTGACTTCGAGGCGGATCAGCCGGTTGTGGGTGATCGAGCGCAGGTGGTAGACGGCGTGCAGCTCGCGGCCCTTGTCCTCGAGGTAGTGGACGCCGCTCACACCCGTGCAGAGCTCGAAGCGCAGGGCGGGGTCGTCGCGCAGGGTCCGGGCGACGCGCAGCAGGTGCTCGCGTTCGATGTGGAAGGTGATCTCGTCGCGGTCGACGACGGTCTTCTCGATCGCGTTCTCGGGCAGGAGGCCCTGTTCCTCCAGGGCGCCCTCCAGCTCGTCGGCGACCTCGTCGAACCAACCGCCGTAGGGGCGGCTCGCCGGTCCAGGGAGGCGGACCGAGCGGACGAGGCCGCCGTAGCCGGTGGTGTCGCCGCCGTTGTTGGCGCCGAACATGCCGCGCTGGACACGGATCTCCTCACCGCCCTCGCCGCGCTGGCCGGGGAGGTTGGAGGCGCCGAGGTCCTTCTCGGGGTTCACCCCGTTCGACGCCCCGTTGGTGCCGTTCGCGTCGCTCACCGCAGCAGCCCCTTCATCTCGATCGTCGGCAGGGCCTTGAGCGCCGCTTCCTCCGCCTCACGGGCCGCCTCCTCGGCGTTCACACCGAGCTTGGAGGTCTGGATCTTCTGGTGGAGCTTGAGGATGGCGTCCATCAGCATCTCGGGCCGTGGCGGACAGCCGGGGAGATAGATGTCGACCGGGACGATGTGGTCGACGCCCTGCACGATGGCGTAGTTGTTGAACATGCCGCCCGAGGAGGCGCAGACCCCCATGGAGATCACCCACTTGGGATTCGGCATCTGGTCGTAGACCTGCCTGAGCACCGGTGCCATCTTCTGGCTGACCCGGCCGGCGACGATCATGAGGTCGGCCTGGCGCGGTGAGCCGCGGAAGACCTCCATGCCGAAGCGGGCCAGGTCGTAGCGGCCGGCGCCGGTGGTCATCATTTCGATGGCGCAGCAGGCGAGGCCGAAGGTGGCTGGGAAGACGGACGACTTGCGCACCCAGCCCGCGGCCTGCTCGACGGTGGTCAGCAGAAAACCGCTCGGCAGCTTTTCTTCGAGTCCCATGACTAAAGGCCCCTCAGTCCCATTCCAGGCCGCCGCGCCGCCATACGTACGCGTACGCGACAAAGACGGTGAGCACGAAGAGCAGCATCTCCACGAGCCCGAAGACACCCAGGGCGTCGAAGGTGACGGCCCAGGGGTAGAGGAAGACGATCTCGATATCGAAAATGATGAAGAGCATCGCCGTCAGGTAGTACTTGATGGGGAAGCGCCCGCCGCCGGCCGGCGTGGGGGTCGGCTCGATACCGCACTCGTAGGCCTCGAGCTTGGCCCGGTTGTACCGCTTCGGACCGATCAGCGTGGCCATGACCACGGAGAAGATCGCAAAGCCTGCCCCGAGGGCTCCCAGTACGAGGATGGGCGCATACGCGTTCACCGCTCCTCGCTCCTCTCAGTCGGCACTGACTGCTGGCGGTTGCATCGGACTCGCTTCCGCCTCGTCCGTCTCACGAGCCCCGCCCGTCCCGGCGAAAGATCGAGAACATGTGAAGCAGGTCACAAGCCCAACTGCCTCGCATCCTATGCCTGCCACTCTGTGATCTGCGACACGGGGTATTGCACAAGCTTTGTGATCTCCACCACCTGATGAAGGATCATGAAGTCAGATCAGTGGCGATCTTCGTACGAGAAGAGTCCGAGTGATCACCAGAGGTGACATTTTCGCCTGTCGGCGCAGGTCGAGAGAGGGAGTCTCCATATCAAGAGACTTCCCTTGCATGCAAATTGGAGTTGGACGCGACGTCCTGATATAGGGCGGGCGCACGCGTCAGGGGGTCCCGCGATGCGGGTTGCAGACGTGTGCACACATTCACGAGCGCCGGCCGACGAGGTCCGCACACAGGACGCACTCATCACCGTGACCGTTGCGTGACCTCCACCACACCCGTCGAGGGCCCCGAAAACCGGGCTTGGCCACCGGCCCCAACCGATGGTAGGTGGCGGGCAATTCGGGCGTAACAGCGAAAGCCCATGATCACGGGCTTGATCACCGGCGTCCGCAATGTCCGTTACGGCGTCAATAAAGAACGACACGCCCGGGGTTCGAGGTACCCATTGAACAATTGTGGCGCAGCCCACGTTCCTTGAAGGTATGGAGGAGACCCTGATACCGGTTGTTCTCATGTCCCACACCGCTCACATACGCAGCCACCGGAAACCCCGCCGCAGCGCGTCGAAAGTCGCGATGCGGGCCGGAGTTGCCGGTGGCGTTCTCAGCACCCTGGCAGTGGCCGGGGCGTCCGGTTCGGCGAACGCTGCCGAGCCGGTGACGCAGACGCTTGAACTGCCCACCCTGACGGCCGACCTGGGCGCCCAGGTCGCCGAGTCCGCCCAGGCCACACAGCAGGCCGCGGCGAACTACCAGTTGCAGGCCGAGCGTGACGCGGCCGCCGCGCAGGCCGCGAAGGAGGCCAAGGCAGACCTCGCGGAGGCGAAGAAGAAGGCCGCAGCCAAGAAGAAGGCCGAGCAGGAGGCCGCCCGCCAGGCCGCCGCCGAGCGCGCCTCCCGCAGCGCCGAGCGGGCCACCCTGTCCGCCTCCGTGTCCGCCTCGGCGAGCACAAGCACAAGCACAAGCACTTCCCCGAGCACGTCCACGGCCACCGGTTCGGCCGCCGCGGTCATCGCCTTCGCGAAGGCGCAGGTCGGCGACGCCTACGTCTCCGGCGGCACCGGCCCCAACTCCTGGGACTGCTCCGGGCTGATGCAGGCCGCCTTCAAGCAGGTCGGCGTCGACCTGCCGCGCGTCTCACAGGACCAGTCGACCGCCGGTACCCCGGTCTCGCTGAGCAACCTCCAGCCGGGCGACATCCTGTACTGGGGTAGCGCGGGCAGCGCGTACCACGTAGCGGTGTACGTCGGCGGCGGCGAGTTCGTCGGCGCGCAGAACCCGTCTACGGGCGTCGTGGAGAGGTCGCTTGACTACGACCCGCCGACCGGCGCCGTGCGGGTGCTCTGAGCCGCCACAGGCACACCCCACAGGTCGCAGGGCCGCAGCCGCTCGGGGACTGCGGTCCTTCGGCGCGCCCTTGGCCCCCGCCGACATCCCTGGCGCCCCTCTACCGAGGATCACGGCTCCCCTGAAAAGCTCTGTCCTCAGGCCCGGTTCACCCAAGAGCCGGGCGATGACCTGAGGAGAGTCAGCCATGCCGAGTGTCTTCGTACAGGGAAAGCCCGTCGACTCGTATCCCCCGCTCGCGCCCGAGGCCCGGCGCGGGTCGGTGCGGCGGGTCACCGAGGTGGGGGAAGAAGTCCTGCACAAGCCGTGCCGGGACGTGACCGAGTTCGGGCCCGATCTCGCCGCGCTCATCGACGACATGTTCCTGACGATGTACGTCGCCGAGGGAGCGGGGCTCGCCGCGAACCAAGTCGGCGTCGATCTGCGGCTGTTCGTGTACGACTGCCCGGACGACGACGGTGTCCGGCATGTCGGACACATGGTCAATCCGGTGCTGGAGCCGCTCGCCCCGGCCGGGCGCAGGCTGCTCGACGAGGGGGAGGGCTGCCTCTCCGTCCCGGGCGCCGTCATCGCCGTACCGCGTCCGGACCGGGCCGTCGTGCGCGGGCTGGACAAGGACGGCCGGTCGCTCGTCATCGAGGGCACGGGGTACTTCGCCCGCTGCCTGGAGCACGAGACCGACCATGTGAACGGGCACGTCTATCTGGACCGGCTCGCCAAGCGGGAGCGGAAGGACGCGCTGCGGCAGGTGGCGGACCGGCGGGAAGAGGTCTTCGCACGCCGGGCCGCCAGGCAGCAGGCCCTCGCCTCCTGATCATGCCCTGCGGGGCTTGATCAGGCCTTCGGCGCCACCTTGCTCAGCCCGTTGATGATCCGGTCCATCGCGTCGCCGCCCGTCGGGTCGGTCAGGTTCGCGAGCATCTTCAGCGTGAACTTCATCAGCACGGGGTGCGTCAGGCCGCGCTGGGCCGCGATCTTCATGACCTTCGGGTTGCCGATGAGCTTCACGAAGGCGCGGCCCAGCGTGTAGTAGCCGCCGTAGGTGTCCTTGAGGACCTGCGGGTAGTGCTGGAGCGCCGTCTCCCGCTGGGCCGGCGTGGAGCGGGCGTGGGCCTGCACGATGACGTCGGCGGCGATCTGGCCGGACTCCATGGCGTAGGCGATTCCCTCGCCGTTGAAGGGGTTCACCAGACCGCCGGCGTCGCCGACGAGCAGCAGGCCCTTGGTGTAGTGCGGTTGGCGGTTGAAGGCCATCGGGAGGGCCGCGCCCCGGATCGGGCCCGTCATGTTGTCGGGGGTGTAGCCCCAGTCCTCGGGCATGGAGGCGCACCAGGCCTTCAGGACCTCGCGCCAGTCCAGCTCCTTGAAGGAGTCGGAGGTGTTCAGGACGCCCAGGCCGACGTTCGACGTCCCGTCGCCCATGCCGAAGATCCAGCCGTAGCCCGGCAGCAGGCGGTCCTCGCCGGGTCCGCGCCGGTCCCAGAGCTCCAGCCAGGACTCCAGGTAGTCGTCCTCGTGGCGCGGGCTGGTGAAGTACGTACGGACCGCGACGCCCATCGGGCGGTCCTCGCGGCGGTGCAGGCCCATCGCGAGGGACAGGCGCGTGGAGTTGCCGTCGGCGGCCACGACGAGGGGCGCGTGGAAGGTGACTTCGCGCTTCTCACCGGTGTCGCCGAGCTTGGCGTGGACACCGGTGATGTGGCCGGTGCGGTCGTCGACGATCGGGGCGCCGACGTTGCAGCGCTCGTACAGCCGCGCTCCCGCCTTCTGGGCCTGGTGGGCGAGCTGCTCGTCGAAGTCGTCGCGCTTGCGGACGAGGCCGTAGTCCGGGAAGGAGGCGAGATCCGGCCAGTCGAGCTGGAGGCGGGAGCCGCCGCCGATGATGCGCAGGCCCTTGTTGCGCAGCCAGCCGGCCTCCTCCGAGATGTCGATGCCCATCGCGACGAGCTGCTTGACCGCGCGTGGGGTGAGTCCGTCGCCGCAGACCTTCTCGCGCGGGAACTCGGTCTTCTCCAGCAGGAGTACGTCGAGTCCGGCCCGGGCCAGGTGGTACGCGGTCGTGGAGCCGGCTGGCCCCGCGCCGACGACGATGACATCGGCGGTGTTTTCGGAGAGGGGCTCGGTCACGGCGGGATCTCCCCAGGTTCGCAATCTTCGTGCCGAAGGGCACTGGACATGGGCAGTCTATTCAGCAGAATTGATCAACCGGCTGAAGGGCTGCCCAGTGAACCGAGCTCTCCCCGTAGTACGGCTGCGCGTCCCCACCGACGAGGACGCCGTGGCCTGGCACCGGGCCTTCGCCCACCCGGATGTCATGGAGTTCCACGGCGGCAGGATCGCGGAGCTCTCGGTCTACGAGGAGCTGACCGCCCGCCAGCGCCTGCACGACGCCGAGCGCGGCTTCTGCCTGTGGACCATGCTCGACGAGTCCGGCCAGGTGATCGGCTTCACGGGCGCCCAGCCCTGGCCGCAGAACTGGGGCCCCAAGGGCGAGATCGAGATCGGCTGGCGGCTCGGGCGGGAGCACTGGGGCAAGGGGTACGCCACGGCCGCCGCGCAGATGACGCTGGAGCGGTTGCGTGCGGCGGACGTGCCGAGCGTGGTGGCGATGGTGCGGTCGGACAACGCGCGCTCGGTCGCGGTGACGCGGCGGCTGGGTATGCGCCTCGCCGAGGTGTTCACGACGCCGACGGCACGGCAGGAGGGGCACTGCTACCGCCTCGATCTCCATGATGGACACGCACGGTAACCGACTGCTACAGAAAGACACTTGACGCTTCCGGTCGGTGCGGGGCGGGGTTACTCTGCCTGTACCGCTGGGGGTGACATCTGTGCACATAACACCCAAAACACCGGAAGTGCGAGTGCCGCAGCTCGTCGGTCTGATGGCCATGGACGCGCGCCGCACGGCCGAGGCGGAGGGCGTTCTGCTCGCCGCACCCGACCGGCCCGACTTCCACCGCACCGTTGTCGACTACGTCGTACGGCAATATCCCCAGCCCGGCGTCGAGGTGCCGCGCGGGGCCGTGGTCACGGTGTGGTTCGAGTTCGGCGAGGGTGGGGGCGGCGGGGGCGTGCACGAGCCGCGCCTGCCGCGTCCGGGCGGAGGAGGTATGCGGCGCGAGCTCGACGAGCCGGGAGACGAGCCGGGACATCCCCACGCCGTCGCCGAGCTCAGCTCTCCTTGAAGCCCCGGTGCAGGGCCACGACCCCGCCGGTCAGGTTGCGCCAAGCCGTCTTCGACCAGCCGGCCTTCCGCAGGCGCTCGGCCAGGGCGGGCTGGTCGGGCCAGGCGCGGATGGACTCGGCGAGGTAGACGTACGCGTCGGGGTTCGAGGAGACGGCGCGGGCGACCGGCGGCAGGGCGCGCATCAGGTACTCGGTGTAGACGGTCCTGAAGGGCGCCCAGGTCGGGTGCGAGAACTCGCAGATGACGACCCTGCCGCCGGGCCTGGTCACCCGGTACATCTCGCGCAGGGCCGTGTCCGTGTCCTGCACGTTGCGCAGCCCGAAGGAGATGGTGACGGCGTCGAAGGTGTCGTCCTTGAAGGGCAGCTTCGTCGCGTCGCCCGCCGTGAACGGCAGCCAGGAGTGCCGCGACTTGCCGACCTGGAGCATGCCGAGGGAGAAGTCGCAGGGGACGACGTAGGCGCCGGTGCGGGCGAAGGGCAGCGAGGATGTGGCCGTACCGGCGGCCAGGTCCAGGACCTTCTGCGCGGGACGGGCGTCGACGGCCCTGGCGACCTCCTTGCGCCACACCCGGTCCTGGCCGAGCGACAGCACGTCGTTCGTCAGGTCGTACCGTTCCGCCACGTGGTCGAACATCGAGGCGACTTCGTGCGGCTGCTTGTTCAGGGAGGCGCGGGTCACGGGCCCATTGTTGCGTACGGGCCCACCGGACTCGCCGCACGGGTTCACGGCAAGAGCCGCGGCTTCCGCTTCGCGGCCACGTCTTCCACCCGTTTCCACCCGTCCGCTTCGGCTTCTGCCTCCTGAGAGATTCCCGGAAGACCTGCGTACCTAGGGGCGGACGTCCTTTTGCTTCCGGAGTCCGTGCCCCTGAAACAGAAACCACGAGAGCGGGTGCTTACCTCAATGAGGCGTCTACTGAAGCCGACAGCCGGTCTCACCTGCCTGTTCGCCCTGGCCACCGCGGGGTGTTCCGCGGAGTCCGACGTGGACACCTCGGACGCGGCGGCCGCGGCACCCACGACACCCACGCAGTCCACCGCGCCCCCCGGCGCGTCTCCCAGCGAGGCGGCCGCGTCCACCACCGCCTACGCCCCGTACGTCAGTGCCACGGACGCGTCCGGCAACGACTCCGCCGGCTCCCCGACGACGTACAACCTGGCCTTCGTGATCTCCGACGGCAGCGGCTGCACACCTCGGTGGAACGGCACCGACGCCATCGGCGACTCCGCGGTGAAGTCCCGTATCGCGCGGCTCGCACAGGACGACGCCACGGTCCGCGTCTCTTTCGGCGGGGCGTCCGGCGAGGAGCTGGCGGCGAGCTGCGACAGCGCGTCCGAGCTGGCCGCGGCGTACGGCAAGGCACTGGACGCGGCCGGCTCCACCCAGGCCGACTTCGACATCGAGGGCGACGAGCTGGCCGACTCAGGCTCCGTCGACCTGCGTTCCAAGGCGATCGCGGCGCTGCAACAGGAACGTCCCGACCTCGAGGTGTCCTTCACGCTCCCGGTCATGCCGTCCGGCTTCAACGCCGACAGCCTGGCCCTGCTGAAGTCCGCCGACGAGCACGACGCGCAGGTCTCCACGGTCAACCTCATGACGATGAACTACGGCGAGTCGTACGACGGCGACATGGGCACCTACGCGCTCAGCGCCGCCAAGGCCGCCCACGCCCAGCTGAAGAAGGTGTTCGGGCTGTCCGACGCGGGCGCCTGGCGGGGCATGGCGCTGACCTCGATGATCGGCGTCAACGATGTCGCCGGCGAGACCTTCACGCTCTTAGACGCGGCCCAGGTGCGGACGTTCGCCGAGGAGAAGGAGGTCGCCTGGGTGTCCATGTGGTCGACGCTCCGCGACCGGCAGTGCGAGGGCGCTGCCGCCGCGTCCGACGATGCGGCGGCCGACTGCAGTGGGGTGACGCAGGGTTCGGGTGCGTTCGCGACGACCTTCGCGGGCTGAGCGGAACTGAAGGGCTGTGTGGAAGTCAAGCTACCTGCGCCGGTACACCAACCGCCCGCCCACCACCGTGGCCACGCACACACCCGCCCCCCGTTCCGCCAGCTCCGCCTCGTCCCGTACGTCGAACACGGCGAACCGGGCGGCATAGCCCCGCTCCAGGTCGGGCGCGAACTCCACCGGCCACCCCGAGGCGTAGGGATCGAGCGCGGCCACTCCGCCGGGACGCCCCAGGCGACCCATGACCCCCAGTCCGGAGCGGTGCACGGCGTCCCGCACCGCGCGGTTGCGCACCTCCTCGCAGGCCGCCACGACCGTGCCGTGGGCCAGCATCCGCTGCACCCCGCGCCGGGCGCTCGCGCCCCAGCGGGCGTCGGTCAGGGCGCCCGTCGCGACGAGCGCCGCAAGCGCGTCCCCGGTCAGCGGCTCGGTGCCCAGTTCGTCGGCCTCGCGCGGATCCGGGTGGTACGCCTCCTCCAGCAGCTCCGTGCCGTGCATATTGACGAGTCCGGGCGTGAGGAGGCCGGGCCACTTCCGCACCCGCGCCCGCGGATGCGCGGCGACGAGATCCTCCAGCGCCCCGGCGTCGGCGACCCACGCGCCCTTGACGGCGAACGCCCGGCCCTTGGAGTCGGCGTGAATCGTCAGCATGCGTACGTGTACGTCAGTTGGACGCGAGCAGCTTCAGCTCCGGATGAGCCGTGCCGCCCGCGATGGCCGTCGACGAGATGTGGGACATCACCCGCTCGTCGACGGGGTCGTTGGCCGGGTCGTCGTGGACGACGAGGTGCTCGTACGTCGTCGCCCGCTGGGCCGGCACCCGGCCCGCCTTGCGGATCAGGTCGATGATCTCCATCCGGTTGGAGCGGTGCTTGGCACCGGCCGAGGAGACGACGTTCTCCTCCAGCATGATCGAGCCGAGGTCGTCGGCGCCGTAGTGCAGCGACAGCTGGCCGACCTCCTTGCCGGTGGTCAGCCACGAACCCTGGATGTGGGCGATGTTGTCCATGAACAGCCGCGCGATGGCGATCATCCGCAGGTACTCGAAGAGCGTCGCCTGGGTACGGCCCTTCAGGTGGTTGTTCTCCGGCTGGTACGTGTACGGGATGAAGGCGCGGAAGCCGCCCGTCCGGTCCTGCACGTCCCGGATCATCCGGAGGTGCTCGATGCGCTCGGCGTTGGTCTCGCCGGTGCCCATGAGCATGGTGGAGGTGGACTCGACACCCAGCCGGTGCGCGGTCTCCATGATCTCCAGCCACCGCTCGCCGGACTCCTTCAGCGGGGCGATGGCCTTGCGCGGCCGCTCGGGCAGCAGCTCGGCACCGGCGCCGGCGAAGGAGTCGAGACCGGCGGCGTGAATGCGCTGGATCGCCTCCTCGACACTCACCTTGGAGATCCGGGCCATGTGCTCGACCTCGGACGCCCCCAGGCTGTGGATGACCAGCTGCGGGAAGGCCTGCTTGATGGCGGCGAAGTGCTTCTCGTAGTACTCGACGCCGTAGTCCGGGTGGTGACCGCCCTGGAACATGATCTGCGTCCCGCCGAGCTCGACGGTCTCCGCGCAGCGCCGCAGGATGTCGTCCAGGTCCCGGCTCCAGCCCTTGGCCGTGTCCTTGGGAGCCGCGTAGAAGGCGCAGAACTTGCACGCCGTGACGCACACGTTCGTGTAGTTGATGTTGCGCTCGATGATGTACGTCGCGATGTGCTCGGTGCCCGCGTACCTGCGGCGGCGTACGGCGTCGGCGGCGGCGCCCAGCGCGTGCAACGGGGCGTCGCGGTAGAGGTCGAGCGCTTCCTCGGGACTGATGCGCCCACCCGCGGCGGCACGGTCGAGGACGGACTGAAGGTCGGCCTTCTCGGTCACCGGGGCAGTCCCTTTCGTCAAGGAATAAGGAAGGGGGGCGCGAAGCGCTCGTTGGAAGGGCGGTGGTGGGAGACGGGTGGGCGGTCCGAACCAGCCTACGCCAGCCGTTTCACGCGACCGACCTCAGGCGGCGTACGCCCCGATCAGCAGCCCGACATACGCCCCCGCGATCAGGAACGGCCCGAACGGGATGGCCGTCTTGCGTCCGGCGCGCCGCGCGACGAGGAGGGCGCCGCCGTACAGCGCCCCGAGCAGGAACCCGGCGAAGGTGCCGAGCATGACCGTCGGCCAGCCGTACCAGCCCAGCGCGGCACCCGTCCCCAGCGCGAGCTTCACATCGCCGAAGCCCATGCCGCCGGGGTTGATGAGCCACAGCACGAAGTACCCGGCGCCGAGGGCGAGGGAGGCCAGCAGCGCGGTCACCCAGTCCCCCGCGTGCTCCGGCACCAGCGCGACCACCCCCAGCAGCGCGAGTACGGCGGCGGCGAGCGGCAGGGTCAGCACATCGGGCAGCCGCTTCACCCGGAAGTCGACGACGGCCAGCAGCACACCGACGGGCGCGATCAGCAGCCAGACCCCGATCTCGGGACGGGTGCCGGTGGCGGCGGCGAGGCCGGCACACAGGAGGGCGGTGACGAGGGCGAGGAGGGGGGCGCTGGGGCCGTAACTCTTCTTTGCTACGGCGGTGTCGGCGTCGTCCGTCGTTACGGCGGTTACGGCGGTTACGGCGGTTACGGCACCGTCCGCGCACGCCCGGCATCGCGCCGGCCCGATCCACCCCCGGATCGGTCCGCGAATCGGATGCCCGCCCGGACACCGCTCCCGCCAGCCCTCCTCCCCCGCCGGAACGGAGAACCGGTAGGCCGCGCGCGGCACCAACACCCCTGTCGCCGCGCCCCACAACGCAGCTACGGCGATCACCAGCCCAGTCATCCGACGGTCATCCCACCGCGGCGACGCCGCCCCGCCACGTCGGCAGCAGCTCGTCGAGCAGCGCCTCCGTGCGCGGCGGCAGGCCTCGGGCCCCGCTGCGGGCGACGAGGTCGGCGGCGAGGGCCTGGAGCCGGTCGGTGTCGCCGGTGGCGTGGGTGGCGCGCAGCAGCTCGTGCCACAGGCGCTCGTCGCCCGGCGCCGAATTCAGCGCCGCGTTCAGCGCCTCGATGGCCCTCTCCGCGCGGTTCTTCTCGAGGTGGAACGCGGACAGCGCGAGCCCGATGTCGGCGACGAGCAGCGGGAGTTGGGCGTCGATGATCTCGTGGGTGAGCCAGCGGTAGCGGCCCTCGGGCCGGTCGGAGAGGAGCGGCCCGCGCACCAGCACCAGCGCGTCGGTGAGCAGGCGCCCGCGCACGGCACGGTTGTCGATGCCCCTGCCCTGCGTGGCCTCGTAGTAGAGGGAGCGCAGCACGTCGAGGTCGGAGACGACGGACTTGGCGAGCACCAGCCGCCCGGTCGTGTCGGTGGACAGGCGCGGGGTGCCGTCCGGGTCGGCGCCGAGCCAGGCGCGCAGCCGCTCGACGAGCGCGTCCCGCACGTCGTCGGTGACGCCGCGCGGCCACAGCGCGGAGGACAGCACACGCGGGTGCACGCCCTCCCGGTGCAGCAGCAACAGCGCGAGCGCCTCGTGCAGCAGCGGGCTGCGCTCGCCGTCCGGGGTCTCCAGGCCGATGATCTCGTACGACCCCACGAGGCGGGCGTAGACCGCGGGCCGCCCCTGCTCGCTGATGTCGACGAGGAAGGGCGGGGTGTTCGTCGGCCCGTCCAACTCGCGCTCGGGGTCGGCCTCGACGAACAGCTCGACGACCGCCCGCTGCTGGGCCACCGGCAGCATCTGGGCGTCCAGCTCGAGCCCGAGGAGCGGGGCGAGCAGCTTGCCCTCGCCGGTGATCTCCATCTCCCAGGCGGCGCCGGGCAGATCGCCGGTCTCGGTGCCGACGAGGTAGCCGATGCCCAGGCGGGAGGCGTCGGCGGCGAGTTCGGCGAGCTTGACCGCGTTCTCGGCGGACGGCTGGGCGGCGAGCAGCACGAGGTGCGGGGCCCAACGGGTGTGCTGGGCGGGCCCGGTACGGCCGGTGAGCACGGAGTCGTGCCCGGCGGCGCCGAGCGCCCCGCGCCGCTGCCGGGTCTCGGCCTCCATGGTCTCGATCAGGTCCTCGATGCCGTCGAGGTGCCGCAGCCGGTTGGGCGCGAGGGGAGTGAGGTCCTCCCCGAAGCCGACGAGCGTGATCGTCATACGGTCGGACCAGCCGTTG
The DNA here is from genome assembly GCF_040654815.1 of Streptomyces sp. NPDC050619. Lineage (NCBI taxonomy): Bacteria > Bacillati > Actinomycetota > Actinomycetes > Kitasatosporales > Streptomycetaceae > Streptomyces > Streptomyces sp. NPDC050619. The sequence goes on along the minus strand of NZ_JBFAIR010000021.1, from coordinate 13,601 downwards.
GTGGCGAGTTCGGCGGCGACGGACGCGAAGACGGCGGCCCGGTCGGCCTCCCGGCCGCTCAGCGAGACGATGCCGGGGACGGCCTCCAGGTTGAGCAGCAGCCGCGAGTCGTCCATGGTGCCGAGGCTGACGAGGCCGGGGTACGGGGCGGCGGTGTCGACCTCGTCGTACCGCTCGGCGTCGGTGCGGGCCAGCATCCAGAACGTCTGGTCCTGCCCGAGCTGCCACGGCGCCGGCGGCTTGCCGGAGGGCTGGGCGAGCTGGAGGTGCAGATCGCCGTTGCCGCCGAGCCAGGTGGCGTAGACGGTGGGCAGCGGACGCGACTCGGCGGCGAGAGAAGCGGCGAGTCCGCGCAGGGACCGGTCGAGCAGTCGTACGCCTTCGGGGTCGGCGCCGACGAGCAGCGCGTCCTGGACGTCCTGGGCGGCTCCGGTCGGCGTGGGCGGCTCCATGCCGCGCCGCCCGCCGACGGCACCGAGCGCCGACTGCCACAGCGCCTGCCGGCGCCGGCGGCCGAGGGCGAGGAGGAGGCCGGCGGCGAGGAGGGGGGCGCCGAGGAGGGCTTCGGGAAGACCGAAGGAACTGCTGCTGGACTCGGCGGTGTTACCGGCGGCCTGCTGCCCGTGCTGCTGGGTCTGGTTCTGGTTCTGGTTCTGTCCCTGCTGCTGGTGCTGGTCGGGGCCGGGCCGCTGCTCGGGCAGGGAGACCTGCGAGGCGCCTTGTGCGTGCCCGCCGCCCTGGGCGTGATCCCCGGTCTGGGCGTATTCGTGGATCTGCTGCTGCACTTCGGGCGAGACGCTGGGCGCCGCGTCGGGCATCTCGACGAGATCGCCGCCGCGTGCGTCGCCCGGCATCTCCATGATCCAGCCGGGCCGGATCAGACTGGCCTCGGTCAAGCGGGACCCGTCGGGCTGGACCCGGTCCTTGTTGAGCTGGAGGATCTCCTTGTACCGGCGCCCGTCACCGAGGTGCCGCTCGGAGATCTCCCAGAGGGAGTCGTGGTGGCGTCCCTCGGGCGGCTGGATCCGGTAGTACTTCGTGTCGTCGGCCTTGGCGGTGTGGCCGCCGGCGTCGGCGTGCGCGGCCACGTTGGACGCCTGCTCGGCGAGGGCGGCCGCGGCATTGGCGGCCTGCTCCTGCTGCTGCGCGAACAGCCCGGGGGTCTGCTGCGCGGCGGCGACGGAGGGCTTCTGGTTCCCCTCCATGCTGTGCCCGAGCTGCGACAGCCCCGGCGTGAGGCTGGCCGCCGTGGCACCGACGAGCAACAGCGCGGCGACGAGCTGCCGCGCGAGCAACTGGCTGGGCCCGCCGCCCGGCACCCGCCCCGGCACCCCGACCCCGGACAGCGCGGCCTTCACCTCGACGAGCACACAGGCGGTGAACTGCGCCCAGGCCAGCCAGACGATGACGGTGAGGATGTGCAGGAACGTCTGAACGGTGATCTCCCGCTGGAGCCAGTCCAGGCTGGGCACACCGTTCGGCAACGGCCATCCGATGAGCACGGCGAGCGCACCCGGCACACCCACGACCAGCACGAGCAACGCCACAAACGCGAAGAACGCCTTGACGAAGTCCCCGAACGACCGCCGCCGTATGCGCACGGGCTGCGGGGTCCGATTCCTGGGGGCCGTCGGGTTGCCCGTCGGATTGCCCGTCGAGTTGCCCGTCGAGCTTCCCGTCGAGCTTGAAGTGCGGCGTCGCGACATGGCGGGTGTCCTGGGTCGTGTGTGGAGGGAGAAAAGAGACGAGGGTAAGGGGCGTAGTGAGCCTACAGAGATCTTATGTACGGCGTCGAAGCTGAGACAGGGGGCGGGGAGGCTGAGGCGAGGGGCAGGTAGCCCACACCTGACCGTTTCCTCACCGGGTGCCCCCTAGGCCTGAATTGCCTTTTGCGTTGATCCTTCTTGCGCTACGAGCGTCCACGCCACGAACAGCTGTCACGCAGCGCTCCTCACATTCCCCACACAATCCCCTCGCGGCCCCTCAAGCGGCCTCTGGATGCCCCTGATAGCTTCGTTCCCCGTCGCACACATCGAACTCGGGGGAGATCAACTGTGGCCCGCCGCACCATGGCCACCGCGCTTGCCACGACGGCGGCGCTCTTGCTCACCGCGTGCGGCGGGAGCGAGACGGGTTCGGCTGATTCGACTGACGCCAGGGACGCAGGCACCAGCCCTTCGGCGCCGGGATCAGCGGAAGCGGCAGTCGGCCGCCCGGATGCCGCGGGTGCCCCGGATGTCAGCGCCCCGAGGGACCTGCACCAGGTCTTCGACTTCGACGAGCCGTCCGAGGCGAAGCACGCGGCGGCACTCGCCAACGCGGAGAACTACATCCGAGCGCTGAACCACGGTTTCGCCGAACAGGACCCGAACGACCCGGCGTACCAGTACTACTCGACCGGCCAGGCCGCGCGGTACGCGAAGACGCAGATCCAGGCCTGGGTAAAAGGTGGCTGGGCCCCCACGGGCACGGACAAGTACTACGACGAGAACGTCACCACGCTGAGCGACGGCAAGCGCGTCCTCGTCACCTTCTGCCGGGACCAGGCCAAGTTCTACGGCAAGGAAATCAAGACGGGGAAGATCCTCTACACCGAGGACAGCCTGGCCAGTTACCAGAAATTCACCCTGCTCATGTTCCCTCCGTCCGCCTCCGCCTCGGCGGTCTGGACGACGCGGGTCATCGAGGTCAGGGGTGAAGCCAAGGAGTGCCGCGAGGCATGAGGCCCGCCCCCCCTTTCCCCCTTTTTCTACGAACTTTTCTACGAGCTTTTCTACGACCTTTTCTACGAGGAGACACGCACCCGCCATGAGACCCCACCCCCACCGGATACGCACCGCACGAACCACCCGCACAGCCCTCTTCGTACTCGGCATGACGTCGGTCACCGCACTCACCGCGTGCAGCGGCAGCACGGATGAGAAGGCGGGAGCCGACACCAGCGCCTCGGCGAGCACCGCACCCAAGGGTGCGGTGACGCGTGCGCAGGCGGCGAAGATCGTCGACACCTACGTGACCGTCAACAACAAGGCGAACAAGGCGCAGAACGAGAAACTGCTGGCCACGGTCGAGGGCGGTCAGGTCCACGAGCAGAGCAAGGCGGACTACAAGACCTTCAGCACCTGGACGAAGGCGGACCAGAGCGACTACGAGAAGCCCTTCTCCTACCAGTCGCGGGAGTACTACATCCCGGCCGACGAGGACTGGTTCGCGGTCAAGGCCACCGCCAGCGGCTCGAAGGATCCGGCTCTGCTCGTCTTCGACAAGGAGGGCGGCGCCTGGAAGCTGATGTCCGCCGTCTACACCGACGACGCACCGCTCCCGAAGATCGCCACCGACGACAACGGCCTCGCCACCGCCGTGGACCCCGCCACCCGCGTCGGCTCCATGGCCCCGAACGACGTGAGCGCGGCGTTCGAGGACTTCTTCGAGACCGGCGGCAAGAAGGCCGGCGCCACGCTCTCCCGGACCACGCAGGCGGCCAAGGACTCCCTCAAGCTCTACAACGACCGCGACAAGGGGAAAATCTCCCGCTGGTCGACCAAGAAGTACTTCGCCAAGCCCCCGGCGCACAAGGACACATACGCGCTGCGGCTGGCCGACGGCGGCGTACTCGCGGTCATCCCGACCGCCCACACCCAGGAAACCCTGCTCAAGCCGCAGTACATGAGCAGCTTCCAACTAACCCCGAGCGAGGAGGAGTCCGTCTACAACCCCGAAAAGCGAGCCCTCGTCACCGACACCTTCCAGGGCATGGCCCTCGCCACCCTGCCGAAGTCCGGGAAGCCCGCAGTGATCGCCCGCGAGTACGGGATGACGGACTCGAAGTGAGGTAGGAGCTCACGTCCGTAGCCCGCCGCTATCCGGCCACCGTCGCCGTGGTCACGGCCTCAACTGCACTGCTCCTGACCGCGTGCGGCGGGCGCGACGACTCATCGTCGGACGACACCAAGGGGCGGACACGGGGTCGAGCAGTCCGTCGGCGTCGGCCGCCGGCGTCGGCCGACGCGGACCGGCCGGACGTGATGGTCCTCAAGGATCTGGACCTGATCTTCGCTTTCGACAAGCCGTTGGACGCGGACGAATCAGCAGCGCTCAAAGATGCCGCGAATTACATCCGAGCGCTGAATCACGGCATCGCCGAACATGACTCGGAGGATCCCTCGTACCAGTTCTACGCGGGGGCCGGGGCGGCCAGCAATCACCACGTAGGTCAACGCCTTAGGCTCGGCAACCATGACGGTTCTGATCACGGTGTGGGGAGCATCTCCCGGGGTAGGCAAGTCGACGCTGTGTGCCGGACTGTCCCAATGGCTGGCCGATACGGGGCTGCGGGTGGACCACTTTCGCGAGCAAGAGATCCTGACCCGGCCACAATTCACTTCGGTAGCTGAGGAGTTCCAGGCAACAGGCAGGGTCGAGCTGGGGACGTTGATCGCGGCAACGGCGCAGTTCGTTGATTCGGTTGTGGCGAGCGGCGATGACATGGTGATCGCGGACGCGCTGGTGCCGTTCGTGCCGACGCTGCTGGCCATGGGCCACCGCGAAGAGACGATCGACGCGTTCATGGCTGACCTCACCGAGGTGCTCGCACCGATCTGCCCGGTCATGGTCTTCCTCGACGGGAATGCCGAGACCGCGTTGTCCCGAGCCGCGAGCAGAGAAGGGGCAGGGTGGCTCGAGGGGTATGTCGGAAAACTCGCCGGGTACGAGGTAAGCCCTCCAGTGGCTGACGTCGCGTCGGCGGTGAAGTACCTGCTGCGCGAGCGTGCGGTGACACTTGGCACAGTCGGCCGGAAGGACTGGGGTCTCGTTCTGATCGAACGAGCCGATGAGCTGCCCCCGGATGAGGTGCTGCGGGTTGCGCAGCGGGGCCTGAGGCCGTGGATGGACAGGACCGTCACACACGGATGACACGCCTGGCAATGCGACTCGTCCGCCTGACGCCACGACCGTAACGATCTACGGCGAGGTCGTCGATACCCAGCAGACCCTCGCCGCTTTCCTGGGCGCGGCTGTCCTCGTCCTAGGGGCCAGCGCCATCAGTTTTCCGGTTCGCCCGGCAGATCGTTGCCGCAGAAAACACAGACAAAGAATGAGTCTCTTACGATGTTCCAGCCATGGCAGTATCGGCAACAGCGGAAGACGATCGGGTGAGTGTACCCGGTCCCATGTTCTACACCTGCCCTGTCGAGACTCCTTGCAACCGCCGCCCAGGAATCGATCCCTGGACAGTACCCTGTCGACTGATTACTGACCATTTCAGCCGCCCATCGCCCACTCGTCTCTGCCCGAGAAAAACCGATCTCACCTGCAGCAAGAACGGGACGTCCGTCGGCGCATGCTACGTGCTCGGATCTCCGGGGCGCGAGACGCAGAAACCCAAATGTGTCTACGACGAACGTGAAAGATTCGCTCAATTCCTCGCGACTGCGATCGGCGAGAAACAAGTCAAGGTCTCCTTCGGATTCAATTCGAACACTCGTGCCGAATTGAACTCGCTCCTTTATTTCAACGGGCCCGACGTATTCATAAACGATCGACCGACGATCTCCCTTCAACTGCCCATCCGGAGGTCTTGAATCCGACACGTGGATTCGCCATCGGGAGACGGATGCACAGCCACAGGATGAAGAGGCTCCGGAGTCCCCGGCCCCCACGTTTCCCATCCTTTTCGGAAGAAGTACTCAGTCAATGCATCGCCTTCTGAGCTCGTTACTACTCGACCTTCAAGGAAATCGGACAATTCATGGAGGAATGCCTTTACGTCCTCTACGTCCTCAACTTCGAACGGCACACGCTCCCTGGACCAACAGCCGAGCCACCCTTTGCCGCCGCCCCTACTCCCGACCCTGACACAAACCCAAGTCTTCTTAGCTCCGGACTCACCAGCATTGATGACGTCGGCGATCAGATTCTGCGATTTCCGCAAAAGCACCTGTGGCATGCCCATCACCCTCGAATTGCAAATTCTATGAGGAGGCTCGGATCCATTTCTCCAGCTCCGATACGTCGAACTATTTCTGCCGTCCTATGATGTCCTCCAGTGATGTGTATTTGGGACCCCGGGAAACGTGTCGAATCACCCGGCGCCCAGTCGCGGTACCCACTGATCGGATCATTCCCTTGAGGTCCACCAAACCTCGTCAGGTCTTCATTTGGAAGATTTCTGACTCCACCATGTCCGGCCATCTCTCCTCCGTACATCTGCGCCTCAGTCAGCGGATGACTGGCAATTCTATTGTCGACCAACTCACCAGCCCTGACGTAAAACCTATCGTAGCGAGAGTGAACTGGCAGGTCGGCAAGATGCTCGTTGGGGTACGGAGAAAGACCAAGTGGATCTGACCGTGTGTGGGGGTTGTTTACGTAGGTGCTGGGATTCGGTGCGGGCTCCAAGCCGAGTGGGTCAGAGCTCAGGTAGCGACCGGTCTCCGGATCATAGTGCCGAAAGTAGTTGTAATGTAGGCCAGTTTCATGGTCGTGGTACTGGCCGGGAAACCGCAGGGGCGTGTAAGCCGTGCTGTCCGCCTGCCACGTGGTGACGCCCCAGAGGGTTCTGCGTGAGCGCCAGGCGATGTTTCCGGTCTCGTCGACGAGTTCCGTGGGGGTGCCGACGAGGTCGGTGACGATGGCGAAGAAGCGGGAGTCGATGTCCTCTTGGGTGGCCTGGTTGGTGAGGCGTTCGGTCTGGGCCACGGGGAACAGGCCGTCGTGGTCCCAGGTGAGCGTCACCGGGTGCGGCAGGTCGAGAGCCGTGGTGGTCTGCTCGGTGACGTTGGGGCCGTCCCAGGTGAAGTGGGTTTCCTCCACGACCGTCACGCCGTCGGCGGCCAGGCGCTGTTTGGCTGTGCGGCGGCCGAAGGGGTCGTAGCGGTAGCACCACATGGTGCCGTCCGGAGTGGTCACTGAGGTGAGGCGGTCCTCAGCGTCCCACTCGTACCGCCAGACGTCGGGCTTGCGCGACAGGCGGGTCTTGCGGCGCAGCACGATGCGCCCAGCCCTGTCGTACTCGTATCGCACGGAGCCGGCCTGCGTGAGGCGGTTGCCGGTGTACTCGCGGTCGCCCTGTGCATCCTGGCCTGGGTGGCGTCCTGGCCAGGCTGCCCGGGTCTGGTTGCCTGCCGCGTCGTAGGCGTAGGTCTCGGCCCAGTCGCGAGCGCTGATCCCGGTCACACGGCCGGCGTCGTCGAGGTCGAGATCGATCTCGCCGTGCGAGGGATCGTCGATGCCGACGAGGGAGTTGTCCGGACGGAAGGCATAGGAGCGGCGCTGGACCGTGCCCTGCGTCGCCGTCACGGTCTGGTCCGTCAGCCGGCCCGCCGTGTCCCAGCCCTGGCCAAGGCTGAGGGAGTCGCCGATCAGGCGGGAAATCTCGCGGCCGGCGGCGTCGTAGGTGAAGGCCAGGGCGTGACCGGAGGTGATCAGTGAGGTGGTGTGGCCCGCCGCGTCGTAGCCGTAGGCGGCGCGGGCGCCGGTGGGTGTCGTCCGCTCGGTGCGTCGGCCCGCCGCGTCGTAACGGAACGACAGCGTACGGCCGTTGACCGTCTCGGCAACGGGCCTGCCCGTCTCGTCCCGCTCCCACACCATCTCGCTGTCGGGGCTCGTGGCGCGCAGTCTCCTGCCCACGCTGTCGTACTCGTACCTGGTGACCGCGCCGTCCACGTTCTTGGAGGCCAATCGGCCCAGGGCGTCGTAGTCGTAGGCGACCGACTGCCCCAGCGGATTCGTGCGTGCCACCACGCGGCCCGCCGCATCGCGCGTGTACGTGACCCGACGGTCGTCGAAGTCGGTCTCCGCGACCAGCCGGCCGGCCGGGTCGTATTCGTACTCCCAGGTCAGACCGTGCGGCGCCGTGACCTTGGTCAGTCGTAGCGAGGCGTCGTGCTCGAACTCGTACCGGACTCCGTCGGGCCCGGTCCGTGCGGTCAGCAGGTCGAAGTGGGTGTACTCGTAGCTGGAGACGCCGCCGCCCGCATCCGTGTGGCGGATGCAGTTGCCTTCGCCGTCGTACACCCACGACTGTTCCGCCCCGTCCGGCCCGATCAGGCGAGCGAGCCGGCCCTCCACGGTCCACCAGCGGCGTGTCTGCGCTCCCAGAGGATCCGTGATGACGGCGACCCGGCCGAAGGCGTCGTGCTGTGCGGTCAGGTGGCTGTCCAGCGGATCGGTCAGCTCGGCCACCAGGCCGGCGGCGGTGCAGCGCACGCTCGTGGTCGCGCCGAGTGCGTCGGTGACGGCCGTCAGCCGGCCGGAGTCGTCGTACGCGTATCGAATGGTGGCGCCTGCCGCGTCCGTGACGGCGGTGCGGTTGCCGCGCTCGTCGTATGCGCTCAGCAGGCTGGACCCCTCGGCCAGGGTGATGGTGGTGGGACGTCCGAGATCGTTGTACGTGTAGCGGGTCACCTCACCGTCCGGGTGCGTGGCGGTGAGGGGCCGCCCTGTCGTGTCGTTGGTGAATCGGGTGGTGTGACCGAGGGCGTCCGTCCGGGAGACGACGTGGTGGTTGTGGTCGTACTCGGTGCGTGTGGTGCCGCCGTTGGCATCGATCTCCGCGACGACCTGGCTGTGGTCGTTGATCACGAACCGGCTTGCCGCGCCTTCGGCGGTGGTGAGGGTGGTGACGCGGCAGTCGGGCCAGGCGGGGTCGATACCGTCGTAGTCGAGGGTGATGGCGATGTGGCCGGCCTCGCCGCCCTCGGCGATGCAACGGTCCTGCGCGTCGTAGGTGTACTCGTAGCGGCTGTCGTTGGTGTCAGTCCACGAGGTGATGCGCAGCCGCTCGTCGTAGGTGAAACGAAGCGGGAGATTCGAGGAGTTGACGACCTCGGTGAGGTTGCCGTCGGTGTAGCCGTACCGCTTGATGGTGACGTCCGAGCCGTCCTCTGCCGCACCTGCCAGGGCCAGCGCGGTGATACGGCCGTCCTCGGCGGTGAGCTTCAGGTGGTAGCCGCCGGAGTGCCGGATGTCGGTGGGAGTACCGGCCGTGTCGTAGTGGAAGTCGATGGTGTGGCCGTTGCGGTCGGATATCCGCTCCAGCGGGGCCAGTCCGTCGGAGGGGGTCGCGAAGCGGCGGGTGTGCCCGGTGACGGGGTCGGTCACGGTGTAGCCGCCGTCGTCCAGCCGGGACAAGGGCCAGCGCGGGCCGGTGTGCGGCAGCACCGGTGAGTTCGGCCTGTCCGGGTGCGGATAGGCGAGGAGCAAGCCGTCCTCGGTGACGAAGACGACGCCGTTCTCGTCCGTTTCGAGGCGTTGGTCGATGGTGGAGGCCCAGGTGGGTCCGAACCACCAGCCCGTTGCGTATCCCGATTCCACCCGGCGTTCGAAGACCAGGGGAAGCAGTCCCGGAAGTTCCACGTCGCTCTGCGGGAGGAACATTTTGCCGGTGGCCATGTCGACGGGGTCGCTGCCACCGCGGCGGACGACGCTCGCCAGCCGGTCGTAGGCGCCCTTGGCCCCGTCGGCGAGCATCCCCCGGGCATTCTTGCCGAGCCCGCGGACCGCGAGGGACATGCCCTTCATGCCGCCCTTGAGGCCCTTCACCGCGGCCGCGCCACCCTTGAGACCCTTGGCGAGTCCGCCGAGCGTGGTCAGCCCCTTCATGCCCGGGATGCAGTCCAGCGCCGCGAACCCCACATCCCAGAGCGATGCCTGGCCTTTTGAGTATTTGTAGAGCGTGTCCGCGAGCACGACCAGCGCCGCCACCAGCACGATCGCCCCGAGGATCGGCCCCCCGATAATCATCGCGACAATCCCGAGGACGGCCACGACCACCTTGCAGACGGTGACGATCGTGTCCCAGTTGTCCTCGAACCAGTCCCCGACCTCCTCCCACCACGACCGGTTCTGAATGCCCGCATCGGAGGCCTCATCGATCTTCGACTTCGCCTCCCGCGCCGCCTCCTCACGCATCGTCCGCGCATCCGCCGCCATCTTCTTCGCCGCGTCCAGCGCATCCTGCGCACCGGTGACGTCCGACTGCGCCTTGGTGTGGGCGCTTTGGGCGTGCTGGACATCGCGGGTGGCGGCGCGGACCTTCGCCTCATCCGGCTTCTCTGTGCTGCTCTTACTGCCGGTCGGGTCGTCCTTGTACTTGTCGGCTTCCTTGCCGGCCCGCGTCACCCACGAGTCCGCCGACACCAACCGCGACTGGGCGGAGGAGAGGTCATCCCGTGCTTCCCTGCCCTTGGCGAGTGCCTTGTCCGCGAGCGCCTGGGCGCGTTCCAGCTTGGGCCAGTACGCCGCCAGCGCGTCACCGCACAACTCGTACGACTTCTTCAGCTTCTTCAGATTCTTCGGAACCCCGGAGAACTGCTCCTTGAACACCGCAGCGGACTTGCCCGCCCACTCCAGGGCCACGTCGTCCTCGGCCATGCCCTTGACCAGACGCAACGCCTCGGAGACATCGTCGGCGAAATCGTGCAGCACCCGCGCCAGATATCGCACCCGGTCCGGATCACCCGGCGTCGGATCCTTCTCCAGATCCAGCACATGCCAATCCCGCGGCCGGTAGCCCGCCATCACCCGTCCCCCGTCACCCACGGATCACCAACAACCGTATGCACACGTGAACCTACAAGGCACAGCCGTTCGAGGGAAACATCAACCAGCGAACCGGAATCTCAACGTCATTGCGAGGCGACCTCGACCTCAGGCTCGGTGCAGCTGCGGCGGACGGCTCATGACCTCCGCACAATCCACCCAATGGCCCCCGTGGCCTCTTCACCCACCCCTGATACCTTCATTCGCTGCTGTACACACATGCCAATCCCGAGGGGGACGTCCGTGGCCCGCCACGCCCTGACCACCACCGCCGCCGCGTTCACCGCGACGGCGGCGCTTCTGCTCACTGCCTGTGGTGGGAGTGACGACAAGTCGTCGGACGACATCAAAGGGGCGGACACAGGGTCGAGTAGCCCGTCTGCGTCGGCTTCTGCGTCCGCGGCGGCAGACGGTGACGGTCCCGACTTGAGCGTGCCGAAGGACTTCAAGCTGATCTTCGACTTCGACAAGCCGTCCGATGCCAAGCAGGCGTCGGCGCTTTCCGATGCGCAGAACTACATCCGGGCGCTGAAACACGGCATCTCCAAGCAGGATCCGAACGACCCTGCGTACCAGTACTACTCGAACGGTCAGGCTGCGCAGTACGCCAAGTCGCAGATCCAGGCCTGGGTGAAGGGGCACTGGACCGTCACGGGGACGGACAAGTACTACGACGCGGGCGTCACCACGCTGAGCGGGGGCAAGCGCGAACTCGTCACCTTCTGCCGAAACCAGGGCAAGTCCTACAGCAAGGAGATCAAGACCGGCAAGATCCTCTACACGGAGGAGAACGCCGACAGTTACGTGAAGTACCAGCTGCTCATGTATCCGCCGACCGGCTCCTCCAAGGCCTGGAAGGCCTCGGTTGTGGAGGTCAAGGAGAGGGCGAAGGAGTGCCAGAAGTGAGGAGGCCTGCGCTCGCCCGCGGCCTGGCTTCGGCTGCCATCGGCGCTCTGATGTTGATCGGCAGCGGCACCGCCCACGCGAATGACACCCCGGGTGTCGGCAGCCCCCCGGCCTCCGGCGGCAGGAAAGGCAAGGACATCTACGCCTCCGCCACCTACTCGCAGATCAAGGTCCGCCAGGTGAGTGGCCCCACCGGGGGCAAGCGCGGCAACCTCTCCTCCGTGGACGTCAACTGGAAGCCCCCGGCCTGCTGGTACGAGCCTGTCTTCACCGGCCAGGAGCTGAAGGGCTTCGTGGACCGGACAGGCGGCAACGGAGACGTGGGTATCCATGAGTCCTGGTACGGCAAGGAACTGTGGACGGACCACTACCGGGACGGGAAACCGGACACCAACTTCGACGACGAGTCCAGCACCGCCGAGGGCTACAAGAACTACAACATCGGCAAGGACGGCTACTTCTGGCGCAGCGTCGCCCCTGACGAGAGCGATCCCGAGTCCTGGGACTGCGGCAAGATCATGTTCTGGCAGGACGCCAACGTGATACCGAAGGTCGCCCACGCCCCCACGCCCAAGATGCTCGCCGAGTACGCCTACAACAAGGTAGAAGTTCCCGACACCGAGATCAAGCTGAAGCCCACCACCAAGTCCACGGTGAACCTGCCCACTTGGGCCTGGCTGGACAAGGGCGCCTTCCGGGAGATCAAAGTCCGCGCCGAACTCCCCCGCACCAACCTCTATGCCGTGACGACCGCCAAGCCGGTCGCCCTCCACCTGGATCCGGGCACGGAGGACGCCAAGACCTACCCCGCATCGGGCGACTGCACGATCAACGACGACGGCAGCATCGGCACGCCGTACGAGAAGGGCGACGCCGGAAAGACCCCGCCGTGCGGCGTCACATACCTCCACGCCACGAACGGCACGCCGTACCACCTGAAGGCCAGCGTCACCTGGCAGATCTCATGGGAAGGCACGGGTGGCGCGAACGGCGGCCTCCCGGACGGCACCTTCGACACGACCCAGGACATGAACGTCCAGGAGATCCAGGCCATCAACCGCTGAGCCGGCCGAGTCGCCGACGGCCCACCCGGATCAGATCGTGCCGTCGGCGAAGAGGTCCTCCGCCTTCGTGGCATGGACCGCTCGCTGAGCCCACACCTCGAGCTGGTCCAGATCGGAGCACGTCTTCACACGGTCACGGACCAAATCCGGGACCGCGATGCCTCGCCATTCCAGAATGCGCAGGGTCATCTCCGCGCGATCTTCGATTCGGCCTTCTTCCCGCCCTTCTTCCCGCCCTTCTTCACGGCCTTCTTCGCGCACCTGCTCGGCCAGCGGGTGCCGGAAGAAGTATTGGGTCGGCGCCATCAGGTCCCTCCAGATCTCCTTCGCCCGGGCATCACCCAGGCATGAATCGACGAAAGCCGCGAAGGCCGCTGCGCTCTCGGAATCGACGGTCCGCAGAGCCACTGCCAGAGATTCCAGTATGACGGCGGCACCCGGCCCCTTGCCATGCGTCATCGCCGACAACACCGCGAGCGGAACATCCCGCTTGGCCTCCCGCTCGTCCACGATCAGCGGCACGTTGTCCGGACTCAGCACCAGCGGCCGTACCTTCATCGACTCCCAGCCGGGGAATCCGAACCGGATGGGCTCAGCCGCCCAACGGGCGGTGCCACTGTCCTGGGTGATGACGACGAGCACCGGATCGCAACGGTACTTCTCGTACAGATACGAGAGGTAGTACGGCCAGCTTCCGCGCTTGCGCGGGTCCGGCTGCCCTTGCGACTCGACGACCAGGAGGTACCTCCCCTCGTCCGTCTCCACCCCCATCAGCGTGTCCACGCGCCGCTCGATCGGCTCGATCTCCGTCAGGTCCACATTCAGAGCCACGAACTCACGCGGCTCCGGGAACGGGACATTGAGCACACCCTGCATTGCACGGGTCAGCAGCGCCGGGTCCTTCTGGAAGATCCGGTGCAGCGCCTCGTGCGACGAGCCGACCATCAGCTCTCCTCTCCTTACGATGCGATCAACGCGCTACGCCTCGACAAGGGTGAGGTGGGCCGCCGGGCGAGGTTCCAGCCTGTGGGGCTGGGCCTTTTCCCAGCGGCCTCCTCCCGAACCCGTCGTGCGGCGTTAACCGCAACG
>NZ_JBFAIR010000020.1:0-209082 GCF_040654815.1 Streptomyces sp. NPDC050619 | reverse complement strand
TCCGCGGACGCGATCAGCACATACGACCCCGCACCCGGCGCATCCACGGCATACGAGCCGTCCGCCTGCGCGACCGACCGGCCCAACTGCCGCCCACCCAGCGAGATCAACGTCACCGCGGCCCGCGGCACCGGCGCACTCTCCGCACCCCGCACAAACCCACGCACCGAGACCCCACCCGAACCACCGGACGCCCCCTCGGGCCGGGCGATCGTCGCGACGGCCGCGAGCCGTTGCGTGCCCAGTTGCTGTGTGCCCAGCCGCTGCGTGCCCTCGGGACCGGCGGCATCGGTGTCCGCCACGGCCCAGCTCGGGACCCTCTCAGCCGCAGGAGCCGAAGCCGGAGCCTCAGCCTCGACCTGAGTCTCGGCCGAAGCCGAAGCCGAAGCCGAAGCCGAAGCCGTCTGCGCCATCGCACCCTTGGTCTTCAGCGGAACCTCCTTGATGAACAGCGTGACGAGGAAGGCGAGCAGGGCCAGGCCCGCCGCGATCAGGAAGACGTCCGCGATGCCGTGGCCGTACGCGCCCTCCATGACCGTACGCAGCGGCGCGGGCAGCTTGTCCATGTCCGGGATCTCGCTGGAGGAGCCCGAACCGGACGCCAGGGAGGCGTACTTGGGGCCGAGGCCCGCGATGCCGTCCGAGGCGTAGTGGGTGATGCGGTTCGCCATGACGGCACCGAGCGCGGACACGCCCATCGCACCGCCGAGGGACCGGAAGAAGGTGACCGTGGAGCTGGCCGAGCCGAGGTCGGCCGGGTCGACCTGGTTCTGCGTGGACAGCACCAGGTTCTGCATCATCATGCCGACGCCGAGGCCCAGCAGCGCCATGAAGATCGCGACGTGCCAGTACGGGGTGTCGTACCGGATGGTGCCCAGCAGCCCCAAGCCCGCGGTGATGAGCACACCGCCGCTGACCAGCCAGGCCTTCCACTTGCCGGTGCGGGTGATGAACTGCCCGGAGAGGGTGGAGGAGACGAACAGGCCGCCGATCATCGGGATCGTCATGACGCCGGACATGGTCGGGGACTTGTCCCGGGCCAGCTGGAAGTACTGGGCGAAGAACACCGTGCCGGAGAACATCGCGACGCCCACGAACATCGAGGCGATCGACGACAGGGTGATGGTGCGGTTGCGGAACAGCCGCAGCGGGATGATCGGCTCACGGGCCTTGGACTCGACGAGCACGAAGATCAGCGCGAGGACGACCGAGCCCGCGACCATCGCGTACGTCTGCCAGGACAGCCACGCGTACTTGTCGTCGGCGAAGGTGACCCAGACCAGCAGCAGCGAGACGGCGGCCGAGATGAAGAACGCGCCGGCCCAGTCGACCTTCACGTCCCGCTTCACGACCGGCAGGTGCAGGGTCTTCTGGAGCACGATCAGCGCGATGACCGCGAAGGGCACACCGACGTAGAAGCACCAGCGCCAGCCCAGCCACGAGGTGTCGGTGATGACACCGCCGAGCAGCGGACCGCCGACGGTGGCGACGGCGAAGGTCGCACCCAGGTAGCCGGAGTAACGCCCGCGCTCGCGCGGGGAGATCATCGCCGCCATCACGATCTGCGCGAGGGCGGACAGACCGCCGACGCCGATGCCCTGCACGACACGGCAGGCGATCAGCATCCCGGAGTTGTGCGACAGACCGGCGGCCGCCGAGCCCAGCACATAGATGACCAGGGCCAGCTGGACGAGCGCCTTCTTGTTGTACAGGTCGGAGAGCTTGCCCCACAGGGGCGTCGACGCCGTCATCGCCAGGAGAGTGGCGGTGACGACCCAGGTGTAGGCGGACTGGCCGCCGCCGAGGTCGCCGATGATCTCCGGGAGGGCGTTCGAGACGATCGTGGACGACAGGATCGCCACGAACATCCCGAGCAGCAGCCCGGAGAGCGCCTCCATGATCTGCCGGTGCGTCATCGGAGCGTCGGAGGGACCTGAGGAGCCTCCCCCGTGCTTGGCGTGAGCACGCACACCGGCTGGTGTGGTCGTTGCCATGGGCTTCCTTCTCTTACTTGCTCTTACTTGGTGATCGCGGGGGTAGTAGGACGGGCGGCGCGGACACCGGGGGCGCGACGCGGCAGTCGTCGAAGCTCGACCTCAGTCGCGTCATGAGCTGGATGAGCCGGCCGATCTCGTCGTCGCTCCAGTCGCTCAGCCGCTCGGTCAGCATCCGTGTGAGCCGCTGGGACAGCTCGTCCAGCTGTGCCCGGCCCGCGGGCGTGAGGTGCAGGATCCGCGAGCGCTTGTCCGCCGGGTCGGGGGAGCGCTCGATCCAGCCGCGCTCGGCGACGTGTGCGACATGGCGGCTGGTGACCGACATGTCCACGGCGAGCAGCTCCGCGAGCTTGCTCATGCGCATGTCTCCGTGGCGGTCGAGGAGCGTCAGTACGGAGGCGGAGCCGCTGGGGCAGTCGGACGGCAGAACGCGTCCCATCTCCCTCTTCACGGCACCGAAGGCGCTGAACTGACGGATCAGCTCCTGGTACTGCGCCTGCTCGGCCATCGCCCCTCCCGTATTCGTTGCTTAGGGCAACCATAGAGGTGATTGGTTGTTACAGGCAAATAAGTGAGGGCGGGTGCGGATCAAAAAGTTGGCAAAGGCAAGTATCGCGAACGTAAATCCACAGGTCGGGAGAGGATGTGCGGTGTCGGCGCCCCCACTTGGGCCGCACCCCCGGATTCGCTAGTGTCTCGGGGCATGGCTAACACCCAGGGCCCTCAGGGCACCAACGACCCCGCAGGCAACACCCAGATGTTCCGAGCGTTCGTCGACGAGGCCCCCCAGGGCCGCCAGCAGCAGGCCGCCGCTTCGGGCGGTCCCCGCATCGGCCTGATCATCGGCGTGGTCGTCGCGGTGGCGATCGTGGCGGCGGTGGCCTGGCTGGCGCTCACGTAGGCAGTACGACCGCCACGCAAGGGTGGCCGGCACCAGACCGGGGCCCGGACTCGGCGACGACCGGGTTCCCCTGGTCGTCGGTGCGGGGGCCTTCGTCGCCGGCCCGGTGCACCGCAGCTCGTACAGTGCTCGGTACCGTCCCTGCGGCCGGTCTGAGGGCCCCTCGTCAGGGCCTCTCGCTCAGGGCGACCTCCCGGATCTGTCCCGCCGCAACGGCCGATCGAGCCGGCCGAGCCGGTGGCCGACCATCATCGGCGGCAGCTCGATGCCAGAAAGGCACGGGTCTGCCCGCCGGCTCTCGCTCTACTGCCCAGCCAAGGGCGAACGCGTCGAGTTCCTGAGCGGTTCGCCCTCAGCCCCGCCCCGCACCCTCGAGCCTGGGGTCGTGCAGCACGAACGGAATGGGCTCGGGACAACGGCCCGGACGGCCGCGCCGACCGCTGCAGCATCGGCAGGCTCCAGGCTGTTCTCACTTTGGTGATTCGAGTCCAGCTGCGGATCCCGTCAATGCGGTCTGGCTCAGGAGATGTGGAGTTCCGTGCACGCTGGCCCGTGCTGCGTCCTGGCGGCGCAGTTACCCGCCTCGCGCTGGTCGGGGTTGACGGCCGAAATCGCGACCACCAACGTTCCGGCCGGAGGCGAAAACGGGATGTCGATCTGCTGCGCGATCTCCCCGTGATCGTCAGGCCTGAGCACACTCCAGTAGAGGTCTCCCGACTTCTCGGAGGGAAGATTCTCAGGGGTTACGGACACCTCGATGTGCGCCCACTTCTGGACGCCGTCAGCGTGCACGCCGAAGCGTAGCCGTATGTTGGAGCGAGGTCCGTCGAGTTTGACGTCGGTGATGGTCGGGCGGCCGTTTCCGCCCGCGGCCTGGGCGGCGCCGACCACGGCAATGCTCAGGGATGCCATGTAGAAGATGACGCCGAGGACGAGCACGCCCGTCTCCCACAGGACCCCGCGTGCGGTGGGGCGGATGAGTAGTGCGGTGATGCTGCAGACGATGGAGATGATGGCGCAGAGCGAGGCCACGTAGATGGGCCACGACCTGTTGTTGAGAGCGACGAACACGAACTCGCTATTGAGTCCCAAGGTGGTCATGATGCCGGCCACCGCCACGAGGGCACCGGCCAGGATCTTGGCCACGTCGTCCAGCCGCTTTCCCAGCGTGGCCTGAATCTCTCCGATGGTCGGGGGCATGGATTCCGTTGGTTTCGAAGGCTCTTTCGCACCGCCCATTGCGCGCTTCCCGATCGTTGAGCCCTGCCGGGCAGGACAACTGCTGGACAACGTCAGGTTCGCATCCAGCCCGGGACGGGCCGGTGATTGTGACTGCGGGAAGCCGGGCCATCGGCGGACGTTTCCCCTGGTCGGCCCAGCCCGCAGCGCCCGGCCGGTCTAAAGGGCTGCCCGGCAGGTCATGGGCGGAGCCAGAGCCGGATCGCGGCGAGAATGACCGTGCCGTGAAAGACATACGCTCTCTTGTCGTACCTGGTGGCTATGGCTATGGCTATGGCCACGGCGCTGGCGGTTGGCCCGCTGGTCCCTGCGCTCGGGAATGGTGTGCCGGATTTGTCTCCGTCGCAGGTAACAGCGGTTGCGACGGGAGCTGTACGCTTTGTCGCCGCACAGGTGGCCAGGACGAGTCCTCGGCTGCCCGCCGGCCGGACGTGGTACACGGATATGGTCCAGGACCGGGATCAACTGCGGCGCGTCACCCCACTGTCCGGGCGTGATCAGGATGGACAGCGGGCGGCAGTCGCCGTCACTCGCCAGGTGAATCTTGGTCGTGAGCCCACCGCGTGGCCTACCGCCTCGTCAGGACGATGCTGGGCGGGCCGCCTGCGTCGTCCCGGCATCAGTGTCGGCCTGTGCCGGGCCCCGGCGGCGTGCTGGTGGGCACGGCACACCGTGGAATCCACGCTCACCACGCTCCAATCGATCCGCCCCTCCGCGTCGGCGTCGGCCTGGACAGCCCGAAGGGTCCGGTCCCACGTACCGTCCGCCGACCAACGCCGGTGCCTGTAGTGCACTGCTTTCCACTTACCGAACCGTGTGGGTAAGTCGCGCCACGGCACACCAGTCCGCTGGCGGAAGAGAATGCCGTTGATGACCGTGCGACCGAACGGAACGATCCGCCAACGAGCCCGTCACGCGACCCATCGGACAGCCCCTAATCGATGAGCGAAGTTTTCCAGTTACGGCCGGAGTGCTCCCGCCTACTGGATCCACGGGGCGCAGCGGAGGTGTCGGGGCTGATCCGCCACCGAGCGAACCGCAGGACGCTGCGGACGGCCATCACCGGCTACCGCTCTGCTTTGATCTCGTGAGGCTGCGTGACAGTCAGCGACCAGAAGGTGCAGGTGTGCTGCCCGTACGGCGGATAAGCCTGCGGCCGACCTGGCTCACAGCACCATTGCAGGCCACCGGCCAAATAGAGGCAGCCGCTGTGACGGCGACCTTGGGCGGGAAGTTCACCAGGAGGTGGACGTGGTTGGTCTCGCCGTTGAACTCCACCAGCTCGCACTCGAAGTCCGCGCACACCGACCGCACGATCTCCTCCATCCGCCTCAGATGAGCATCCGTGAACACCTTATGCCGGAACTTGGTCACGAAGACCAAGTGCACATGCATCACGAAAACACAGTGCCGACCAGTTCTGATCTTCTGCATATCGCCCATAACCCACGTATGTAGCGTGGCCGTCATGCAGCTTCGGTACGCCTTCAGGCTGTACCCGGATGCTGGCCAACGCACCGCACTGGCCAAGGCGTTCGGGTGCGCCCGCGTCGTGTTCAACGACGCGGTGCGATCCCGCGAGGACGCCCGCAGGGCGGGCCAGGCGTTCCCGGCGGCCGGCGAGCTGTCCAAAAAGCTGATCACCGAGGCGAAACAGACCGACGCACGGGCCTGGCTGGGCGAGGTCTCCTCGGTGGTCCTCCAGCAGTCCCTGCGCGACGCGGAGGCCGCCTACAAGAACTTCTTCGCCTCCCTCAGGGGCGAGCGCAAGGGCACGAAGATGGGTGCCCCCCGGTTCAAGTCCCGCAAGGACAACCGGCAGTCGATCCGCTTCACCGCCAACGCCCGCTGGTCGATCACCGGCAGCGGGCGGTTGAACCTCCCGAAGATCGGCGCGGTGAAGGTGACGTGGTCACGCACCCTGCCCGTACAGCCCTCCTCGGTCACCGTGATCAAGGACGCGGCCGGACGGTACTTCGCCTCCTTCGTCATCGACACCGACCCGGCCGCCGACGCCGCCCGGATGCCCGACACCGACGACATGATCGGCATCGACCTCGGCCTCACCCACTTCGCCGTTCTCTCCGACGGCACGAAGATCGACTCCCCGCGGTTCCTGCGCCGCGCGGAGAAGAAACTGAAGCGAGCCCAGCGCGAGCTGTCCCGCAAGCAGAAGGGATCCAAAAACCGAGAGAAGGCCCGCCTCAAGGTCGCCCGCGCCCACGCCAAGGTGGCCGACGCCCGCCATGAGTTCCACCACCAGCTCTCCACCCAGCTGATCCGCGACAACCAAGCGATCGGCGTGGAAGATCTGGCGGTCAAAGGACTCGCGCGCAGCAGGCTGGCCAAGAGTGTCCACGATGCCGGATGGTCGGCATTCGTCCACATGCTGGAGTACAAGGCCGCCCGGTACGGCCGGACCCTGGTCAAGATCGGCCGCTTCGAGCCGACCTCCCAGACCTGCTCGGCCTGCGGCACAAACGACGGACCCAAACCCCTGAACGTCCGGGAATGGACCTGCACCGCCTGCGGCACCCTCCATGACCGGGACCACAACGCCGCGATCAACGTCAAGACGGCCGCCGGACTGGCGGTATCAGCCTGCGGAGCGCCAGTAAGACCAGGACTCGTCCCGGCACAGCGCGAAGAAACAGGAAGCCACGGATCCCCGCCCGAAACCTGTGCCGCCTAGCGGCACAGCAACGGACGAGAAGGCCAGAATCCTCGGGCCTCAGCCCCAGGAGCAAGTCAATTCCACTTCACCGAGACGTCCTGAGTCTCGATGTGCATGCCCAGAGGCACCCGCCACTCCTCGACGCACACCCTCCAGGTCTTCTCTTTCCGGGCGCCGGCCTCGATCGGCGCGGGAAGCTTCCCGGTGGACTCGATCGTCGCCCAGTCGATGCCGAGCGCATCGATGATGTGCGTGCCGAAGGTGACCGTGCCCGAACGCACCGCGGAGCCGCCGGTGTTGCGGAGGGCGAGGCTGACGTCCTCGCACCATCGCTTGTCCGTCGCCTTGCGCACCGGTTTGCCGACGCTCAGGGCGGCGGGCCCGGTGGGTGGCGTCGTGGGGCCGGCGGTGGACGTTCCAGAAGGCGACGGACTCGTCGTCGTACGACCGGACTTGGCGCCCTCGGCCGAAGGAGGGCGCGGGCTTCCGCTCGGGCCGGGTGGGTCGGATGGGCCGGGTGGGTCGGGTTCCCTGGCGGCGCTTCGCGATGTGCCGCCGCCGCTGGTCGAGTTGCCCGCGCTCGGCGACGGCTTCCCGTCGCTGTCCCCGCCGCTCCCGCCTCCCCCTCCCCCGTCCAGCGGAACCAGCGTCACATCCCCCGTCGGCGCCGCCGCCGTACCGGAAGCCTGAGGCGGGCCGCCCGCCGCGCCCGTGGCGACGTAACCGCCGCCGCTTGGGCCGCCGCACGCGGCAAGCGCTCCGCCCAGGCAGACGACGGCCGCCGAGGCGCCGATCAAGGCGCCCCGACGGCCGGTTGTCGAGGTCACTCCAAACATCGCGCCAGTGTGGCTGACGCTCCGTCAGGAAGGAAGTCCTCGGAAGCACTCAGACGTACTCGGAAGTGCTTCAGTCGGAGATGAGGCCCTCCCGCAGCTGGGACAGCGTGCGGGTCAGGAGGCGGGAGACGTGCATCTGGGAGATGCCGACCTCCTCGCCGATCTGCGACTGGGTCATGTTGGCGAAGAAGCGCAGCATGATGATGCGGCGCTCGCGGGGCGGGAGCTTGGCGAGGAGTGGCTTGAGGGACTCGCGGTACTCGACGCCCTCCAGGGACGGGTCCTCGTAGCCGAGGCGGTCGGCAAGGGAGCCCTCGCCGCCGTCGTCCTCCGGGGCCGGGGAGTCCAGCGAGGAGGCCGTGTACGCGTTGCCGACCGCGAGGCCGTCGACGACGTCCTCCTCCGACACGCCCAGGATGGCGGCGAGTTCGGGGACGGTCGGGGAGCGGTCCAGCTTCTGAGCGAGCTCGTCGCTGGCCTTGGTGAGGGCCAGACGCAGCTCCTGGAGCCGGCGCGGTACGCGCACCGACCACGACGTGTCGCGGAAGAACCGCTTGATCTCGCCGACCACCGTCGGCATCGCGAACGTCGGGAACTCCACCCCCCGTTCGCAGTCGAAGCGGTCGATCGCCTTGATCAGGCCGATGGTGCCGACCTGGACGATGTCCTCCATCGGCTCGTTGCGCGAGCGGAAGCGGGCCGCCGCGTAGCGCACCAGTGGGAGGTTGAGTTCGATGAGTGTGTCCCGGACGTACGCACGCTCGGGGCTGTTCTCGTCGAGTGCGGCGAGCCGCAGGAACAGGGAGCGGGACAGGGTGCGGGTGTCGATGGCTCCCGAAGTCGGGAGTGCCGGGGCCGGCGCGGCCTCAAGAGCCGTTACGTCGTCGAGCGCGGGCGCAGCCTCGCTCTTCGTGAGCGTGAGCACCTTCGAGCTGCCCTGGTCTGCGGACATGCCACCCCCTTTGGGTCGCGAGGACGGTCGTGGCGGACGCTCCCACGGAGGAACGCAGCCTCCACCTGAATACCGGAGCCGAAGCCTCGGCAAACGCACTTACGGCAGAATGTCACATGTCGGCAACACGCTGAAGTGACATGTCGACATCTGAGACGCGAATACGCCCTGGAAGAAGGGGTTCTGACGGTTTTTCGCGCAGAAACACCAGGATCCGCGCTGGTGAGCGATTCGCTCGTGCCGGTGACGGCTCGATTATCTATACGGTTATGCGTCGATCCGGTTCGCGGAGCGCAGTCGCTGGAAGCTACGCGCGAGTAGCCGCGAGACGTGCATCTGGGAGACGCCGAGTTCCGCACTGATCTGCGACTGGGTGAGATTGCTGTAGTAGCGCAGAAGCAGAATTCGCTGTTCCCTTTCCGGCAACTGGACCAGCAGATGCCGGACGAGGTCGCGGTGCTCGACGCCGTCCAGCGCCGGGTCCTCGTAGCCGAGCCGGTCGAGGAGGCCGGGCAGTCCGTCGCCCTCCTGGGCGGCCTCCAGCGAGGTGGCGTGGTACGACCGTCCGGCCTCGATGCAGGACAGCACCTCCTCCTCGGTGATCCGCAGCCGCTCGGCGATCTCGGCGGTCGTCGGGGTGCGCCCGAAGGCGGTCGTCAGGTCCTCGGTGGCGCTGTTGACCTGCACCCACAGCTCGTGCAGCCGGCGCGGTACGTGGACCGTGCGGACGTTGTCGCGGAAGTACCGCTTGATCTCGCCGACCACGGTCGGCATGGCGAACGTCGGGAACTGCACGCCCCGGTCCGGGTCGAAGCGGTCGATGGCGTTGATGAGCCCGATGGTGCCGACCTGGACGACGTCCTCCATCGGCTCGTTGCGGGAGCGGAAACGGGCGGCCGCGTAGCGCACGAGCGGCAGGTTGGCCTCGATGAGCGCCCCGCGCACCCGAGTGTGCTCCGGCGTGCCCGGCTGTAGCTCCTTGAGCTCGCCGAAGAGCACCTGGGTGAGCGCCCGGGTGTCGGCGCCGCGGCTGCTGCGCTGCGGAGCGGCTGGTGGGGTCGGTGGGGTCGGTGGGGTCGGTGGGGTCGGTGCGGTCGGTGCCGAGGGTGCGGTCGGTGCCGCGGGAGCGGTCGGCGCCGCTGGTGCGGCTTCCTGGGGCGGCGCAGTACTGGCCGACACGGTCAACGCCACCTCTTCATCGGTCTTCCTCGGTCTACATCCGTCAACCCATCCGTCAAAAGCGGTCATAGCATCACAAGACATGTGCACTGTGTGCAAGCACCGCATAAATTCGTGTTACGCCGTGTTGAGGGGCAAGTTGGCGCGCAAGACGCAGAAAAAGCCGCAGAAAAGCCCCCCGCCGTTTCCGGCGGAGGGCTGAAGCGGAGGGCTGAAAGACAGAGGGCCTCAGAACTCGTAGTCGGCGATCACCCAGGTGGCGAACTGGCCCCACAGCGCCACGCCCGCCTGGTGCTCCGGATGCTCCGCGTACCGCCGCAGCGCGGCCGCGTCGTCGAAGCTGGAGTTGATGGCGAAGTCGTAGGCGACGGGCCGGTCGCTCAGGTTCCAGCCGATTTCCCAGAAGCGGATCTCGGGGATCTTGGTGTCGAGGTCCCGGAAGGCCTCCTCGCCCTTCACCACGCGCGGGTCGTCGCGTTCGACGCCCTCGTTGAGCTTGAAGAGGACCAGATGGCGGATCATGAGTTCCCTCCGTGAGCGACCCAGGTCATGAAGTCACCGATGGACCTGGCGGCGTCCGATATGCCCTCGAACCCTATCTGGACGTAGTCGGCAGCCTTGCTCGGGTCCGTGATGATCACGTAGAGCGCGAAGACCACGAGCACGTAGACGGCGATCTTCTTCGAGTTCACCGCCATCGCGGCCTCCCCTGTCTCCCCTGTCACTGATGTCTGCAACGAGCGGTCATGATCGCACGAAAGGCCCCGTCTGACGACGGGGCCCATCTGAAGCGGTAGCGGAGGGATTTGAACCCTCGGTGACTTGCGCCACACTCGCTTTCGAGGCGAGCTCCTTCGGCCGCTCGGACACGCTACCGGGAGAGACCTTACAGCAAGGTGGGGCGTGCTTTGAAATCGGTATTCGGTACTCCGGGCCCCGTCAGCGGGTGCGGAAGAAGTCGGTGAGCAGCCGGGCGCACTCCTCGGCGAGTACGCCCTCGATCACTTCGGGGCGATGGTTGAGGCGCCGGTCGCGGACGACGTCCCAGAGGGAGCCGGCCGCGCCGGCCTTCTCGTCCCGGGCGCCGTAGACCACGCGGTCCACGCGGGACTGCACGAGGGCGCCCGCGCACATCGTGCAGGGTTCCAGCGTCACGACCAGCGTGCAGCCGGACAGCCGCCACTCGCCCAGCTCGGCGGCGCCGCGCCGGAGGGCGAGCATCTCCGCGTGGGCCGTCGGGTCGCCGGTGGCTTCGCGTTCGTTGTGTCCGGCCGCCAGCACCGTCGTACCGTCCGGGGACAGCAGGACGGCACCGACGGGGACGTCCCCGCCACGGCCGGCCTGCCCGGCCTCGGCCAGGGCGAGCCGCATGGCGGCCCGCCACCGGTCGCGTACCGGGTCCGGTGTCGTTCCTGCGGTCGGTGAGGTCAGCGGACGGTCTCCAGGACCTCCGAGGCGCCCAGGGACTCGGCGATCTCGGTGAGCGCGTCCGCCGACAGCGACTTCAGCTCCTTCTCGCCGACGCCGAGGTCGTCCAGGATCTCGGCGTCGCCGACCGGGCCGTGCGGTACGGCCTCGGCGGAGCCGCCGTCCTCGGCGTCGTCGTCCTCGTCCTCACCGTCCTCGGTGCCGTCGAGGTCGAGGGCGTCCAGGTCGGGCTCGTTGTCGCCGAGCTCCCTGCCGAGCAGTTCGGCGGTGAGCAGGATCTCGCCGTACGAGCTGCGGGCAGCGGCGGCGGCGTCCGAGACGTAGATGCGCGGGTCCTCCTCGCCGTCGACGCGGACGACGCCGAACCAGGCGTCCTCCTGCTCGATGAGCAACAGCACCGTGTCGTCCTCGGGCGAGGCCTCGCGTGCGAGGTCGGCCAGATCCGACAGGGTTTCCACATCGTCGAGCTCTGTGTCGCTCGCTTCCCACCCGTCTTCGGTGCGCGCGAGCAGTGCGGCGAAGTACACCGTGACTCTCCCACTGGTCATAGGCGTGCCGGTTGGGGGTCCCCCCGGCGGAGGTTGCGGGCGGCGAGAGCTGTGCTCCGAGCCCACCCACTCGGAATCGTGGCAGAAACAAGTCGCTCAGGGGACGTCTTCGGCTCCCTGTGTGTCCGGCTGCCGCCCATCTCGTGGCAGCCGAGGGCCCGTCGAGGTCTCACCAGCGCACCTGATGCCGCCAACAGCGGATCGTACGCGGCTTTTCCAGACGCCCACGCACGACCACCTGTCCAACGCCCGCGCGTCCCGTGATCTTCCCCCGCCGTGCCCCTTTTTCGGCGTGTCTCCGCGCTCGGCCGGCGCCAGAACGAGGGTGACCGGGCTTCACCAGCGGAACGTCCGCATGCGCATCGCGTGCCTGAGCCGGGCGGTCTTCGCGCGGCGCGGCTGGACCCGGTCGCGCAGTTCGCGGGCCTCGCTGAGCTCGCGCAGGAACTGGGCGCGCCGCCGCCGGCGCGCGGCGTCGGTCTCCCGCGCCGGCGAGTCCTCCCGGGCTTCACGATCAGGCAGATCAGGCAGATCAGGCAGATCAGGCAGGTCAGGCATAGGCACACCCTCCCGGTACGTCCCTCCCACTTTCCCCCGGATGGCCGGTTTGATGCCAGCGCGAGGGTCACCTGGGCCCCGTATCGCGCCCGGCTACTGTTAGGCCATGCGTCTCCATGTCGTCGACCACCCTCTGGTCGCTCACAAGCTCACCACGCTGCGCGACCGGCGCACCGACTCCGCGACCTTCCGCCGTCTGGCCGACGAGCTGGTCACCCTGCTCGCCTACGAGGCCACGCGCGACGTGCGCACCGAACAGGTCGACATCACCACGCCGGTCTCCTCGACCACCGGCGTCAAGCTGTCCCACCCGCGCCCCCTGGTGGTGCCGATCCTGCGCGCCGGCCTCGGCATGCTCGACGGCATGATGCGGCTGCTGCCGACAGCCGAGGTGGGCTTCCTGGGCATGGTCCGCAACGAGCAGACGCTGGAGGCGTCCACCTACGCCACGCGCATGCCGGAGGACCTCTCCGGCCGCCAGACGTACGTCCTCGACCCGATGCTCGCCACCGGCGGCACGCTGGTCGCGGCGATCCGCGAGCTGATCAAGCGCGGCGCCGACGACGTCACCGCCGTGGTGCTCCTCGCCGCCCCGGAGGGCGTGGAGATCATGGAGCGCGAGCTGGCGGGCACCCCGGTCACGGTGGTCACGGCCGCGGTCGACGACCACCTCAACGAGCACGGCTACATCGTGCCGGGACTGGGCGACGCGGGGGACCGGCTCTACGGGGCGGCCGAATAGGAGCGCGAGCCGTTGGTGGCGAGGCCGCGGATCCCGTACGACCGCTCAGCAGGTCTGCTTCGAGGAGGCGGGTGTCGGCTGGGGCTTGGCCAGTCGGGCCAGGGCCTTGTCGGCGTCCGCCTTCGTCGTGAGGTTCTTGAAGCGGTTGCCGAGGATGAGGTCGAGGTCGGTGCCCTTGCGGGCGGCGTCGGTGCGGCGCTCGGCTGTGGTGAGCTGGGTGGCGAGGACGGGCAGCGAGGTGTTCAGGGAGGACGCGGGGCCGAGCAGTATCCCGGCGCCGTCGACCTTCTTGTCGTACTCCTTGGTCGCGTTGCCCACGTCGCCGATCTTGAAGCCGCGCTTCTTGAGCTCGTCCGCGGTCGTCTTGGCGAGGCCGCTGCGGGGGGTGGCGTTGAGGACGTTGACGGTGATCTGGCCCGGCTTGACCGCGGCACCGGTACCGGTACCGGCACTCGCGGACGGGGTCGCCTTGGTGGGGCAGCCTGATTTGGGGCCGGCCGCCGTGGCCTTGTCGCCACCGGTGAAGACGTCGATGAGCTGCAGGGTGCCCCAGCCGACCACTCCGAGTGCGGCGACGGAGGCGACCAGCCCGACGGCGAGCCTGCCGCGCCGCCGGGGCCGGCGCATTCTCGGGTACTTGTTCCCCTTGATCCGGTACTGGCGGCCCATGCCTTGGGGAGTCAGCATGCTCATGAGCGCAGCGTAGTGCGCTCGGGCGACGATGCCTACTAGATGATCATTGGACACCGCGCAGGAGAACCCAAAAGGGCCAAGCCTTTACTGGACGGTCACATCGTCCCGTTCTCAGTCCGGTTTCTCAGTCCGGTTCTCAGACTCGGACTCAGTCCAGTTCGAGCACGCGCGCGTGCAGTACCTGTCGCTGCTGGAGCGCCGCGCGCACCGCTCGGTGGAGGCCGTCCTCCAGGTACAGGTCGCCCTGCCACTTCACGACGTGCGCGAACAGGTCGCCGTAGAAGGTGGAGTCCTCGGCGAGCAGGGTTTCCAGGTCGAGCTGGCCCTTGGTCGTCACGAGCTGATCGAGGCGGACCGGGCGCGGTGCGACGTCCGCCCACTGCCGGGTGCTTTCCCGGCCGTGGTCGGGGTACGGCCGGCCGTTTCCGATGCGCTTGAAGATCACACGGAAAGCCTACCGGCCCAGACGTTCCGGGCGCAGCCTCAGCGGTGGAGTGCGGCGCCGGAAAAGATATGGCAAAGCGGTGCGAAACGGGAAGCCGGTCTGAGAAACGGGGCTCTGGCAGGAGCGACAGAGCGACAGTGCCGGAGGCAATCGCACTTCAGTACGGCACGGCACGGCGGAGGCAGTAGCCGGATCTGGCCGGGTCCGCCTCCGCCGGTCGGATCAGCGGCCCCGTTCGTTCGGCGGCTGCTGCGGCTTCGGTTGCTTCACTTGCGGTTTCGGTGTGTTGCGTGCGGCCTCCGCGCGCACGAGGGCGCGCAGGACCGCGTACGGGTCAATGGGCATGGTCGTGTTCCTAGCGTCGTGCCGCATGGAGCGTTGTGCCGCTTGCGGCGTTGTGCTGAAGGGCCGGAGGGGGAGAGGCCGGCTCGGTCAGCAGCGCAGGACCACGGAGCGCAGGGTGTGCAGGGCGTACGGCGGGCTCGGCGGCGCGGGGAAGGGGTGGCACTCCGGGACGCGGGGCGCCGGCGCCGGGGCCGGGCGGGGTGTCCGGTCCGGGGGTGCGAGGGGACGCGGTGCGGGGCGGGCCGGTGGCCGCGGGGCCGTGTCGAGGACGTCGTACTCGGTGATCTCCGCGGTGGCGACGGGCGTCGCGGACTCCCCGGCGGGTATGGCCGGGACCAGCACGACGAGCAGCAGGACGAGGACACGCAGCCAGGCGCGGCTGCGCGGGTGGCTGTGTGCGGTGCTGCTCATGGGGGGTCACCTCCCCGTGACACGCTGGGCATTGAGCACACCGGGGGCGGGAACCGCCCGTTCGGCGGAGGGCTTCACGGAGGGCTGCACGGAGGGGTTCACAGGGTGCGCGGGACCTGCCGGGCCCGCCCCCGGATGCGGAGCGCGGTGACGATCTCGACGGCGCCGACCGCGACCAGCCAGATCCCGCCGAGCAGGGTGAGGACGGCGACCGACTCGAACGGCGAGTCGATCAGCACGATCCCGCCGGCGAAGGTGACGGCCCCGAGGAAGATCTGCCAGCCGCGTGCGGGCATGGACGGGTCCGAGGCGGCGGCCAGGGTCTGGGTGATCCCGCGGATCAGCCAGCCGATGCCGATCCACAGGGCGAGCAGCAGGACCGACCGCATGGGCCCGCGGAAGCAGAACAGGCCGAGCAGGACCGACAGGGCGCCGCTGAGGAAGGCGAGCACCCGCAGCGAGGTCGTCCGGTGCGTGCCGAAGGCGGCGACCAGTTGGAAGATCCCGCTGATCAGGAGGTAGACGCCGAAGAGGATGCCGGCCGCGAGCACGGAGGAGCCCGGCCAGGCCAGGACCAGGACTCCCAGGACCAGGGACGCGACGCCGGTGAGCAGGACGACCTGCCAGGCGGCGCGGGCCAGGGCGCTCAGGGGGCCCTCGAAGGGCGGTTCGGGCTCGTGGCCGGACACGGGGTGTCTGCTGTGGACCTTGCGGTCGTCGTACTCCGGGGCCCCGGGGGAGCCGGTCGGTGGCTCGGTCATGGTCCATGCTTGGACCCGAACGGGGCCTTACGCCAGCCGGGGCGGGCCGGTTGGCTTACGCCGGCTGGGGGCGGGCCGGTCGGCTCAAGCCTGTGTCAGGTCCCGGCGGTCTTCGCCGCCTTGGCCGCCTTGGCCGCCGCCTTCGTCTCCTGCTTGTGCGCCCGTACCTTGGCCAGCGACTCGGGGCCGGTGATGTCGGCGACGGAGCGGAACGACTTCACCTCACCGTAGGCGCCCGCGGCCTCGCGCCAGCCCGTGGGGCGTACGCCCAGTTGCTTGCCCAGCAGGGCGAGGAAGATCTGCGCCTTCTGCTTGCCGAAGCCGGGCAGTTCCTGGAGCCGCCTCAGCAGTTCCGGCCCGTCGGTCACACCCTTCCAGACCAGCTCGGCGTTCCCGTCGTAGTGCTCGACGAGGTACTGGCACAGCTGCTGGACGCGCTTCGCCATCGACCCCGGGTAGCGGTGCACGGCCGGCTTGTCGGAGAGCAGCGCGGCGAAGGACTCCGGGTCCCGCACGGCGATCTCGTGCGCGTCCAGGTCGTCGGCGCCGAGCCGGTCCGCGATCGTGCGGGGTCCCTTGAACGCCCACTCCATCGGAACCTGCTGGTCCAGCAGCATCCCGACCAGCGCGGCGAGCGGTGAGCGCCCGAGGAGTTCGTCGGCCTCGGGGTCCTGGGCGAGGTGAAGAGTGACGTCCATGACCCCGATCATGCCTCCGTGTGCGTCAGAGCTCCACGTGGGCGCCGCTGAGCGCCGCGCCGAAGTAGCCCTTGGTGTTGAGGAGGGTGATGCCCGCGCTCTTGCCGCACAGGTTGACCGAGCCGCTCAGGACGGGCCCGGCGGACGAGCCGCGGGCGATCCACACACAGCCGTCGCTGTTCTCGGTCGGTATCCCTACGATCGTCTCCAGTTTGCCGTCCTTGTTGAGGTCGGCGAGGTGGACGGCCGCGCCGAACTGGTCGCCGGTCTCGGCCGCGCCGGGCACGCCCGTCGTGTCCTGGTTGTATCCGGCCGCCTTGGTGGTGGTCAGGCCCGCGGCGGAGCCGCGCAGCAGGACCACGTTGCCCGCCGACGCGCGCGTGCCGATCGCCTCGCCGGGGGAGCCGACCAGGACGTCGGCGTATCCGTCGCCGTTCAGGTCACCGATGCTGAGGGACTGGCCGAACATGTCGCCGCCCTCGGCGGTGCCGGGCACGCCCGCCGTGTCCTGCTGGAAGACCTTCGGCTTCTGGTCGGCGGTGATGCCCTGGGCGCTGCCGTAGAGGACGTCGATCTCGCCGCCGAGGCGGGCCCAGCCGGCCGGGCCGCCGGACATGGAGTCGTCCGTCGAGACGCCGGTGACGAGGTCGCCGTAGCCGTCGCCGTTGATGTCGCCGATCACGCCGGCGTGGCCGTCGGCGTAGGGGAGTTCGGTGCGGTAGGAGGGCGGCGCCGGGTCGCCGTCGGTGACGCCCGGCTGGACGTACACCGGCCCGCGGAGGTCGCCGTCGGTGGGCCCGGGCAGCCAGAACTGCTCGGCGTCCCCGTCACCGTCGACGTCGCCCATCACCACGCCACGGGTCGCGCCGTAGAAGGACTCCCGGTCGGTGTACGCGGCCGTCCCGGTGCGGGTGAAGGGGCCCGTGTAGGAGGCGCCCTCGCAGCCCGAGCCGACGCCCAGATCGGGGGCGCCGTCGCCGTTCGTGTCGCCCGTGGCCAGGGACAGCCCGAAGCGGCAGTACGTCCTGCCGTCCCCGTATCCGGTGGGCGGGGCGATGCTCGTCCCGCTCTTCAGCCCGGTCGATCCGCCCCACACGACGGTCACCGAGCCCCGGGACTGATTGCTCCCGACGGCCTCGTCGGGCGTGCCGACGATCAGGTCCGCGTACCCGTCCCGGTCGAGGTCGGCGCTGGTGACCTCGGCACCGAAGCCGTCCCAGGCCTCGGGATCCCCGGGGATTCCCGTCGTCGCCTGGGTGATGACCGTCCGGCGCGTGGTGCTGACCGACGACGCCGACCCGTACAGGACGACGACCGCTCCGGCCTCCTCCACGCTCCCGTTGGCCGCGTGGGGTGCGCCGATCGCCAGGTCGCGGTAGCCGTCGCCGTTGAAGTCGTCCTGGACGGCGGCGGTGTTGGCGCCCTTGTAGGCGGTGGCGGCGGACGAGGTCATCGGCGTGAGCGTGACGCCGGCGACCGCGGCCAGCACGGTCGCCAGGACTGCTTTGCGCAACGGGACTCCTTGACTCAGGCAACGTCTCGAGCAACGTCTCGAGCAACGTCTCGAGCAACGGATGTCCCACACGACACGCACAGCTGGGCAAAAGTTGTGCGTGCTGACCGAATCTTTGCGCTGGGGTCCGACCTTTGTGCGCTGGGTTCCGGCTAGCTCGCCCGCCAGTACCCCAGCGCGTGCAACCGCTGCCTGGGAACGCCGAGTTCCGTGCCGGCCGCGGGATCCGGGTCGACCAGCGTGTACGCGCGCTGGTGCGGTTTGCCCGCGTTGTCGAACCAGAGCCGGACCCACATCGTGGGATGGACGCCGGTCGCCGCCAGCATCCCGCCGTCGCTCGCGTACGATTCCCCCTCTGTCCACTTAGGCAAGGCTAACCTAAAAATAGAAGGGGGCGCAGGGTGGTCACCGAGATCTACCGCGACGCCTGGGGGATACCCCACCTCCGCGCCGGCAGCGTGCGGGAACTCGCCCGCGCCCAGGGCCGGGTGACCGCCCGCGACCGTGCCTGGCAGCTGGAGGTCGAGCGGCACCGCGCGCGCGGCACCTCGGCCTCCTTCCTCGGCGCGGAGGCGCTGCCCTGGGACCGGTTCGCGAGACGGGCCCGCCTCGACGACACGGCCAGACGCTGCTTCACCGCCCTGGAGAGACGGGACCCGGAGACGGCCGACTGGGTCCGGGCGTATGTGGACGGGGTCAACGAGGGCCTGAAGGGTGCGGCCGCTCCGGAGTTCACCCGCGTCGGCCTCGCCCCCGGTCGCTGGGAGCCCTGGACCCCGCTCGCTGTCTGGCTCGCCACCCACATCCTCTTCGCCGGCTTCCCGGCCAAGCTCTGGCGGGAGCAGGCCGTCCGGCAGCTGGGTCCTCGGGCCGTCGGCCTGTTCGCCGTCGACGGGCCCGGCACTTCCGGCAGCAACGGCTGGCTGGTGAGCGGGGAACGGACGACCACCGGGCACGCCGTCATCGCCGGCGACCCGCACCGCTACATCGAGGACCCCGGCGTCTACCAGCAGATCCACCTCTCCTGCCCCGAGTTCGACGTGATCGGCCTCGCCGTCCCCGGCGTCCCCGGCATCGCGCACTTCGGCCACACCGGCACCGTCGCCTGGGCGATCACCAACGCCATGGCCGACTACCAGGACCTCTACCGGGAACGGCTGCGGCGCACCGGCGCCGGCGTCGAGGCCCTCGGCCCGGACGGGGTCTGGCGGCGCGCCGCCGGGCACACGGAGAGCGTCGAGGTCGCGGGCGAGGAGCCGGTCGAGGTCGAGGTGATCGAGACCGAGCGGGGTCCGGTGATCATCGGCGGGCCCGAAGGGCTCCCCGAGGGCTTGGACGACGGTGTCGTGGACGATGGTGTCCTGGATGGCAGTGGCCTGGACGGCGGTGTCCTGGATGGCAGTGTCCTGGGCGACGGTGTTCCGGCTGGCTCCGGCACCCCGCTCGCCGTCAGCCTCCGCTACCCGCCCCGCGTCACCGAGGATCTCGGCTTCGGCGCCCTGCTCCCCCTCCTGCGGGCCCGCCGGGTCGCCGACGTGGACCGCGCCTTCGACGCCTGGGCCGAACCCGTCAACGTCGTCCAGGCCGCCGACACCGAGGGCGGTCTGCTGCACCGCGTGGCGGGCCGCGTACCGCTGCGCTCCGAGGCCAACCGCATCCGGCTGGTGCCCGCCTGGGAGCCCGGCCACGACTGGCGCGGCTGGCACGAGATGCCGCGCGCCGGACTCACCGACGGCATCGCCGTGATGGCCAACCAGCGCGGACCGGCCACCCCGCTCGGCGTGGAGTTCGCCCCGCCCCACCGAGCCGACCGCATCACCGCCCTGCTGACGGAGAAGGACCGCTGGTCCCCCGCCGACCTGCCGCTGATCCACATGGACACCCAACTCCCCTCCTCCGTCCCCTTGTTGGACCGACTGGAGTCCCTGGACGACGACCTCTCCCCCGAGGCCGCCCGCGTACGGGACACCCTCCTGGGCTGGGACCGCCGCATGGACGCGTACAGCGCGGACGCCGCCCTGTACGCGGCGGTGCGCGGTGCCGTCGTACGCCATCTCGCCGCGCACCCGGCGTTCGCCGGGCTGACGGCTCCGCCCGCCTACCCGGAGGTCTTCCTCCCCTGGCTCGCCCTCGCCCCGCGCATCGGCTTCGCGCTCGAACACCTGCTGCGAGCCGAGGAGTTGTACGGCGTCGATCGTGCGGAGATCGTGCGGGCGGCCGTAGAGGAGGTGGCCGCTCGGCCGCCCGCGACGACGCCCGCGACGACGTGGGGCGGCAGCCATCGCCTCGCTCCCTGGCGGCCGGTGGCCCCGGGGACGCCGTATGCCGAACCGGGTCTGTCCGGTGATCACGACTGTGTGCTGTGCACCTCCGCCGTGCCCGGTGTGACCGATCTGAGCGCGCGGGGCCCGGCCGCCCGGTACGTATGGGACCTGGCCCGCCGCGAGGACAGCCTGTGGGTGGTGCCCTTCGGCGCCTCGGGGGTGCCCGGCTCGCCGCACCACCGTGATCAACTCCCGTTGTGGCTCAGGGGAGATCTCGTTCCGGTCGTCACCGACTGGGAGACGCTGGAGAAGGACACCGATGTCTGATGTCTGAGGTGTACGAGCAGGTCGTCGACGGTTTCGGCACCGTCCGCATCCTGTCCCTCGACGCGCACGCCGACGCCGAGGTGGTCCACGCCTGGGTGAGCGAGGAGCGGGCCTCCTTCTGGGGCATGAACGGCCTGACGAAGGAGCAAGTCGCCGAGATCTACGCGCACATGGCCACCCTCGACACCCACTCCGCCTTCCTGGTGGTGAAGGACGGCGCACCGGCCGGGCTCCTCCAGACCTACGAACCGGCGGCCGACCGCGTCAGCGAGTGCTACGCGGTGGAGCCGGGCGACATCGGCGTCCATCTGCTGCTGGCGCCCGCGGGACCGGGCGGTGAGCGGTCCGGCTGGTCGGCGGCGCTGCTGGCCGTTGTCACGTCGTATGTGCTGCTGGGCCTGGACCGCGGACGGGTCGTGGTCGATCCCGACGTGCGCAACGAGAAGGCGGTCGCCCGCTTTCTGAAGCAGGGGTTCGAGGCGGGCCCGGTGGTCATCCTGCCGGAAATCGACATTCCGGACGTGTACTTGCCGGAGAAGCGCGCCCGGCTGGCCTTCCTGCGCCGGACAGTAGCCTTTCCGGATGACGCCTGACGACCTGATCACCCACTACGGACTGGAGCCGATCCCGCGCGAGGGAGGGCTGTTCCGGCAGACCTGGGCAGGGCCCGGGCGGCCGGACGGGCGTCCGGAGGGTACGGCCATCGTGGCCCTGCTGACCTCGGACGACTTCTCCGCACTGCACCGCCTGCCCACCGACGAGATCTGGCACTTCTACGGAGGCGACCCGCTGGAACTCCTGCTCCTCGCCCCGGACGGGACGACGAGCACCGCCGTCCTGGGACCGGACGTACTCGGCGGCCAGCACGTCCAGCTGACCATCCCCGCCGGCACCTGGATGGGCGGGCGGGTCGTGGCGGGCGGGGAGTGGACCCTTTTCGGCTGCACCATGGCGCCCGGGTTCACCTTTGAGGGGTACGAACACGGGGACGCGGGGTGGCTCACGGCGCGTTACCCGGCGCAGGCCGACCGGATCGCGCGACTGTGCCGTTCATGAGACTGCTAGAAGGGCAAGTAGCCCTGGTCACCGGCGCGGGCGGGAGCATCGGACGGGGGATCGCGCTGCGGTTCGCCGAGGAGGGCGCGGCGGTGGCGGTGCACTGCCGTACGGCGATGGAGTCGGCGCGTGAAGTGGCGTCCCGTATCCAGGATTCGGGTCAGCGGGCCGTCGTACTCCAAGCGGATCTGACCGACGAGGAGGAGTGCCACCAGCTGGTTCGCGCCGCGGCCGAGTGGGGCGGCGGACGGCTGACGGCGCTGGTCAACAACGCGGGTGTGCAGCCGGTGCGGCAGCTGCCCGGGATGACGGCGGCGCAGTGGCGGGCGGTCGTGGACACCAACCTGGCGAGCGTGTTCGCGTGCACCCAGGCGGCGGCGGAGATCATGCGGGAGTCGGGCGGGGACGGCGAGGGCGGCGGGGGCTCGGTGACGCACATCGCGTCGATCGAGGGGAGCGCTCCGGCTCCGGGCCACGCGCACTACTCCGCCTCCAAGGCGGCCGTGGTGATGCACGCGCGGTCGGCGGCCCTGGAGTACGGCCCGTACGGCATCCGCGTCAACACCGTCTCGCCCGGGCTCATCGACCGGGAGGGGCTGGCCGAGGCCTGGCCGGAGGGGGTGCGGCGGTGGCATGGCGCGGCGCCGCTCGGCCGGCTGGGGCGGCCCAAGGACGTGGGCGACGCGTGCGCGTTCCTGGCCTCGCCGCTCGCCTCCTGGATCACCGGACATGACCTGGTCGTGGACGGAGGGGTGTCGGCGCGGCCGACGTGGTGAGCGTTCCGGCGTCCGCGTCCGTACCCATCGGGAAGGCGGCGAGTCCGAGACGGAGACGGCACGTGGGGTGTGACGGTGAGCTCAGCGCAGGTCGACGACGCCAGGGACGCCGGGGACACCGGGGACTTCGAGGACTTCGAGGGCTTCGGGGACCGCGGCGACCTTGGCGACCTTGGCGACCTTGGCGACTTCGGCACCGTCGGCGGCTTCAAAGGCTGGTGTTGCTGGCAACCGTGCTGGTCCTGTTCCTCCTCGGCGGCGCGGGATCCGCGTCGGCCCACGCGGCCCTCCGCGACACCGACCCCAAGGACGGAACCGTCCTCAAGTCGGCCCCCCGCGAGCTGACCCTCACCTTCACCGAGTCCGTCGGCCTGCTCGACGACTCCTTCCGCGTCCTGACCGCGGACGGCCGGCGGCTGGAGACGGGCGAGGCGCGGCACGCGGACGACCGTTCCGACACGGCCCGGGTGACCCTGCCCGAGCACCTCGACGAGGGCACCTATGTGGTGGCCTGGCGGGTCGTGTCCGCCGACAGCCACCCGGTCGCGGGTGCCTTCACCTTCTCCGTCGGCAAAGCCTCCCCGACGACCGCGATGGTGGACACGGGACCCGACGAGGACCCCGCCACGGCCGGCCTCTACAAGATCGCCCGCTACCTCGCGTACCTGGCCGCCGCCCTGCTCATCGGAACGGCGGTCTTCGTCACGGTCTGCCGCCCGCGGGCCGCCGGTCTTCTCCGCAGGCCCCTGTGGGCAGGCTGGTGGACCCTGCTGGCGGCCACGCTCGCCCTGCTGGTGCTGCGCGCCCCGTACGAATCGGGCGCGGGCCCGGCGGCGGCCTTCGACGCCTCGTCCTTCGCCCACACCCTGACGACCCGCCCGGGCGCGGTCCTGCTGGCCCGTCTGGCACTGCTCCCGGTCGTGGCCCTCTTCCTCGTACGACTGCTGCGGCACACGTCCTGGTCGCGCGCGCGGCTCACCGCGGGTGCCGCGCTCACCGTGGGCCTGGCGCTGACCTGGGCCGCCGCCGAGCACGCGTCCGCCGGGATCCAGGTACCGGTGGCGATGACCTCGTCGGCGCTGCACGTGCTGGCGATGGCGGTGTGGCTGGGCGGCCTCACGGCCCTCCTCACCACGCTGTACAGCCGCTCGTCGGCCATCGACGCCGACTCCGTCACCCGCTTCTCCCGACTGGCCTTCACCTCCGTGACCGTCCTCGTCATCACCGGCGTCTACCAGTCCTGGCGCGGCCTCGGCACCTGGAACGCCTTCACCGACACGTCGTACGGCCGCCTCCTGGTCGTCAAACTGGCCGCGGTGGTGCTGCTGTTGGGGGCGGCGGGGGTTTCGCGGCGGTGGACGGGGCGGTTGGCGGCGTCTGCGGCTACGACAGAAGCCGAGGCCGAGGCGGTCGTACGGGAGCGGGTGCCGGAGACGGTGGGGGCACACTCGGGACCGGAGGGAGACGGGTCGGCGTCCCTGTCCCTGTCGGCCCCTGTCGCTCCGTCGGACGCTGCTGCCGCCGACGACAACGACCCCCGTCGCCGTGGCCTGCGCCGCTCCGTGCTGGCCGAAGTCGGCGTCGGGGTCGCCGTGCTGGTGATCAGTACGGTCCTGTCGGGCACGCTGCCCGGCCGGGCGGCCGCCGAGGCGGAGCAGTCGGCGCCGGCTGCCGGGCCGGCCGTCGCGTCGGTCAGCACCATCCCCTTCGACGTCGGCACGCCGGGTGGCTACGGCAAGGTACAGATCACCCTCGACCCGGGCCGCATCGGCGACAACTCGGTCGAGGCCGTGGTCTACGGCCCCGACGGCGGCCTGTCCTCCGTCCCGGAACTCCGCCTCTCCTTCGTACTCCCCGCCCAGGACCTCGGCCCGATCGACGCCAAGCTGACCGACCAGGGCGGCTACTGGGCGTCGAACTCGCTCAACCTGCCCATCGCGGGCGACTGGACCATGAAGGCGACGGTCAGGATCTCGGAGATCGACCAGGTGACGGAGTCGAAGAAGGTGCGGATCACGGGCTGAACAACGGGGACCCGCTGCCGGGTCGCTAGGGGCGTCTCAGGGTTGAGGACACGGCGGCTGAACGTCAGGAGACGGTTGCGGGGGCCCGGTGCGTGATCCCGTCCGTGCACCGGACCCCGTTGGGGTCTCCGTGCCGGTGCTCAGTTACACGTGCACTCCGTAGGCGTTGAGAGCCTCGGTGACCGGCTGGAAGAACGTCAGGCTGGGCGGGTTGGCGCAGTTGCCGCTGCCGCCGGAGGTGAGGCCCAGCGCTCGGCTGCCGGCGTAGAGAGGGCCGCCGCTGTCGCCCGGCTCGGCGCAGATATTGGTGCGGATCATGCCGTTCACCACGCCGTCCGGATAGCGCACACTCCAGTTCGTGCCGGTGACCCGGCCGCAGTGGGTGCCGGTGGTGGAGCCGCGGCGGCAGGCGAACTGGCCGCGTTGGGCGTCGCCGGCGCTGGTGATGGCCTGGTCGCCGACGGTGCCGGGCGGGACGGGCTGGCCCGGGTCGTAGGCCACGAGGCCGTAGTCGTTGTCGGGGTAGCTGGAGCCGGCGGTGGTGCCGATGTGTGTGACGAACGGGTCCGAGTACCAGTCGGTACCTTTGGTGCAGTGGCCGGCGGTGAGGAAGTAGTGGTTTCCGGCGCCGTCCTGGGTGTTGAAGCCCAGCGAGCAGCGGAACCTGCCGTCGGTGTCGCTGCTGTAGACGGCGTCCCCTCCGGAGAGGTACTTGGTGAGCTTGCCCGGCAGGCGCCCGATGTGCAGCGCGCCGGCGTTGGCGCCCGCGCCCCGCTTGATGGCAGCGATCGCGGCGGTGGACACGGTGCTGTCGGCGGCGAGCAGCACCCTGTTGGACCTGTCGTCCACGCTCCAGGCGGTGCCGACCACATCGGCGCGCGCGACCGCCTTCCCGACCGCGGCGAGCTGCGCGGTGCTGTACGTGGTGGTCGGGCTGGGGTCGACGGTGCCCGCATGGGCCGCGGCCCCGGCAAGGGCCGTCGCCGCCAGGGCGGTCAGCCCGGACGCCAGGGCGATCAGGCGGGTACGTCGTCTCACGCCGCGGGGTGTCGGGCGTCCGATCCTCATACGGGCCTCCAGGAAGGGCCGGCCGCACGCCACGGGACGGGAACGGCCGCTCGATGATCTCTTCCGGACGCTAACCGCGCCCCAAAGCCCGGGCGACCCGGGCACCGCGTAAGGGTGACGGCCCGACAGGTGAACGTTGGCACCGCTCGCTCCGCCCGTACGTACTGCTGTAGGGGGCTCGCTCACGCCTGCCCGTAAAGACGTGCCAGGTCGACGAGTTGGATGCTCGGCGAGGTCTCGGCGGCGGCGTGTGCCTTGTCGTTGAACCCTGCGCCGCTGAAACACAGCAAGCGAGTACGTGTGGTGTCATAGCGGCCGGCCTGGGCGATGAGCTCACGGATGTGTGTGAGGCGTTCGATGTGGGCGACCCCCATGGTGTCGTTCCACTTGGCCTCGCCGATGGCCAGCAACGGCGGTTTGGCGTGTCCGTCAGCGATGCCGACGACGGCCACGTCGACCTCGTTGCCGGTGCGGGCTTTGGGGTCGTGGACCACTCCGTGGCCGACATGGGCGGGCAGGCCACCGAGTAGATCAGGGTCGGCATGATGCAGGGTCCAGTCGCGGCAGACCTGCTCGAAGTGGGGACCGAGGACGTTGCTGACGAAGCGGCGGCGGCTGGCCTGCCAGACCCGGGCAGCGCTGCCGGGTCGCTCCAGCTGGTCCCATACCGGGCGCATGATGGCGTGGTAGAAACCGATCAGGGGTTCGGCGATGCGGTAGGTGGGGCGGTTGTCGCGGAAGGCGTCGGCGTCCCGGTGCAGCAGACCGGCGTCCTCGAGGACATTGATGGGATGTGCGATGTCGGTGGCCTTGCGCTCCAGATAGCCGGCCATGCCTCCGCGCGTGGCGTTGCCGTCGGCGACGGCCGCCAGGACGGAGAGGTACAGGGCGGTGTCGCGCAGGTCCGGTTCCTCGGCCAACAGGTACCGAGCCTCGCGAAAGAGGGGCGTCTCAGGGTTGAGGACCGTACGTACGACCCAGTCGTCGAAGTCCTCCGGACCGGCTGGGCTGTCGCCTCGGGCGAACTCGCGCCGATAGGCGGGAGTACCGCCGACGATCGAGTTGACCCGCAGGGCAAGACGGGGGTCCGTGATGTTCCAGAACTCGGCGGCGAGACGGTGGTCGAGGGGGCGTACGACAAGTTCCAGTCCCGCCCTGCCGCGCAGTGGGGCGTTGCCTGACAGCAGTCGGCCCATGAAGGACAAGGCCGACCCGCACAACAGCAACCGAGTCCGGGAGCCGGTTCGCTGGTCACGTAGAGGGCGCAGGGCTTCCTGGATGATCGAGGGCAGCTCCGGGTTGGCCTTGGCGAGGTAGGGAAACTCGTCGATCACGACGGGGACCGGCCGCTCGACGCCGAGGGCGAGCAGTGCGTCGACCGCCTCCGACCAGTTGGCGAAGTGGAACGGGCTGGCAGGGCGGACGTGGGCAGTCAGTGCGCTGCTGATCCGCCGTAGCGACTCGGCGTCGGCGGCCTCGGTCGCACCGA
The DNA here is from genome assembly GCF_040654815.1 of Streptomyces sp. NPDC050619. Taxonomy (NCBI): domain Bacteria; kingdom Bacillati; phylum Actinomycetota; class Actinomycetes; order Kitasatosporales; family Streptomycetaceae; genus Streptomyces; species Streptomyces sp. NPDC050619. The sequence continues at coordinate 182,161 of NZ_JBFAIR010000020.1, read as the reverse complement.
AGTAGAACCCGCCGGCGGCTCGGCAGGCGGCGTCAAGCAGGAACGTCTTGCCCTGGCGGCGACGTCCGGAGACCACTCCGAGAGTCGCGCCCGGCTGCGGATCCGCGATGAACCGGCTCAGCGCCGACCACTCATAGTCCCGGTCGAACATCTCGGCAGGCTTGTCCACACCTTGTCCCCGAAGATAGAAGTACAGTTCAGTAAACTGTACCGCTAGTTTTCACGCCTGCTGGGCGAGCAAGCGCCTCCCGCCACTCGGAGGGCGAGGCCGTCGTGGCACGCACTGGGCCGCAAGTGCACATCAGGGTCGCGTCGTGAACTTAATGCATAAGATGAATGAAATCCGATTGGTCGGGACATTTCGTAGATCGGTGCCGATATTGTTCAATTTGGTTGACGATTCCCCCGTCAGCACTAAGATGATCATCGCCAGTGGGAATTCACTCAGGGAGGGCACATGCGCAAGAGGCGCATAACGACAGTCATTGCTGCCGCAGTGGGAGCTTTTACGCTTCTTTCCACTCAGGCGTCTGCCATTACCTGGGAGAAGGACTTCGCCACCGGGCTAAGTCCATCCTCCAGCGGGACGGCCGTCTGGTCCACCAGCCCCTATGAGGACGCCAGCGCGGCGTTCCAGAAGAATGGCGACTGGTTCTTCGTCGCCGACAACAGAGCCGACGGCAACTCCGCTGTCGCCGAATGGCGCCTCTATAACACGAGTGGCACGCTCGTGCGGGGTGGATATGTCTGGATGAACTTGGGGGCCGGTGAGTCCCGGTGGAAGAACAAGGACTTCACAGAAGGTTACAACCTGAGGTTCCGGGCATGCCGGGGGCATTCCGACGGTACCTATCTGGAACATTGCGACAGCTGGGTGTCTACAACAGCCTGACAGGTTCCAGTCGATCCACCGACGCTGAAAAGGGCCCGACGTGAAACGTCGGGCCCTTTCTTCTGCGCCGATCGGGGACCGGTCCCGAGGGACTCCCCCCATGCTGGGCCGCGTCGTTGGCGGGCGGACAGCGGTCGGAGGAGTGCCATGGTCCGGTTGGAGGTGCCGTCGTGGCTCGAGGACGCGGTGGACCGGGAGCTGTACCGGCACAACGCGTTCCGGATCAGCGGGCTGGCGGTGACGGCGACGCCGCGTGTGGTGCGGCGCCGGGTCTCCGAGGTTCGCGCGGCCGAGGCGCTGGGGGCCGAGCAGGCCGGGGGTCCGGCGGCGGGGGAAGCGCGGTGGCTGCCGCCGGACCCGCTGCCCGACCACATCGCCGTACGGGAGGCGCTGCGGCGGCTGGAGGATCCGGTACGGCGGGTGGTGGACGAGTTCTTCTGGTTCTGGCCGTTGCCGGAGAGCGACGGGGCACCCGGGTTGACGCAGGCTCGGAAGGCGTGGGTTCGGCTGGCCGGGTCCGCGCCCGGGTCCGCGTCCGGGTCCCGTTCCCGTACCGACGCCTCGGGTACCGGCGCCTCGCGTACCGCCGTCGCCCCGGGCGCCCGCAGCATCGCGGTGCACAACCTCGCCGTCCTCCACCACGCCGAGGCGCTGGAGGCCAAGACGTTCTACGGAGCCGACGGGCTGCGGACGCTGTGGGAGCGGGCCTACCGGTACTGGCGCCTGGTGCTGGACGACGACGGCTGCTGGCGCCGGCTGGACGAGCGCATCCGCGTCCTCGACGACCCCCGGCTGCGCATGGTGGACGGCACCGCCCTGCGGGAGGCCCTGCCCGTGGTGCTGCTGGACCTGCACGCGCGGCTCGCGGTGGACGCGGCCCGGCGCCAGGGGGGCGAGGACACCGCCCGGCAGCACGTGTCGCTGATGCGGGGCTTCGTGGCGGACGGCGGCGGACTGGACGCCGGCGTGGTGGACGCCGCCCTGCGCCGGGGCACCGAGCCGCTCGCCACCGCCGTCCGGCACCGGACGGAGGCCATACCCGGCCCCGGCGCGGATCCGGCGACGCTGGACCGGGCCGCCGACTCCCTGCTGGCCGAGACGAAGAGCGACATCCGGGTGCTGCGTGCCGTACTGGGCAAGGAGCACCGCGTGGCGGCCGACGTGGCCGACGAGGTGGCGACCGCGGTCAACGCCTGCGCGGTGGCCTGCGCGAACGGCCTGGCCCCGGACCCGGACAAGTCCACCGCCCGCGATCCCCGCGTCAGCCGGGCCGCCGCGCACCTGCGGTCGGCGCGCGGGCTTGCCGTGAGCGGGCACGTACGCAGCCTGATCGACCAGAACCTCGTCGTGCTGGTGAGCAACGACATCCTCCTGGACTGCAAGGAGGCCGTGGACGGCGGTCAGCCTGCGTGGGGGCGCGCCGCGAAGCGGGTGTCCCGGCCGGACACCGCCGCACAGCGGGCGTCCCGGCTGCTGGACACCGTCGAACCGCGCCTGCGTGAGCTGCGGAAGCTGCGTCCGCACGCCCCCGAGACCGACCAGGTCCACGACGCGGTGGCCATGGCGGCCTGCCGGCTGCTCACCGAGTACTTCAACACCACCCACGACATCGACAAGGCCCTCGCCGGCTACCGCAGAGTGCTGCCGCTCGCCGTGAGCGAGGAGGGCCGGTCGGTGATCCGGCAGAACATCGACACGCTCACCCGGGCGGCGGACGACCGGTCCTCGCTCGGCACCCGGGCGCCAACCGGCCGGTCCTCGCTCGATCCGGTACCGGCGGTCGCCGGAACCCCGGGCCAGTGCTTCCGGTGCGGCCGGTCCGTGGGCCCGTCCGAGCTGCTGGCCGTCACCTCGGTCGGCCACCCGGACGCCGGGAGGATCGGGATCCCCTGCTGCACCGGCTGCCGGTCCGGGGCCCAGGACCTGCTGGACCGGGCCGGGCTCTCACCGGACCTGGACCCGCCGGTGTGGACCGGGTACCGGCGGCCCTCCTCGTACCGAGAGGCGCCTCGCCGATCACATGCCGACGGGCGACGGGCGGACGCGACGTTCGCGCTCGTTCTCGCGCTCATAGGGGCTGCTCTGCTCGCCGCCTGTCTGCTCGTGGGCCGCGAGACCACCACCGGAAAGGTGCTGGGCGGCGGCGCCGTCCTGGCCGGCTGGTTCCTCATGATCGGCCTCTTCGATCTATGGACCGACAGGGAGTAGTCATCTGATGCCATCCACCCCACCCGGCGCCGGGACGACCCCCACCCCCGCGCCCTCTCAACTCACCGCCCCCGTCCCCCTGGAGGCCGACGCCCTCGTCGAGCTCGCCACGGCCGTGTGGCGGCTGCGCAACAAGGCCGAGGCGGCCGACGGCACCTCCGCCGGGGTGCGCCGCCACATCGAGGCCGTCGTCGACGCCCTCGCCGAGAGCGGCGTACAGACCCGGTCGTACGAGGGCACCGTCTTCGATCCCGGGCTGCGGATGCGGGTCCTGGCCTACCAGCCGATGCCCGGCCTGGAACGCGACGAGGTCGTGGAGACGATCCGGCCCGCCGTGTACCTGCGCGGCACGCCCCTCGCGCTCGGCGAGGTCATCGTGGGCACGCCGCCGGAAGAGCCGGAGAAGCCGGAAGAGTCCGAAACGTCAGGGGGAGCGGCACAGTGAGCGGGACCACCATCGACAGCACCACCATCGACAGGACCACCATCGACATCGGGATCGACCTCGGCACCACCAACAGCGCGGTCGCCGTACTGCGCGGCGTGCAGACCGAGGTGATCAAGAACAACGACGGCGACGAGACGACCCCGTCGGCGATCTGGATCGATCGCCGGGAGCGGCTCTTCGTGGGGCGCCCGGCCCGGGAGCGGTGCGAGCGCGACCCGGACAACACCTGCGTCGAGTTCAAACTGCGCATGGGCACGGCCGGCCAGGACAAGCACTTCCCCGCCGCCGGCCGCACCCTGACGCCCGAGCAGCTGTCCGCCGAGGTGCTCTCCGCGCTGCGGGCCGACGTCGCGGCCCGGCTGGAGGAGGAGGTCCGCGCGGCGGTGATCACCGTGCCGGCCGCGTTCGACCTGAACGCCTGCGACGCCACCCGGCGCGCGGCAGGCCTCGCGGGCCTGGAGTTCACCCGGCTGCTCCAGGAGCCCGCGGCCGCCGCTCACGCGTACGGCTTCCAGGCCACCGACGAGAACGCGATGTGGCTGGTGTACGACTTCGGCGGGGGGACGTTCGACGCGGCCGTGATCCGGCTGCGGGACGGGGAGTTCTCCGTCGTCGGCCACTGCGGCGACAACTTTCTGGGCGGAAAGCTCGTCGACTGGCGGATCGTGGAGGAACTGCTGATCCCGGCCGCCGTCCGCCAGGTCCCGCAGCTGGCCGACCTGGCCCGGGGCAACCCGCGCTGGCGGGCCGCCGTCGCCACCCTGAAGCAGGCCGCCGAGACCGCGAAGATCCGGCTGTCGCGCGCGCACGCCGCCGACATCGACGTAGAACTGGTCGACGACACCGGCGGCCGGTACGAGTTCTTCCACGAGCTGCGCCGCGCCGACCTGGAACGCCTCGCCGATCCCTTCGTCACCCGGTCGGTCAACCTGTGCCGCACGGCGCTCGACGAACTCGGCGCGGGACCCGGCGACATCGAGAAGGTGATCATGGTGGGCGGGCAGACCGCCATGCCCTTCCTGCGCGAGCGCCTGGCCGACCCGCGCCACGGCCTCGGCATCCCGCTGGACTTCACGCACGACCCGATGACCGTCGTGGCCCGCGGCGCCGCGATCTTCGCCGGTGCCCAGCCGCTCCCCGAGGACTGGACCGCGCCCGCGGCGGAGCCGGGCGCCTTCACGCTGCGCTGCGAGTACCCACGGGTCAGTCCCGACCTGGACCCGGTGGTGGTCGGCCGGGTGACCGCCGCGGACGGCACAGCCGCCTTGGGAATGTCCCTGGAACTGCTCAACGAGGCGTCCGACCCGCCCTGGCACAGCGGCCGCATCGCCCTGGCCACACGCGGCGAGTTCACCAGCACCCTGCGCGCCGAGCCCGGCCGGCGCAACACGTTCACCGTCGTCCTCACGGACGCCACCGGGACCCGGCAGCGCCTCACCCCCGACCAACTCACCTACACTGTCGGCGCCGTCGAGACCGAGCCCATGCTCACCCACGCCCTCGGCGTCGGCCTCGCCGACAACCAGGTGCGCCCGCTCGTCGAACGCGGCGCCCGGCTGCCGGTACGGCGCACAGCGCCGCTGCGCACCACCGTCACCGTCGAGCGGGGCGCGAGCGGCGGACTGATCCGCATCCCCGTCCTGGAGGGCGAACGCCCCCGAGCCGACCGCAACCGGACCATCGGCCGCATCGAGGTCGGCACCGACCGGGTGAGCCGGACCGTGCCGGCCGGCAGCGAGGTGCGGCTCACCGTCGAGATCGACGCCTCCCGGCTGGTGAAGGTCAGCGCCTTCGTGCCCCTGCTGGACGAGGCGTTCGAGACCACCGTCAACCTGGTCGGCGCACCCGCCGTCGACCACGCCGAACTGCTGCCGGCCGCGGACGCGGAGCGGGCCAGGCTCGCCGAACTGCGCGCCCGCTGCGGCTCGCTGGGCAGCCCTCTCGCCGAGCTGCTGCTGAAACGCGTGGACGACGAAGACCTGCTCGCCGAGCTCGACCGGGCGGTGGAGGCGGCCCGGCACGCCCCGGACGAGGCGGCCCGCGCCGCCAAGTGCCTGCTCGACCTGCGGCTCGCCCTGGACGCCGTGGACGACGAACTGGCCTGGCCCGAACTCGTCCGCGGGGCCGAGTCGTTGCTGACCGAGGTCCGCGACCTGGTCGCCGCGCACGGCAGCCCCTCCGACCGGGAGGACCTGCCGGTCTACGAGCGCGACATCGCCGACGCCGTGGAGTCCCGCGACGCCGACCTGCTGCGCCGCCGCACCGAGCGACTGCGCGAACACGCCCTGCGCGTCCTGGACCGCGCCGGGGTGCTCCAGCCGCTGGTCTTCGACGACCTGGCCCGCTACCGCGACCGGATGCGCCACCGGACCAGGGCCGACCGTCTCATCCGCGACGGCGAACGCGCCCGGGACGCGGGCGAGCAGGAACGGCTGCGCTCCATCAACATCGAGCTCCAGTCCCTGCTGCCCGAGCCCCCGCCGCCGCCGGACCTGGCGAGCACGGTGCGGGCGACCTGAGAGCAACTCCTGGGATTCTTCGCCCATTCCTGTATGACGGTTTCCCTGCATCACGGTTTCCCTGCATCACGGTTTCCCTGCATCACGGTTTCCCTGTATTACGGTTTCCCTGTATTACGGTTCTGGAATGGGCAGGGCCTGGCTGGGGGAGAGTCGTTGAACGCTCGGATTCTGGTCGCGGAAGATGACGAGAAACAGTCTCGACTGATTCGGATTTATCTGGAACGCGAAGGAAACGCGGTGCAGGTCGTGGCCGACGGCCGTGCCGCGCTGGAACGGGCCCGTTCGTCGAACCCGGATCTCATCGTTCTCGATGTGATGCTGCCCTTGGTCGACGGACTGGACGTGTGCCGCATCCTGCGTACCGAATCGGACGTTCCGATTCTGCTGCTCACCGCGCGCTCGACCGAGGAGGACATGCTTCTCGGCCTCGACCTCGGCGCCGACGACTACCTCACCAAGCCGTACAGCCCCCGGGAACTGACCGCACGGGTACGGGCGTTGCTGCGCCGGTCCAAGAAGGGCGGCGGCGCGGCGGAGCCCGCGGTGGTGCGGGTGGGCGAGGTGGAGCTGGACACCGCGCGCTTCGAAGTCCGGGTGGCGGGGCGGTCGGTGGTGCTGACCGCGAAGGAGTTCGCCGTCCTGGAGACGCTGGCCCGGGAACCGGGCCGGGTCTTCACCCGGGCGCAGATCATCGAGCGCGTCTTCGGTTTCGACCAGGACGTGCTGGAGCGGACCGTCGACGCGCACGTGATGAACCTTCGACGGAAGCTGGAGGCGGACGGGAAGCGGCCCCACCACCTGGAGACGGTGTACGGGCGGGGCTACCGCCTCGCGGACGGCGGCGGCTCGGCCTCCTCCTGACGGTTGACCCCCTCCTGACTTCCCGAAGCCGCGGACACCGCGGACACCGCGGACACCGCGGACACCGCGGACGCCGCGGACAGGGTGATCGTGAACGTCGTGCCCACCCCGACTGTGCTGCGCACGTCGACCGTCCCGTCGTGGTCGGTGACGATCTGACGGGCGATGGACAGCCCCAGTCCACTGCCGCCGGTCGCCCGGCCCCGTGCCGGATCCGCCCGCCAGAAACGGTCGAAGAGGTGCGGCAGGTCCTGGGCCCGTATCCCCTTGCCGGTGTCCCGGACCTCCACGATGGCCTGCTCGCCGCGCGGGATCAGAGCCAGGGTCACGGTGCCACCGGCCGCCGTGGCGCGCAGCGCGTTGCCGACGAGATTGCCGACGACCTGGCGCAGCCGGTCCGGGTCGGCACTCACGTACACCGGGCACGGCGCCTCCAGCTCCAGGGCGACGCCCGCCGTACCGGCCTGGGCGCGATGGGCGGTGCGGCCGGCGTCGAGCAGTTCGCGCAGGTCGACCTCGACGCGGTGGTAGGTGAGCTCCCCGGCCTCGGCCAGGGCCAGGTCCTGGAGATCGTCCACGATCCGTTGCTGGAGCAGCGCCTCGTCGTGGAGGGAGGCGAGCAGTTCCGGCGTCGGCTCGACGATCCCGTCCCGCAGCGCCTCCAGATAGCCGCGCAGGTTGGCCAGCGGGGTGCGCAGCTCGTGCGCGATGTCCCCGGTGAGGCGGCGCTGGCGCTCCTCGCCGGACTGGATGGAGTCGGCCATGCGGTTGAAGGCGCCCCCGAGTTGTGCGATCTCGTCCCGCCCGGAGACGGGGACGCGCCGCCCCAGATCGCCCTCGCCGAGCCCCTTGGCGGCGAGCGTCATGGCCCGGACCGGGCGCAGGACCGTCCGGCTCAGGAGCAGCGCGCCGAGGACGGCGGCGAGGGCGACGGCGACCGCGACCGCGACGGTGGGTGCGGCGGCGAGGCTGGGCGGGGACTCGTTCTGGTAGCCGAGGTGGATTTCGAGGCGGGGTGGGGCGAAGGAGGCGGTCCGCTCGTTGAAGACCCGCTGGAGGCAGGGGGTGAGGGGCGGTGCGGACTCGCAGGCGCGGAGCGCGTCGAGGTCCTGTGGGGTATGCGGGTCGGCCCCGCGAGGCGGCTGTGCGCAGTGCGTGCGCCGGCCGTCCGTGCCGATCAGCGGGATGCCCAGGTTGTCCCTCCGGGCCGTCACCTCGGCGCCCGCCCGGGTCAGACAGGCCGCGTACGCCGCCGAGGAGCGGTAGTTGGCGATCGCGGTGGCCGCCAGCTTGACCGAGAGCCGGGGCGTCTGTCCCCCGGGGAACCGCAGGACGGGCCGCGCGTCGACCAGGACCGGGGGCCCGCTGTTCAGCGGGCGGGGCTCGCGGCCCGCGAGGGCGTCGGAGTCGGCGAGCAGGGGGCCGGTCTCGGTCACCACCCGGATGCGCTGCCCGGTGTCCTTGGCGAGTTCGCCCACGGTCGGTGAGAGCCCGGCCCAGGTGCCGTGCGCGAATCCGTACGCGCGGAGTTCGCCGGTGATCCGGGAGACCTCCTGCTGTCCGGCGCTGACGGTCTCCTGGACCTGACGGTTCGCCTGACGCAGGGTGAGCCAGGCGGTGGCGGCGGTGGCGGTCAGGGCGACCAGCATGAGCAGGCCCAGGACCCGCAGCCGGAAGCTCATCGCGTTTCCCCTTCGGTCGGATTTCCCAAGTACAGCCAAAGTACGGCCATTGGACCGGTAGGTCACAGGAATGGCCGATTCCCCCCTCGGGTCTCTTTTGGACTCTTAGGCACGGAAATTCGCCAGTTACGACGGAATGCTGTCTTCAGTACTGGCGCCCGATGAAAGTACTCACTGCTCTCGCATCCCGACGGATGCAGCGGCAGCACCATCCGCTCCGGTGCCTCCCGGTACCGGGGTCGTACTGCTGACGAACGAGACACTGGGGGTACATCTTGAAACGTCGACTCGCAGCCATCATCCCCGCCGTCGCCATGGCGGCCCTGGCCGTCCCGATGGTCACGGCCACCTCGGCCTCCGCGCACGCGTCCTGTGGGACGTCGGCCCCGGACAGCGACAGCTCGGCCTGGGGCTACTACGCCAACGGTGCCAACGAGCGCACCGGCTCGAGCACCAGCTGCACGAGCAGAGGCATCGCCTACAACAACGACAGGCTCGACTACCACTGCTACACCGCGGGCAACGACGGCTACACCTGGACGTACCTGCACAACGTCACGGACAACGTGTACGGCTGGGTGCGTGACGACCTGCTGAGCAACGGCGGCAGCTACGTCTACTGCGGCTTCTAGCCGCACCGCGGAACCGCCGGCCGAGCCGGCGCAACAGCACACCAGGGGCGGTCTCTTACGAGGCCGCCCCTTCTCCTCTTTCCTCACCCTCTTTTTTCCCCTCTGTGGCCGTGCGGCTCAGGTGGTGGACAGCGCCTCCGTCGGCGACAGCCTGCTCGCCCGCATCGCCGGATACAGTCCGGCGATCATGCCGATGAGCAGGGTCGATCCGATGCCGGCCGCGCTCGCCCAGGCCGGGACGACCGTCGGCCAGCCGCGGCTGACGGCGTACCCCGCCGTGATCAGGGTCCCGAGGACGGTTCCGCCGAGTCCGCCGATGAGGGACAGCAGCAGCGATTCCGTCACGAACTGCGTGCGGATCTGGCCCCGGGTCGCCCCCAGGGCCCGGCGCAGACCGATCTCCGGGCGGCGTTCCAGGACCGAGATGACCATCGTGTTGCCCACGCCGACCCCGCCGACCAGCAGCGCCACTCCGCCGAGGCCCAGCAGTAGGCCGGTGAGCGCCGACTCGGTGGCCTCGCGGGCCGCGAGGGCGTCGGAGGGCCGGGAGACCCGGACTTCGCTCGGCTTCTCGGGGTACGCCGTGGGAGGCAGCACCGCCCGTACCGCTGTGACCTCAGAGTCCTCGGTGCGGACGTAGACCATGGAGGGGTGGCCGTCGAAGCGGAGGTACGTCCGGGCCGCCGGCCAGCCGACCAGCGCCGCGCTGTCGAGTTCCGGCGCGAGCGGTACGGGATCGAGGACGCCGATCAGAGAGAACCAGCGGCCGCCGATCCAGACCCGGGTTCCGGGCGTGTACACGTCGAGCCGCTGGGCGGCCGTGGCGCCGAGTACGACGGCCGGGTACTTCTCCGTCGCCGCGTCCAGCCAGCGGCCCCCACGGACCCGGCCGCCGACGGCCGGGAGCAGGTCGCGGCCGGCCGCGAGGACGTCGAGGGAGCCGGTGCGGCCGATGGCTATGTGATCGTTGCGGTAGATGTGCGCATCGGTCGCGCCGGTGGCGGCGACCTGCCGCACGGGCGGGATCCGGCGGATCATCGGCACGGTCTCGTACGGGAGCTGGGCCTTCTCGCCACCCAGGCTCTGGCCGGGGGCGACCCGCAGGAGGTTGGTGCCGAGCGCGTCGAGGCGACGGTCCACCTCGGCCTGCCCGGAGCGGGAGATGCCGACCACCGCGATCATGGCGGCGACACCGATGGCGATGCCGAGCGCGGAGAGAAAGACCCGCAGGGGCCGGGTCCGCAGTCCGGTGCCGCCGAGGCGTATGACGTCGGCGGGGCGGAGACGTGCGGCGCGCAGCCGTGGCCGCGCCTGCGACTGCTCCGGGACCGGGGTCTCGGTGGCTGGAGTCTCGGTGGCTGGAGTCTCGGTGTCCGGAGAGGCGGCGTCCGGGGACTCGGGGCCCGAGTCACGGAACGGCAGGGTCTCCGGTGCCGTACTCCGGTCGTCCGACGCCGTACCCCGGTCGTCCGGTGAACCGGCCGTCGTGGGACGGGAGTCCGGCTCCTGGCGGGAGGAGTTCGTCGTACGGTCCGTCATCGGGGCGCCCCGATCGTCGTGCTGCGGGTCGTGTCGGCGACCACGCGGCCGTCGCGCATCTCGATACGGCGGGGGAGCTCGGCGGCGATCTCGCGGTCGTGGGTGATGATCAATACCGTGGTGCCGGCCGCGTGCAACTCGCGCAGCAGGTTCAGTACGGCGGCCCCCGACGCGGAGTCGAGGTTGCCGGTGGGCTCGTCCGCCAGCAGGACGGACGGTTCGCCGACCACCGCGCGAGCGACCGCGACCCGCTGCCGCTCGCCGCCGGAGAGCTGCTGCGGCAGATGGTGGACCCGGTGGCTGAGCCCGACCCGGGCCAGCGCGGCGGCCGCCCTGGCCCGGCGGCGGCGCATCGGGACGCCCGTGTAGAGCAGGCCGTCCGCCACCGCGTCCAGCACGGGCACGCCGACCGCCAGGTGGAACTGCTGGAAGACGAACCCGATCCGCGTGGCCCGCAGCGCGGACACCCCCCGGTCGGACAGCTTCGCCACGTCGTGTCCGTCGACCAGCACCCGCCCCGAGGAGGGGCGGTCGAGGCTGCCCATCAGGTTCAGCATGCTGGACTTTCCGGAGCCCGACGGTCCGACGACGGCGACGAGTTCCCCGCGCCCGATCCGCAGACTCACGTCACGGACCGCGGCCACGCCACCCGGATACGTCTTACAGACCGCGTCGAACTCCACAACCGCCGGGGACGCGCCGCCAACCGCCTGGGATACACCGCCAACCGCCGAGGACACACCGTCAACCGCCGAGGACACACCGCTCACTCCGCGATCCTCACCTTCATGCCCTCGCGGATCGCGGCGCCGCTCACTTCCACGTTGCCGTCCGCGAACAGCCCCGTCTTCACGGCGAGGAACCGGCCGTCCTCGGTCTCCAGGCCGTTTCCGCCCTCGGCGAGGGCGACCAGCGCGGAGACCGGCACGCTCAGCACGTCCTTGGCCTCGCGCCCCACGTACTCGACCGTCACAGGGCCGCTCTCCAGCCGCCCCAGGGCCTTCTGGTCCTTGATGGTGATGGTCACGGGGATCGTCGCGTCGGCCGCTCCCGACCCGCCTTCGCCGCCACCCCCCTCGGGCACGCTCGCCTCCTTCCCCACCGACGCCACCTTGCCTCGCACGGACTTGCCGCTCGGCAGCTTGACCTGGACGTTCGTGCCACGCACCGCCCAGGTGGCGTCGGCGGCCGAGGCACCCACGACGACCTTCCGCGACGTACCGGTGTAGCCCAGGGTGTTCTCACCGGCCGCCGAGCCCAGACGTACCTCCGCATGGCCGATCCGCACCTTGCCGGCGGAGTAGATGACGTCCCCGACGCCGACGGCCCCGGTCCGGGGCAGTCCGAGCGACTTCTGCCAGCGCTTGACGGCCCGGGCGGTCGCGATGGTGAACCTCTCGTCCACGGTGAAGCCGGTGTAGCCCAGAGCCGCCAGGTTGGTCTCGAACTGCATGACGTCCATACCTCTGAGCTCACGCGGCGCCTGACTCGGGGCGGAGGGGCTCGGCGACACGGAGGGGCTCGGGGACGCGGAGGGGCCCGGCGACGCGCCGTCCGCGTTCTTCTGCTGGTCGACGGAGCCCTTCTGCTGCCGGCCGTCCGAGCTCCGCTCCTCCTCGGCCTCCTCCTCCGGTGGGATCAGAGCCATGTCCCGATACATCGGCAGCATCCCGTACATGAGGACGACAGGCCGGTCGTCGACGCGCAGCAGCGTGCCGCCGCGCTCGACCGTCGCGCCCTGCTCGGGCAGCCAGGTCACGGTACCCGTCGCCTTGACCGGCAACGGGATCTCCGTTCCGTAGCCCAACTGGCCGTCCACCGCGGTCCGTTCGGCCAGCGTGGTCCGGGTCACCGGGACGACGGAACCGGAGCGGGGCGGCGTGCTCGGGCCCTTGTCCCCGCCGCCGCCGAGCCCCAGGGCGCCGATGACGGCGACCGCCGCCACGACGAGCACAGCCGAGGCGATCAGCGCGGCGCGCCGGCCGCGCCGGCCGTGCGGCGGAGGCGGCACGGGGGCCGTCTCGTGCGCGTCATCGAGGTGCGTCACCGTCTCGGCCACGGTCAGCCCTTGCCGGCCGGCGGGTTGACCGGGTTGCCGATGATCGGGGCACAGATACGGGTGGCTCGCTTGGCGCCGGCCGAGTCCTGATCCCATTCGGGCTGACCCGAGTTGTTGTTGCCGCCGTACCCGTCCGGGCCTGGGTCCGGGAAGTCGGGGGCGCCGTTCTTCTGCATGCAGGCCGCGTAGTCACGCTTGACCTTGATCTGCGCGGGGGTGAGCTTGGGCTCGTTGGCCTCCTCCAGACCCTGGGGGACCGTCCCCTTGAGGTCGGCGCACTTCTTGGTCGCGTTGATGAACTTCGGGTCCTTCTTCAGGGCCAGGCCCTGGCCGGACATGTCGACCTGTCCCTTGGAGTTCGGGTCGGGGAGGTCGACTCCGTTCTGCCGCATGCACGCGACCCACTCGCGCTGGCTGTCGACGTACGCGGCCACGTCGCTCCCGCCGCCCTGATCGCCCGTCTTCCCGGCAGTCTTCCCGGCCGACGCGGACGAGCCGCCTCCGCCGGCCGTCGGGACCTCCGAGCCGTCGTCGTCGCTGCCACAGCCGGTCAGCGCGAACGCCACGACCGACGCCGCCGCGGCCAGCAGTACCCGGTTCGTCCTCATCGGTTCTCCCGCTCCTCCCGCCGGACCCGACCGCGGGCGCGGCGGGCAGGCCGACGGTAAGCCGGAGATGATGAAGAACTTTTGAAGAACCTGTCAGCCGATCATGCGCCTGCGGCTCACCTGCACGCCTATACCACGGCAAGTTGTAGATCGGATGCGCGCACGGCCCTCCATTCGTTAATTCTCGGAGAACTCTTGCAACCATCCGCCGCACGCGCCCGTCTGGCTAACGCAGGGATATTCAGGGAAGCCCAGGCGTCCAGGTGTCCGGGCGTTCATGACTCCAGGTGTTCATGTCTCCAGGTGTCCATGAAGAGGAGCTCAGAACGTGACCGTGCGTTCCTTTGCCCGGCGGATGCGACCGCGAGTCGAGCGGAAGGCCGCCGAGAGGGTGTGGCAGCTGCGTACCCTGCGGCGGCGCCGCAGGGCAGCGGTCACGGACCCGGTGCTCCGCCCGGTGGCGGTGCGCGGTCAGCAGCTCTACGGCCGGGTCGTGACCCGATTCAACGCCGCCGAGGCGGCCGCCGCCAACCTCGGCCTCGTCGTCGCCGCGCTGGAGCGGGAAGGCATCCAGTACTTCCTGGTCGGGACCTCCCGTACGCGCCACACGGTCGGCGTGAACGCCGTCGACCGGGAGCGTTTCCTCACCGCCCTCGAGGCACAGAACGCGGGGAAGGCGGTGTTCATCGGCAGACCGCTGCCCGGCGGAAAGCTCAGGCACCCCGCCCTGTTCATGGACGGTGTCCTGCCGGCCCCACTGCGTACGGCTCCCACCCTGCGGGTCGGGGAGAACCACCTCGGGCCCGCGGGCCAGCTGCTCGCCGGGCCGGAGCTCGCCTGCGACGTCGAGTTCTGGGAGGACGGGGCACAGCTCCTCGCCTCCGACGACGGACCTCGCCGACTGGCCAAGGTGCAGCCGCAGGCGTCCGAGGACATCTTCGCCGAGTCCCTCATCGCGCCGCGGAACAACGGCATCACGGACGTACTGCCGGCGTCCGAGCAGACGCCGGTCACGGTGCGCGTCGGCGACCGGGAGCTGCCGAGCTTCGTCCCGCTCACCCTGCCGACCGTGAACGACGTGACCTTCCCCGTCGACGTCGTCTACACCTGGGTGGACGGCGAGCAGCCGGAGATGCGCGCCAAGCGGGCCCGGTACCAGGAGCGCGGCACCGCCGAGATCCTGGACAAGGAGACCAACGCCTCCCGCTACACCAGCCACGACGAGCTGAAGTACTCGCTGCGCTCGCTCGCGATGTACGCCGGATTCGTCCGGCACATCTACCTCGTGACCGACGGCCAGAAGCCGCACTGGCTCGACGACCGGGCCCCGGGGATCACGGTCGTCGACCACCGCGACATCTTCCCGGAGGGTGTCCTGCCGGTGTTCAACTCGCACGCGATCGAGACCCGCCTGCACCACATCCCGGGCCTGTCGGACCACTATCTCTACTTCAACGACGACGTGTTCGTCGGCCGCCGGGTCACCCCTGAGCACTTCTTCCACGGCAGCGGTCTGATGAGGATCCCGTTGTCTCCGCTCAAGATAGGCATCGGCAAGCCGCACGCCGAGGAGACGGCCACCAACTCCGCGAGCAAGAACGTCCGCCGCCTGCTGCTGGAGAAGTTCGGCCGCATGACGACGAACAACTTCATGCACACCCCCCTGCCGCAACAGCGCGAAACCCTACGGACCCTCGAGGAGCTCTTCGCGGAGGACATCAGCCGCACCACGGCATCCCGCTTCCGCTCGCCGCAGGACATCGCCATGACGGCCCCGCTGCTCTACCAGTACGCGCTGATGACCGGCCACGGCGTGCCGGGCAAGTACAGCTACCGGTACGTGAACATCAGCCGCCCGGACGCCGAAAGACGCCTCGCCGATCTGCGCCGCAACCGCCGCTTCGACTTCTTCTGCCTCAACGACGTCGACGTGCCGCCCGAGGAGCGGGAACGGGTCGGCGTCCGGATGAGCGAGTTCCTGGAGAACTACTTCCCCTTCGCGAGCCCCTTCGAGAAGCAGAAATAACAGAGCTGGGCGGCACGGGCACGGGGAAATGAAGGAATAGGGGAAACGGAGGAATAGGGGAAACGGAGGAATGGGGGGAATGGGGGAATGGGGGGAATGAACGTGCGGGGAATGGACATCCGTCACCACCGCTTCGGAATGCCGGGGGGCATCCGAGCGGCCCGGGACTTTCTGACACACCTGAGCCTCTGGCTGTCGGCCCGGCTCTGGGCGCTGCGCGCGACCCGGCCCCGACGGCGCCTGCGAGCCGCCGTCCCCGGACTGCGCCGGGTCACCTTCGGACCGACGCGGCTGTACGGCCGTACCGTCGCCGCCTACACCGCAGAGGACGCCGCCGAAGCCGATCTCGAGCGGGTGTGCACCCTGCTGGAGGGGCTCGGCATCCCGTACTTCCAGGTCCCCGCCGACCCCGGGCACGGCGTGCCGCCGCAGGTCATCGGCGTCGAGGAGGCGCACCGCGACGCGGTCCTCGCCCGGGCCGCCCAGCGCTTGGCGGGCACCGTCCGATACGTCGGCGCCGTCGGGCCGGACGGCGCCGTGACGCACGCGGCACTGTGGGCCGACGGGAAGCTGCCGAGGGCGCTGCGGCGGGCCGCGGTGCTCCGCACCGGCGTGGTGCGCCTGGGCCCGGAAGGCCAGGTCCTCACCGGCCTCGAGACGGGCTGCGACATCGAGTTCTGGTGCCACGGCCGGGACCTCGCCACCGCCCCGGACCCCTCGTGGCTCACCGTGCCCGGCAGCCGGTTGCCGGACGTCTTCGGCCCGGCGCTCGTCGCCCCGCGCCCCAACCCCGTGTCGGAAGTGCTCCCCGTGGCGGCGCAGCGGCCGGCCGCGGTGACGGGCCGCCGCCACAGCGTGCCGACGTTCGCCCCGTTCGCCGAGCCGGGCATCGACGAGGTGCGCTTCCCCGTGGACGCCGTCTACACCTGGGTCGACGGCGACGACCCGGCGATGGCGGCCAAGCGCCGCGCCCACCAGGCGCTCTCCGACCACACCATCGCCCCGCGCGAGACCGGCGCCTCCCGCTACACCAGCCATGACGAACTGAGGTACGCACTGCGCTCGCTGGAGATGTACGCCGGTTTCGTCCGGCACGTCTACCTCGTGACCGACTCCCAGATCCCCGCCTGGCTGAACCCGGACGCGGAGGGCCTGACCGTGATCGACCACCGGGACATCCTCCCGGCCGAAGCGCTCCCCGTCTTCAACTCACACGCGATAGAGAGCCGACTGCACCACATCCCCGGCCTGTCGGAGCACTACCTCTACTTCAACGACGACGTCTTCATCAACCGCCCGGTACAGGCCGAGCACTTCTTCCACGGCAACGGCATAGCCCGCATCCCGCTCTCCCCCCTGAAACTCGGAGTCGGCGCCCCACACCCACTCGAACCGGCCCCGAACTCCGCCGGCAAGAACGCCCGCGAGCTGATCAGCCGCTTCCACGGCAGACACATCACCCACAAGTCGCTGCACACCCCACACCCCCAACTGCTGTCGGTCATGCGCGAGATGGAGAGCCTAGGAATCGAAGAACTCGAGCAAACGGCCTACTCCCGCTTCCGCTCCACCTCCGACGTAGCCCCGGCATCCACACTCCACCACCACTGGGCCATCGCAACGGGCCGAGCCGTCCCCGCCGACTACCGCTTCCGCTACGTCCAACTGGGCACCCCCGACATGCACCGCCGCCTGGCCCGCCTCACGGCCGGCGAGGACATCGACTTCTTCTGCCTCAACGACGTAGACACCGCCCCCGCGACCAGACCGGCAGCCCAGTCCGCCATCCACACCTTCCTGGAGCGGAAGTACCCATTCCCGAGCCGCTTCGAGGATGCCCCTCGAACCACCTCGCGCCCGGTCGCGCGGCTTACGACGAGCCTCCCGCCGCAGCTGAGGCGGGAGGAGGCGCGGCTTCGCGATTGACGGTGCCGGCATTGGGGCCATTTCATTTGATTCTTCAGGTCACGTCATGTTCGGCCCCGGGCCAGTCGTAGCTCGGTGGGTAGCCTTTGCGCCGGTATGTATGAGCGGGGAGCCGTCGACGGCGGGCGATGCGCTTCGGCCGGGCGCTGACTTGCGCGAACGGTTTGGGTGCGCGCGTGACGAGGTCGACGCCTTTAACCGTGATTTCCCGTTGTTCCCCGCTCGACCTGGTGCGCTTGTGGTGCGGCCATGGTGTGCCTGCCTCGGTCGCACCTGCTGGATCCGAAGCTCTGTATAGATCGGTCATCGAGAACTTGCGTGCGTAGCCTCTGCGGACATAAGTTTTGCGGCACGGCTATGGGCACCGACGGCCTTCTAATTACTGTTGGCCGCAGCAGGGTATTTCAGATGGCGACCAGCCACTGTCGAGTTCATCCTTCACTGCCCATATTTGGAGGACGCAAATTCAGTTCAGATGACGGCGTATCCCTAGAAAACTCTACCCAGTAACCGGAAAATTCTTTCGGGGCATGCACGGTTAGGCGATGTCTACCTTCGGAGACGTAATCGATATTTACGATTCTTGAATCGGTTTTAGAGGATGCTCCCACTAGATTGGAGATCGCAATTCTAGGATTCAATCGCTGCGTTTCCATAACCGAGTGTGCAATCTTCTCGACGGCCGCTCCAAGAAGAATGAAGACGTCGCCCATGAGGTCCAACGAGTAGGAGCACCATTCGCTCACGGCATCGATAGCACCCGGTTGCTGAGCGGCCATCCTTGCTTGCTCTGCACCCTTATTTGCGATCGATAGCACATCCTCCAAGGTTCCTTGAGAGTGCAACCAAAGGCCTGCGCTTCTCCAGGTGTTAAGTAGCTTCTCTTTCCTCACAAAGTTTCCCGAATTTGCAGGGACCGACGACGCCAGCCATGCACCCCGACTCTTTGGGTCCTTCGGCACCCCTTCGGCATCCATCGCTGAGACTAGCTGCTTTAGTGCATTGGCAGTGGTGGGGGGATCAACGGCTAGCTCATTCTTGTAGCCTTCGACGACCTTATCGGTTGCATCCATCACCCTTCTAACCTCTGGCGCGAAGCATGCATCGAGGTCAGCTACCGCTTTCACGTCCAATCCGATCTTTGAACAGATCTCAAACCAGAGCGCAACGGCGCCACTCCCGCCGCACTCAACGAGATCCGTTTGTGCCACGACTTCAGGCGGCTGGGTGCGAGCAAGGGAAACCGTCAATGCGGCGACATCGTGTGGCCCCTCGACCAATACCGGACGCGGAGAGAAGACGAGCTGACTTACGAGTTGAGGATTACCTTGGAGTGATGCGGTTACACGACCCTGCTGCACGTCGAGTACGTGTCGGGATAGCTTCGTTGGCGAGCGATTGACACTGAAGTGCCAGATGGCCGCCAAGTCATCCGCGCTCTTCGGTTTGATTAGGGTGGGCTCGTGGGTAATGATGAGCGCTCTTCTGCCGGATCGTTCGCATTCTGCACTGAGCTCGGTAATCCAAAGTCGAGCCATGGATGGATGCAAGTGAAGTTCAGGCTCATCCACGATTAGGAGCTGCCAGTCCTGTCTGTATGCGGCAGCCAGCAAGACGACAAGTTCCCTGAGGCCATGCCCTTCTTCGCGCAGTAGGGAGTACTCGACATTGTCAATCTGTACATAGGGGTCGAGAAATCCTGCACTCTCGCGAAGTTCGATTGTCCTTCCAAGGGCTCGACGCAGGAAAGCTGCTACCCGCAGCCAAACTTCAGGCTGCTCCTTAAGGGAATACAGTTCCTCATTCCCCATGCCCTTATCTTTCGCGGCCCTAGTCATTTGTTGGCGTTCCCTTTCGCCAATAGGAATTCCTTTCATGTCATTCGGCATCGAACCCCAAGGATAGACCGCGTATGACATGAGCCCGGCGAGCCTGTCGGTGGAGAGGATTCTAGTCTGATCGCTCAATCTGCGAGCGATGGCGTGTGCCGTCTTCGATTTTCCGCTTCCATTTCTTCCCACAAAAAAACTAACAGGCATCGACCAGTCGTCCAGAGCGAGAAATTCCTGATTCAGTTCCGAGGTTCCGGGAAAGACCTCGTTCGCCTGAATGGTCAAGTGCGGAAGCGAGTATGAAGCTTGCGTCATGGCGGAATGATCCCAGGTGATCGATGTGTCTACGCCCCAAACGTGCAGATTGCCGTGAGCTCGCAGGACGGCGGAACGGGTTTGGCCGGTGGCCTGCCCGGCGCGGGACCCTGACCGGGGAGGTGGCTAAAGCCGTGGAGTCGGCCGCCCCAGCCACGATGTACCCCTTCTCTGAGGTCAGATGGCGGGTTGCTGTGCGCGCGGCACGGGCGCCGGCCGGGCTGGAGCGGGGCGGAGACAGGAGCGCAGGCCCGGCCGGGGGTCGGGCCGCGTGCGGTGAGCGGAGCGAGCCGCCTTGAACCAGGAGAAAGCTGTAACTCAGTCGGTCTGCTGGGGCTTGTCCCGTCCCGGGAGATGCTTGACGTTTGGTCCCACCTGATGGTTGACAGCGGCCGTGATCGGCTTTCTGCGCGCGTCGTTGCGACGTGTGGCAGGAGGCCGGGATTGGCGCTGGTGGAGTTGCCGGATGTCGAGCAGATATACCGGGCTGTCCCTGGCGGTTCTGGAGTCGCGGCGGCTTCCGCAGCGAGGCGCGTCTGCAGTCCGGCATTTCGAACGGACTGGAGACCGTGCACTGGCCTCGTCCTACCCCAGGTATGGCGCCGGACGGTTTTCCAGGAAGTGGCGGAGCCTTAGGCGCTGGGTGTGGTGCATGGGCAGTGCGTCCAGTTCCGATGGGTCGACGAATCGCACCTCTGTGGACTCGTTGGAGATGGTCAGCTTTCCACCGGTGATGCGGGCGCGGAAGCAGATGTTGAACTGGCGGCGTACCTCGCCGTCGCTGTAGGCGATGACGTGCCGGGGGTCGGTGTAGGTTCCGATCAGTCCGGTGATCTCGATGTCGTAGCCGGTTTCCTCCTTGACTTCGCGGACTGCGCAGCCGGGGAGGGAGTCGCTCATCTCCATGCCGCCGCCGGGCAGGGCCCACAGGTCGTTGTCCCGGCGGCGTTGGAGCAGGATGCGGCCGTGGTCGTCGGTGACGACTGCCGAGGCGGCCACGACGAGGCTGTTCGGTTCCGGGGCTTCGGGGTCGTCGTAGTATTCGGTGCGGGCCACTAGGTCCCCTCCACTGGCCGGGCGGTCTCCCACACGGCGTCGAGGCTGTCGGCGTACATGTCGAACATGCCGCCATTGTCACTTCTGCGTAGATGCCACACCGGGGCAGCGTAGGCGTTCACGCCGAACAGATGGGCGTTGACCAGCAGCTGATCGTCCGCACGGTAAAGACTGTTGTAGAGGGTCGTTCGGTGCGTCCGTACTTCGATGCCGGCTACGCCGATCAACGGCTGGAAGTGCATGAGCGCCAGTCGGCATCGCGATTCGATGCCGTGGCCGAACTTCTCCTCCCTGCCTCGTTGTTGGACGTTGGGGGATTCCGCGTCTCCCAATGCGATGCGGATCGTGCAGCCGGCTTCTGCCCGTTCCCTCAGCAGTTCGTTGAGGCGGGGATACGCCTCGTGCAGGAACACTGCCGCGTACACCAGGACGTCAATGCGCTCACGTGCAGAGGCGAGCAGATCGATGAATGCGGACACCGGCACGTCCGCCCGGTGCCCGTACAAAGTGACCAGTTCAGGGCTCACCGCCCGCGCTGCCTTGGCCTGCCGCAGGGCAGGCCAGAGGGCGTGGACGTCCTCCCTCAGGGCCTCGGCGGCCTTGTGGGCGGTGCGGCGCCGGGGTACGCGTCCCAGATTCACCCACCGTTCCACGGACTTGGGGTCCACCTTCGCCTTCGCGGCCAGGGACTCGCAGGTCCAGCCCCCGGCCGCCATGACGGCCCTCAGCCTCTCATTCGGCATCTCGTTATCCCCCGGGGTACGTCGGGACGCTTTGAGGGACGTTCTACCGCCCGCAGGACGTCCCGAAGTGGCTTTTGGGAGAGGTTCCTCCGTCCCGGGCATCCGCACGACGATCGCGAGACGAGATCCTCGGTCGCCACTGACCCGCTTCCGGGGAAATGGCCAACCCCAGAAAGTGCAGATCGAGATGGCAGAGACTTTGACCCCGGCGGCGACTCCCACATCCTTGTCCAGTCCGTCGCCCCGCGGGAGCGTCGAGGGCTGGCTGGCCTCCGCCCACCCGTCGCCGGTTACGGCACGCAGTGAGTGGGGCAGCGCCGCGAGGCTCGCGCTGATCCCGCTGGGGAGCCGCTTCGAGGCGGTCCGCCTTCCCGAGGGGATCGTGCACGGCGCTGCTGGAAGCGACGCCCTGTCCATCGTGAGCGATCGGCTCGCGCAGTACCTCTGTGGCGGCCCGGTCATCCATGACCCCGGATTCCGGCGCTATTACGCCCTCGTGCCGCCCGGTACCGCGCAGGCGTGGCTCGCACCGGTCGCGGAGTGCCTGGGAGAGGACACCTACCTGGGCGTGCCGCGTGCCGACCGCACCGAGCCGGACGAGCAGACGCTGGCCTCGTACTGGGTAGTGCCCATGGCCCGTCCGGGCCGCCTGTGCAAGGCCGCCGACGTGCTGGCGCTCGTGATGCGGGGCGACTCCTCTGCCGACGAGGACGAGTCGTGACCGAGCCCGCGACTGAGACTCTGCCGTTGGACCTCGAAGTGATGCGCGCCTGTGCGGAGCGCGTACTGACGGAGGATGCCGAGGCGCTCTCCCCCGAGGAGTCGGAGACGCTCACGCTCCAACTGCGCGGACACCTCACGCTCGTCATTCCCGAGATCGAGATGGCTGAGCCGGACCTGTCCGAGGACGACCTGCCGCGTGTCTGTGCCTTCTTCTGCATCGGGGAGGCGCGCTTGCGGCTGCGCGCGGAACCCGGCCGTACCTCTTCCGCCCGGATCGCCCACACGCAACGCCTCGCCCGTTCCGTCATCGCCCTGTGCAACCACTACGAGAACCGGGACCATCGATGCCCGAGCGGCCCCGAGCGGGCCGCGTACCGACGCATGCTGCTGCACTGCCCCGGGTGCCCGGCCTGCCGGACGGTGAATGACGACGGCAAGGTCATCGGCACGTGCGAGACCGCCGACCGGCTGTACGAGGAGTACCGGCAGGCACGGCGCTGCCCCGCCCCCGCCACAACACCGGAATGAGGCGGAAGGTGAGACGGAACACGTCGACCAGCTCGGATCGCGCCAGCCGGTTCCGGTTGTCAGCGAGTTCCACGAACGCCTCCGGACACTGTGTGTCGTGGACTGCGGCGTTCCGGTACGCCGTTGAGACCTTCGGCCCGCTCAGTAACCTCGACAGTTGCCTGTTCTGTCCACGTTCTGCCGAGTCAAAGCCTGATCATTTGCTGAGCTGTAACCGACCCCTCGCATGACATGTTTGCTGGCCTTGTAGGGTCAGGGCTTCCTGAGCGTGACGCCATGGCCAAGCGGGGGCTCGTGTGTCGATCATCATGGTTGCAGCGGCAATCTACGGGGTGCTGCAACTGGCGGTGCTGGCTTCGCCGGTGAGATCGCTGCGACTGTCGACGCTGCTGTTGACTGTCGCGGTCGGCGTGTACGGGAGCGGGGTTGTCGCTGCGCTGATCGAACTCGGATACGCCCACGCCGTGGCTTCGAGTGCGCAGCAGCCGCTTCGGGAGGCCATGGGGCACGGCAGCTACACGCTCGTCCCGGTCGTGGAGGAACTCGCGAAGCTGGCCCCGCTGCTACTGGCCGGGTTGAACATCAAGATCCGTTACCAGCTCGGGCTTGCGGACTATGTCGTCCTTGGCGCCGCGACAGGTGCCGGCCTGGGGCTGTTCGAGGTTCTCCTCGCCCACCTGCTCGATGCCCAGCGGGCTTCCCCGTACCCACAGGGCGGGTGGATGCTGTCGGGCGGCCTGAGCCTCAGTGCCACCTACATCCCTGACTGGCACACGGTGTTGACAACGTGGCTTCCGGCCTCGCTCGGGAGCCTGGATCTCAGCTTCACCGAGCCCAGCCTGGCCACCAATCTCCATCTCGCCTGGGGTGCCGTCGGCGCACTCGGCGCCGGGCTCCTTTTGCGTGGCCGGGGCTGGCGGCGCCTGCTCGGCCTTTTGCCGATGGGCTACGCGATCGGCCATCACGCGCTGGTCAACTACACCGGGAGCCGTGATGCCCACCCGCCCGGCTGGGCCGAGTGGCTGCTCGGCACCGCCGATGACCTGGTCGCCTACGCGCCACTGGTGTGCCTGGTCATCGCCATGGCGCTGGACTTCGGCCAACTGCGGCGCAGCAAACGAGGCATGCCGGCGGTCTTGCTGTATGCCGAGCGGGCCGGTCGAACGGGAACCGGGGCCCTCGCAGGGTTCGGTGCCCGGTGTGTGCCGTGGACGGCGGTGATCGCGCTGCGCTTCGCCCGCATGCGAAGGGCTCTCCTCTACGCCGCCGGACGAACCGCCCCCGAGCGACTTGAGCTGCTGCACCAGGCCGTGACGGATGCTGCGGCACGGATCGACGCGGCGGACCGCGAGGGCGTATGGGACTCGGGGCGAATACGTGCCTACCTCAAGGCAACTCGCCACAGCCGGCCGTGGCGGCGCCGCTGGCCGCTCCTGGCCATTCCGCTCGTACTGATGCTGCCGTCCCTGCTCTTCCTGGGCGTCGGCTCGTTCACCTTGACCAAGGGCCTGCAGGAGTCCTTCACCACCGGCATCGGCCCGTCGGTCCTGATGTGGTTCGGCATAGCCGGGCTCGTCTGGTGCGTCGTTCAGCTCGCGCTTTTCATACGCGCCTGGCGGACCGCCTCTGGACAACCGCTGGCAGAACCCCATGCTGTGCTGCGTTTACGCGTCTTCACTGCGGTTGGCTCCGCGCTCACCACCGGGCTGCTGCTGGTCGGCCACTACCGTGGTACCCCGCTGGACGGAGAGGCCGCTGAGCCCCTAGCAATGCTGCTGGCGGCTCTGGAAGACCTGGAAATGTATGCGGGCTTCGCCCTCACCATCCTGTCTCTCGCGGCCCTGATCATGCTCTTTCCTCCCGGCGGCCTCGCACTCGCCGGAGGCGGTGTCCTCGCGGGAGCTGCCGGGGCTACATCCGTTGCCGCTGTCGAGGCCGCGGGGCTCGGGACCGCCGGTGTTCTCCTTATGGTCCACGGGGCACCGGGGGGTAGCGGCCAAGGCGGCCAATCTTCCAGTTCGTCGTCCTCGGGAAGCGGCGGGACCTCCGGGTCGGGTGGTCCTGGCAAGGGGCCGTGGCAGGCGGCCGACAACATCAAGGGGCCGGCAGCCGGCAAGGAACTGCGGTTCCCCAATTCCCGGCACACGGTGTCCGGTTCAAAAAGCGGCGAGGTCAAAGAGACCAACAGCGTCATTGTGCGCGGTCGAGAAACGGAAGTAGCCCAGGACATCAGCGACATTGCGCGGGGCAAGGCTCGGTTCGACGGCAACACCGAACGCTACGTGGTCAATGGACGCTCCTACGGCGTTGAGAAGACGGGCACTGTCTACCCGGACAGCGGACCAGGCATCGTCAAACTGGACAGGAACGAATACGCCGCTCTCCAACAAGTGGCCCGAGCCAACGGCGACATCTCGGCCGCACCACAGCTGACGAGGAACCCCCGCTTCGTGAACAACCCGGAAGCAGTCGAAAAGGCGCTCAAGATCTACAAGGGAATCTACCCGTGACCTACAACTTGCTGATCACTACCAGCGTCATTCCCGACCGTCTCGCCGCCGCGCTCGGTCCGATCTTCCAGGTCGACGCGCGAGACGTGGATGTGGCCGATGCCTACGGTGATCCCGACCAGCGAAACTGGGAGGCACTCGTCTCGTGCGAGTACACCGCGATCCAGGGGGATGTCGCCTGGTCACTGGACATCTATGTCCAGGAGCAAGTGACTCAGCGGCCGTCAGAGGCGGAGGTGGCTTCTCGGTTGGCCTCTGCCACCGGCACTGCCGTCCTCTTCCCGGCTGAGGAAGCGCCACCCAGTGCCTACCGGGTGGCCACGGCAGAAGGACGCTTCACCCGCGCCCGCTTGCTCGTCGCGGACACCGAGGACCGCACCTACACCGTTGACGCAGTCGAGGAGTACGTGCGGCAACTGCCCACCGCAGAAGTCACGCGCATTCCGGAAGTGGTGGCGGAACTGCCGATCGCCACGCCGCTCACCGACACCTTCGAATCGCAGCTGCGAGCGTCCACTGGGACCGTAACCGACGGAGCCGGACGCACACCACCGGAGGAATCCGAAGCTGCTTGGTACGCCCGAACCCAGTTGGGCGCATGGGAGAAACTCGTCAACCACATGGCGTCGGGCTGGGCGGGATCCGGTTGGTATCCACCAGACCTGTACCGACGCCGCCTTGAAGCGCGGGACGGCCTCGAAAACATCCGCGAGCAACTGCCACCAGCGGCATCACAGAGCCTTCAGACAGCCCTCCAACAACTGGACGCCACCTTTGCCTCACTCACTGTCGAGGACCATCAAGGGCTGCTGATCCAGCAACTCTGCGGGGACGAACCGCGCAGGGCGCGGGGCTGGTGGTGGCGCCGGCACCCCGAGCCGCTGCCCTGGCCCCCAGCGTGATGGGACATCCGCGCCGTTTCCCTCCGGTCAGGAGTGGATGGATGTCAGAGTCGGCTTCCGCCGCGGCGCGTGCCTTGTTGATGAAGCCGGCTCCGCTGAAGCAGATGAGTCGGGTTCTGATCGTGTCGTAGTGCCCGCCTGGGCGACGAACTGAGACCAGAGAGGTCGCCACGTCGCCCCTGATCAGCCGCGGCCCCAACGACGGTGAGGGCCGCATCAACAACGAGCTCTCGGACGGGGGTCAGCCGCCGTTCTCCACGCTGCTCAGGTGCCGCATCGCGTACCGTGCTCCTCCTGATGCCGCGCCAGCCGAGCCATCACCCCGGCGGTGCGAACGACAACGGCGCCGACGTCGTCGGCCGTCTCCCGGACGGGCGGACCATGGTGATCGAGTGCAGAGCTGGACGGTCCAGTCCTGGCTTGAGCGCTGGGTCGAGAACATCGCCCAGCCGTACGTCTCGGAGAACACGTACGACGGCTATGAGGTCGACGTCCGCGTTCACCTCGTCCCCGACGACGCGCCTCGAAGAGGGGGACATCGAGCCGCACACGACGGAGGAGGTACAGAGCGTCCTCGTCGAAGCGGCCAAGCTCCGCAACAGCGCGCGCTGGGTCGTCACCCCAGCGCTCGGTCTCCGGCAAGGCGAGGCGCTCGGCTCCACTGGGAAGACGTCGACCTGGACGCCGGTTACGTCCGCATCCGCAAGAACCGTCTGCGCCCGAAGTACGCCCACGGCTGAGGGGATGATCCATGCGGGCGGAGGCTGGCTGGATACTTCCCGCGACGGGAGCGGACCCGTCGCGAGGACAAGTCCACCAAGTCCCGCGCCTGGCGGCGCACCATCGGCCTGCCCGACCCGGTGATCAAGATTTTCCGCCAGCACCAGGAAGTGCAGGAACGGGAGCGGATCGCGGCCGGGGTCGACTGGAGGGCAAGGGGTACGTGATCGCCTCGCCGACCGGCGGGCCGCTGAGCCCGAAAACCGACTTCCACACCTGGAAGCGGCTGCTTCGGGATGCCGGTCTCCGGGACGGTCGTCTTCATGACGCTCGCCACACTGCCGCGACCGTGCTCCTGATCCTCGGCGTTCCGGACGTCGTGATCGGCTCGATCATGGTTTGGGAGCCTCCAACTGAGACGGACAACGTCGAAGGGCCCCACCGCGAACGGTGGGGCCCTTCGAGTCGTGCCCGGTGAGGCACTGGCGGAGGATACGAGATTCGAACTCGTGAGGGGTTGCCCCCAACACGCTTTCCAACTGTCCGCATGGCCGTACGGAGACGTTCGTAGGGGTTCACGATGCAGGTCAGAGGGGGTGCGCGTACGGCGGTGAACGGTGGCGGTCGTCGGCGTACTGGACAAAGACCAGGACAACGAGCGGTGCCGATGAACAACGGGTAGCCAAGTCAGGGAACTTGCAGGTGGTGTCGTTGTCCGATGGCTACATTGGCGCAATGGAATCCGCAGCTTTTGGCGGCAGTGATGGGCGGGGTCCCTCTGCCGCGACGATGATCGTTGAAGCCTTCGAGGTGATCACGGCTGTTCTAGCGAGCCTTCGAGCGTTGTTCAACGAAGGGGCACGCGCGGTAAAGGCTTGGAAGTCTTTCCGCCGAGCATGGGACTGACATGACTGTGGCCCACCTCCAACGAGGTGGGCCACAGTCATGTCAGGGGTCAGGACGGAAGGAACCCCGGCTTCTCCCTGCCTAGATCTTGCAGGTGGTTCAGGTAGTCCTGTGCAGCCGGTTCGGTGCTGTAGCGCTGCCTCATGACGGCCGCGAGTTCTCGACTGGTCATGAGCAGGGACGGGACCGACTGACGCTCGCCCTGTAGGGCGCGCTCGCCGTGGATGAGGGCTTGTTCGAGGTCGCCCTCTCGCGCTGCGGTGACCCCCAGGGTCACCCGCGCTTCGGCGTTCCGCATGGGCTTCCGCTCCGTGCCGTCGAAGTCAGTTCCCGCACGCAGCACCTCTTCCGCGAGTGTCCGCGCAAGTCGGTCCTCCCCAACCAGCCGGTAGCAGTCCATCGCGTAGAAGTCGAACTTGGCGGGGTCCACGACAAAGTGGTTGTCCAGGTTCTCGGGATACGGCATCCCCTCCAGCAATCGACGCCCCTTGTCGAGAGCCACCTCAACCTGTCGACGGTCCCCGAGTCGCGCCCATGCCTTGGCCTCCTGGCCGGCGAGCTGCACGGCGACGCCATGGTGTGCTGCGGCCTCTGCCCCGGCTTGCGCTGCCGCGATGACCCCGCGATAGTCGCCGGTCGTGAGGGCGAACCACGCCCGCATCTCGTGCGCCCAACCCGCCACCTCGGGGTGGTCGGCCTCGGTCGCGAGCGACAGAGCGGCACGGCGCGTCGACTCGGCCGCGTGGCGGTCCCCTGTGTCGTACTCGACACAGCCGACCAGCAAGGCGAGCCAACCCGACAGCGCGAGCACCTCGCGATGCTGGGCAAGGGTGAGGCTCTTTGTGTGCAGGTCAACCACGCGGCGAAGCCACTGGCGCCCCTCGACGAGAAGCTGAGCACTCGGCATGAACGGGTACTCAGAGCAGAGGCGGTCCGTGGTGATTCGGAGAGCATCGAGCGTCGCGCTGTCGACGTCGGACCGGTTCAGGCGACTCACGATCTCCAGCGTCTCCATGCCGCTCGCTGCCAAGATCTCCTTGTCTCCGTCCCGGCGAGACGGCGCGGGGAAGAGAGCGTGCGTGACCGTGCCGAACACGGCCGCGATGATCGGTTGATAGAAGTCGTTCGGTGCCTGGCCGGACTCCCAGCGCTTCCACTGGCGAATCATGCTGTCCTCTGCCGGCAGCTCCGTGGGCGCGTGCGCACGCAGGGCCCTGACCGCGTCACGCTGTGACCAGTCGCGCGCCTGTCGTTCGGCAGCGATGCGTCGCGCCCATGCGGGCCTGTCATCAGTCATGCGCCCTCCTCCGAGTGCCTACTCTGAGTCTCGCGCGCGGACAGGGGGGACAGGGAAGGGGACAGAGGGGTGTCACCGGACATGTCCCCACCTCTCCTTCGCCGTCCCCTGGCTGTCACTTACCTCACACACTCCGTTACTCCCATGCTGGTTGCAGATCAAGCGCCACCTGGTGCGGAGCGGCTTTCCAGCGCTTCGAGCCGTTCGGTCAACGCCTGGAGTTGGGAGCGGATTTCCTTGATGTCATCACGTACGTCGCCACCCGGGGCGGACCCGTCGCTGACGAAGTTGCCCAAGTTCCCCGCCGACACGATCAACCCCTCGGCCCGGAGTGCGGCTAGCCCGTTCTGGATGGTCTGGCTGGCGAACCCAAAGCGGTCCATCAGGTCTCGCTGAGACGGGAGTTTCTCCCCCGGCTTCATCTTCTTGATGTCGTCGCGAAGCGCGTCTGCGACCTGCACCGCCTTCGGCTTGGGCCCTCCTGTGACAGTCATGTCTTGAGCGTACCCACCACAGCGAACTAGTGCGCATCACCCCGCAAGGGTTGTGCACCACAGCAGACTAGTGCAAGCTAGTTAGCGAGAGGTCGCCCCGACTCAAAGGGGAAACCGCTTGACCTGCACAGACAGCGCCCGGAGGAAAGCCCGAGGGGGTGAGTACGAAGGAAGCGCCGGTTCCTTGAGAACTCAACAGAGTGCTTTGAAAGATCGGCCCCGGCACCCAGCCGTGAGGGCGCGAGATCGAATCTCGCCCGGGGCTCTTGGCCCGCCGCGACATGCGGCGTTGGCCTTCGTCTCCGGACGCGGCGGCACTCCCGGACAGGACAGCCCGCCGCGCCGGATCTCCCTATCCCGACGTTCTTGAATGGAGAGATCCACCATGCGAATGCGTACTTTCGTCGCCGGTCACGAGGTGTTCGGCGACCTGGAGTTCGCGGAACTGGCGCTCGGTATCGACGTCGACCTGTTCCGGGGCCCGCTGGTGTTCGAGGCGGACGACGAGCGCGCGGCCCGTGAGGACGCGGCCCGTGACGTCCTCGCCGACCTGCGGGAGATGGGCGAGGCCGGTGACGAGATCGCCGGTTGGGATGCCCTGTACGCCGACGCGCTGACCCGTACGGTGCCGTTCCTCCGTTCCGTTCGTGGCCTGCGGTCGGGGACGGGGGAAGCGGCATGAGCGCGGTGACGCAAAACCTGACGACCGCGCACGCTGAGGTGAAGGCGGAGATCGCGCGGACTGACAACAAGACGGCGCTGTTGCTGGCGTTCGTCGGCGCGGTGCTCGCCGGCGCCTGGACGGTCGCCCGTGACCTGTCGCTGAACGTCCCCTCGTACGTGGCGGGCGGGTTGGGGCTGGCGCTGCTGGTCGGGGCGGCGGGTCTGCTGCTGCGTTCGGTGCGCCCGAATCTGCGAGGCCGTCACGGCTTCCCGCTGTGGGCCACGCTCACCCCCGAGCAGATCACTGACACCGCCGCGTCCCGGGACCTCGCCGCCGACATCGCGGGCCTGTCTCGGCTTGCGGTCACCAAGTTCACCTGCCTGCGCCGCGCGGTCGACCTGACGTGCGCGGGCGGAGCCCTGCTCATCCTGGCCGTCGTGTTCGCCCTGGGAGGTGCGGCATGAGCGAGACTCGTAAGCCTCTGACGAGGGTTCAGGTCGGTGTGCTGACGGCCGCGTTCGTGCCGATGCTGGCCACGGGCGTGGTCGGCGGTATCGGCACCTACAGCAACATCGGGCACGCCTACGGCAAGGGGACCGCGCTCGGGGCCCTCGGGGCCGGTGAGGGCGCCACGGCGGTGCTCGCCCTGGTGTTGCTGGGTCTGACCATGCTGGGCCAGTCCTCCCCGCGCGTGGTCCGGATCGGACTGTGGGCACTACCGGCCGCCGCCGCCGTTATGGGCGCCATGGCCGCGCCGGACGCGGGCCGGACGGTCGTCTACGCGCTGACCCCGATGGGCATGTCCGTCTCTGCGGAGGGCATGGCGTTCCTCGCCCGCCGCATCGTCGTCCACACCGACGGCCGCGACGCGGAGAACGAGCGGCACACCGCCGACATCGTGCAGGCCCTCGCCTACCACCGCGCCCGTGCCGCCCACCACCCCAGCGACCGGGTCAGGAAGCGGTCGGACCGGGCGTCATGGCGTCTGGCCCGCAAAGTCGGGGTCGGGGACACGGCGCTCGGATCGAGGCTGCTGGAAGTCCAGCGCGACCGCGTCACCGCCGGTGCGAACGCCGCGCTCCTGTCGATGTTCGGCGGCACCGACCCGGCCCCCGCCCCGGTTACGAATGCGGAGGAATCCACCGAGACCGTGAGGAATCGGTCTATGGCTGACCTGCGGGAATCGACCCCGGCGCCGTCGGTGGTGCTGACTCGATTCTCGGTCGCCGATCCGGTGGCAGTCGACTTCGTGAAGCCGACTCTCCCGCTCAAGCCCGTACCCGCGATCGCCCCGACGGTCGACCCGGTCAAGGCCGACCGTGCGTCGGCCGGGCGGCGGGCGGTGGCGGTCGACTCCCCCCGATCCCGTCGGGCGACCGGCAAGGTTCCCGACGTGGCCCGGTCGCCCCGACCGAAGCGCACGGCGGATCAGTTGCTCGCTGAGGCCCGCACCGCGACCGCCGATTGGCCGGACAGCCGGATCACGGCGGAAGGCATCCGCCGCGAGATCCACACCTCGCCGGCGAACGCGCGGACGCTGCGGGACACGATCCTCGCCGAACGGGCCGCCGACGGCGGTAAGGCCGCGTGAAGCGGCTGACCCTCGCCGACTGCTTCGACCCGGACGGCGAGCGCTTCGGTATCCCCACCTACCCGTGGCGATACGCCCCCGACGACTTGGCCACCCGCCGCCAACTCCGCGTCCGTGGACTGAGGCCGGGTGGTCAGGACATCGCCGCTCAGATCCTGAGGCCGCGTCGCCGGCGCGAACCGTTGACCGCGTACCTGTACCGGGTCGACCTCGCCCGTCCGGTGCGGCCGATGACCCCGGCGAGGTGGGCAGCGCTTGCCAAGGCCAATGCCGCCCGCCGCCGTTGCCCCGAGTGCGGCCGGGACGCCGGATACGTGATCCCCACCTCGCTCGGATCCTGTGTGACCTGCGCCTTTCCCGAGGAACAGTGCGCCGCTTGAACTACCCCGAACCCGGGTCCGGCCGCCCACCTTCCACAGCAAGCCGGCCGGACCCTTCGACTCCCGAAGGAGTGCGTACATCGTGACGGAAACCACCGCCTTCCCGCCCCCGGAGGGCACCGAACAGCCGACGGCCGACATCGTGCCGTTCCCGCTGAAGAAGAAGACCGACCCCGCCGACCCTGCCGCGCTGACCGGCGAGGGCGCGGTGAAGCCGGGGGAGTGGGAGGCCGAACTCCCCGACACCGACGACCCGGAGGCCGAGGGGCTGAGCGAGGGGGCGCCGGTCGACCCGCCGCGCGAGGTCTACCCGCCCTCGGTCGCGGAATGGATGGAGGCCAGGGACAAGGCCCGTATGCCGGTGCTGCCGGACTGGGTGAAGCTCCCTGACCAGCGCACGGCGGTCCGCAAGTGGGCCGTCCGGCACTACTCCGCTGTGGTCGGCTACCACGCCGTGCGGCTCCCGCTGGTCTACACACCGAAGATCTGCATGTACTCGCCGCGCGGCGCGTGGCGGTGGTCGACCGCGATCGGCCGGTGGGTGTTCGACGCGGAGGGCAAGGCGCTGCGGCTCGCCTCCGTGGCGAACGAGGATGCGGCGGAGTACCTGAAGCTGTCGCGGCAGCGCAACGACCGTGTCCGGCTGCGGGGGATCGTGGCGACGTTCGCCGGTTTCGTCGGTCTGGCCGCTGCGCTGACCCTGTACGTCATGGCGCCGTCGTGGCTGCTCATGCTGGCCATGGCGACGCTGACCACCACCCTCGGTGTGGTCGGGGCGCCGGCCGACCGGCCGCTCATCGACTTGGCCAAGGTGACGTTCCGCAAGCGCAAGCTGTCCTCGGACATCGTCATCCGTGCGCACGAGGCGGCCGGGCTGACCACCAAGGATCAGACGATTGCCTTCCCGCGACCGATCGGGCGGGACGGGGACGGCTGGCGCGTGATCGTGGATCTGCCGTACGGCAGGACGTTCGAGGACGCGATGAAGGCTCACGCCCGTCTCGCCTCCGGTATGGACATCGCCCCCACTCAGCTCTTCCTCGACAAAGACGAGACGAGCGGGCGGCGGGTGTCGTACTGGATCGCCGACCGTGACCCGCTAGCCGTCCCGTCGGGCAAGTCCCCGCTGCTGGGGGCAACGCGGGTGGACTTCTGGAAGCCGTTCCCGTGGGGTGTCGACGAACGCGGCAACCCGGTCATGGCCACCATGCTGTGGCTGTCGCTGCTGGTCGGCGCCGTGCCGCGTCAGGGCAAGACGTTCTCCGCCCGCACGATCGCGCTCGCCGCCGCGCTGGACCCGTACGTGCGCCTGTACGTGTTCGACGGCAAGGCGTCGCCGGACTGGCGCAAGTTCGCGCTGGTCGCGCACCGCATCGGCTTCGGCATCGTCCCGAAGAACGGGGTCGACCCGGTGGGGCATCTGCTGACCTCGCTGCGGGAGTTGAAGGCGGATGTGGAGGACCGGTACCACCGGCTCTCGGAACTGCCGCTGCACGTTTGCCCGGAGGGCAAGCTCACCCCGGAGATCAGCCGGGACAAGAAGCTGAACATGCCCCTCACGCTGTTCGTGGTGGACGAGGTGCAGGAGTACCTGACCCACCCCGAGCACGGCAAGGAAATTCTGTCCCTGATGGTCTACCTCGCCCGGGTCGCCCCGGCCGTCGGTGTCTCCGTGATGACGGCGACGCAGAAGCCGGACGACAAGGCGTGCCCGTCAGAGCTGCGTGACCAGCATCAGGCCCGGTTCGCCCTGCGGGTCGGCGCCTACCAGGTGTCGGACACGATCCTTGGTGCGGGGTCGTACTCGGAGGGGCTGGACGCGTCCAAGCTGCTGAAGTCCCACAAGGGTGTGGGTCTGCTCAAGGGCATGTCGGATGACTCCGGGATCGTGCGCACCTACCTCGCCGACGGCCGCGACGCCGAACGTGTCCTGACCAGGGCCGCCGCGTTGCGCGAGGCGGAGGGGACCCTGTCGGGTGACGCGGTCGGCGAGGTTCCGGCGGCGGAGACGTCCGCGACGATCCTTGACGACGTCGCGGCCGTGCTCGGCAAGGGCGAGACCAAGGTGTGGTCGGAAACGGTCGTGGACCGGCTTGCCGACGTGCGCCCGGACGTCTACGGCCCGTGGGCGGAGTTGGAGCCCAAGCCCAAGGCGGAAGCGCTCACCGCCGCGCTCAAGCCGTACGGCATCGGCACGGGGCAGATCAGCCGGCGCATCGACGGCGAACAGGTCAACAAGCGCGGCATTAAGCGCGACGACATCGCCGCCGCGATTACTCAGCGCAACCAGAAGCGGGACGCCGGATAGGTCTCACAGCCTGCTACCGGTAGCGGCAGACGTCGCTACCGGTAGCAACCCTGCTAGCGACCCAAACCGCCCCTGATCAGGTCGCTAGCACGTAGCGGCCGACCTGCGAAAACCCCTCGAACCCCCTCTGAGAGGCCCCTGATGAGCCTTGCAGTCCTCGCTACCGCGTTCCTCCTGATAGTCACGCTCGGTTACGTCGTCAAGTGCTGGCTGAGCCCGTTCGGGGACTGCCGCAAGTGCGACGGCATGGGCCACGGCTTCAAGACCGACCGCAAGGGCAAGACCAAGCGCGGCCGTGACTGCCGCCGCTGCGACGCCACCGGCAAGCGCATACGCGTCGGCCGCTGGATCTACAACCGCGCCGCGCGCACCTACCGCGCCGGCACCCGCTGACCCCGTTCGGAGGCCCCGTGGACATCACCATCTCGCTCGTTCTGTTGCTCGCCGTCGGCGTCGCGCTGCTGCTGCGTTTCAAGGCCGTCGGTGCCGGTGCGGCCGTCGTCGTCGCGCTCTTCGGCTTCTACCTCGCCGGCACCGACGCGAGCGACACCGTCAACCAGCTCGTCACCGCCGTCACCGGCGCCCTCGCCGACGCCGGCCGCTAGAAGGGAGAGCAGCACCGTGAACGAACCCACCGCGTACGGCCGCACGGCCGGACACGAGACGGCCGCCGTCGAAGTCCACACTCCCATCCCGATCGTCCCCGCCCACACCGCCCCGCTCACGCCTGTGCAGCCGGGCACCATTCCGGCCGTGACGAGCGTCGTCCTGCCGGACGGCCGTGTCGTCACCGGCTACGCCATCGAGCCGGCCAAGCCCGAACCGGTCGCGCACAAGCCGGCCGTCTCTCGTGCGGCGGTGAACATCGCGCTCGGGGGCGTGGGGTTCCTCGCGGTGTGCGGCGGACTGCTCATGCTCACCGCGTTTATCACCGCGCTAACCGCGCTGGTGACCCAGCTAGTCATCCTCGCCGCCGTCGTCTTCGGCGGGTGGATCGCCGTGCAGGTGTTCAGCGCGAGCGGCCACGGCGGCGGGACGACGGTCAACATCCGCAAGGCCGTCATCAAGCGCAGCAAGTTCTACGGCTGACAGAGGGAGATCAACGCCTGTGATGCGACTGCGTATCCAGCGGGCTTCCTGGCCCCGCAACGCCCTGATCCTCACCGACACCCCCCGTCCCGACTGCCCGGACTGCGACGGCGACGGGGGGTTCGAGTACGACTACGGCGACCACTACGGCGAGTACGCCGGGAGCGACTGGGAGCCCTGCCGCTGCTGGAACGAGACCCGCCGCTGGTTTCTGATGCCCCTGCCGCGCCGGCCTCGGTGGCTGCGTCGCCGCGACACCGGCCGTGACCCGTGGGCGCCGGACGGCTACAGCAACGAACCGCCCTTCTGATCCGACGGGAGTCTCATGACCTACCGCGGCAACGACCCCATCTCTGACGGACCGCTCGACAACGCCCCATTCGGCCACTCGCCCGAGTCTTTGCAGCGCGATGCCCTGTTCGCCGAACTCGACAACGCGGGCGTTGAACTGGGCACCTACGACCGGCTGATCGTCGACTGGATCGCCCGGTGGGACTACCCCACCGTGGCGACCATCGCGAGCCTGATCCGCCGCGCCTCCCGCACCCCGAAGTAGCTGCGCCCGTGGGCGGCGGTCACTCCCGGACAGGACAGCCCGCCGCCCACGGTCTCCCAATCCCGACGTAGCAGAACAGGAGACCTTCAGCATGACACCTGACTGCACGACCCGGCTTCCCCTTGCCGAGAATCACCCTGACGGGAGCCACCTGCGGACCGCCCTCGCCCTCGCGGCGGCCGGGGTCCCGGTCCTGCCGCTGCGACGCGGCAAGGTTCCGTTCGGCAACTGCCGTTCCTGCAAGGACGGCGCCTGCGGCGGCCGACCCAACATGAAGAGCGCGGGCCCCTGCCAGTGCCCGGCGCCGTGCCACGCGTGGGCCGCCGCGACCACCGACCCGCACGTCCTCACCTCGCCCCTGTGGGCGCCGGTGTGGCGTGAGGCGGTGGCCGTCGCCTACCACCCGGGCGGGGCGGGGCTGACAGTGGTCGACCTGGACAACGCGGCGGCCGTCACGTGGGCCCATGAGACCCTGCCCGCCACCCGCACGGTACAGACGACCCGGGGCGAGCACTGGCTGTACCGGGGCGCCATGCCGTCGTCGAACGCGGTCCGGCCGGGCGTCGACATCAAGTCGCTGATGCAGTACGCCCGTTGGCTCGGTCCCGGGACCGGCCGTATGGCCGTTCTCCCGGCGGCCGTGCGCGCGCTGCTGGTGAAGGAAGACACCACCCCCGCCCCGGGGGAGGTGGCATCTTCTGTCCCCGACCGCACCCCGTGGGGCCGGTCGGTGGCCACCGGATGCCGCCACACCGAGCGCTACGTCCGCACCGGCCTCGAACGCGGCCTCACCCTCGTACGGACCCGCACCGAATCCGGCGCCGGATCACAGGCGTTCGGCGTCGCCCGGTTCCTCGCCGCACAGCACACCGAATGCCCGGGACCGTGCGGCTTGGCCGTCCTCGGGCACGAGATCGTGGCCGCCGCCGTCTCCGTCGGTGTTCCTGAGACCTACGCCCGCCGCGCGGTCGCCAACGGCCTTGAGACGGCTGTAGAGCGCGCGGCATGAACAAAGCATCCCGAACCCCCATGAACGACGCTCAGGGCGCCGTACAGGGCCCGCTACGGCCGCGCGTGGGCGAACCGAAGGTCGCCGCCCGCAAGGGCGTCCTTTCTGCCGTTGGTTCTGACCCGCAGACGGTCACCGTCACCGGCATCACCCCGGGTCTTCAGATCCAGTGCGAGGGCGTACCCGTCGGGGACTGGCTCTGTGCCTGCGGGCATCACGAACGCGCCCGGGGCCGTGCCGCCGTCATCAGGCTGACCGCCCGCGTCCGCGTCGACGTCTGCCCCCACACCACCACCGCCGAAGGGAGGGCGGCCTCATGACTCCACAGCCTGTGGACAGCCCCGACCTGTGGGCCGGACTGCCCACCCTGGAAGACGCGCCCGGCGAGGACGACACGGCCCCGGACGTGTGGGAGGACCCCATTCCCCTCACCGGCCGCCGCGAGCGTCCCGCCTTCCCCGCCCACGTCCTCCCCACCTGGTTGGGGGAGTTCGTGGCGGCCGTCGCGGAAGAGACACAGACCCCGGTCGACCTCGCCGGGTCCATCGCCCTCGCCGTGCTCGCCACGGCGGCCGGCGGCCGGTCGGTGGTCCACGTGCGCGGCAACTGGCGTGAGCCCACCAACCTCTTCACCGTGGTCGCGCTCCCGCCCGGCAACCGCAAGTCCGCCGTCTTCTCCCTGCTGACCAACCCCCTGTATGAGGCGGAGAAACAGCTCAAGGCGGCCATGAAGCCGGTCATCGTGGAAGCGGAGCTGACGGCGAGGCTGGCCAAGGAAGCGGCGGACAAGGCCACCGCCAAGGCCGCGTCCGCCGACGGCGACAAGCGAGACGAGATGGTGAAGACCGCCATCGGTCTCGCGCAGACAGCCGACACGCTCACCGTGCCGGCCGAACCCCTGTTGCTGGCGGACGACTGCACACCCGAGACGGTCACCTCGCTCATCGCGGAACAGGGCGGGCGGCTGTCGGTGATGAGTGATGAGGGGGGAATCTTCGACATCATCGCCGGTCGCTACTCGGGCAGTCCCAACATGGAGGTCTTTCTCAAAGGTCATGCCGGGGGTCGTCTCAGGGTGAACCGGCAGACCCGCCGCGAGTACGTGGACGCTCCCGCTCTGACCATGGGACTGGCTGTTCAGCCCGATGTGCTGGTGGACATGGGGAAGATCAAGGGCGGGAAGGGGCGCGGTCTGCTGGGTCGCTTCCTGTACTCGCTGCCGGTGTCGACGGTCGGTGAGCGGAAGGTCATCACCGATCCGGTCCCCGAGCAGACGGCCGCCACGTACGCCGCGAGGGTCATCGACCTCACCCTGTCGCTCGCAGGCTGGACCGACCCGGCGCTCATCCAGCTCGCCCCCGAGGCGGACGCGGCCCTGATCGCCTATCAGCAACGGGTCGAACCGCGACTCAAGGAGCGCGGCGGGGCACTGGGCCACATCAACGACTGGGCCGGGAAGCTGGTCGGAGCGACCGCCCGCATGGCCGCGCTGCTGCACCTCGCCGAACACGGCGGCAACGGCTACGCCCACCCGGTGACCGAGGCCACCATGAACGCGGCCATCGAGCTGGGGGAGTACTACACCGCTCACGCCCTCGCCGTGTTCGACGCCATGGGGGCTGACGTGGCCCTGTCCCGTGCCCGCAGCGTGCTGGAAGCGCTGAAGGACAACGGATGGGAGGACGTCAGTCGCCGGGACGTCTTCAGCGTCCTGTCCCGCAGCGAGGTTCCGACCGTCGCCGACCTCGAACCCGCCCTCGCGCTGCTGGAAGACCACGGCTATCTGCGGTCCTACCAGCCGGAGCGCACCGGCAAGCGCGGACGCCCCCCGGCACCCCGCCTGCTGGCCCACCCCGCCCTGCGCCAGGGCGGCCGGTGACCCGGCCGCGCCCTCAACCCCTCCCGCACAAACCGCAAAATCCGCAATAACCCCCGGACACCCCGCTGACCTGCGACGGGACCCCTGCCCCATCCCGGACGGGGGCCGTCGCACAATCCCGCGATATTCCGCAAAAAACCGAGCACCGCCCCCCCCGCCGGGGTCGGTCACCGGTCGCCCCCGATTTTTGCGGAATATCGCGGATTTCTGCGGGGCACCGTCCACAACCGCCCCCGTACCGCATCACCGCAGGTCAATGGCCCTCCCCGGTATTTCTGCGGATTTTGCGGTTTGTGCGGCGGCACCTGCCCATGAACTCAGCCCCCACAGGAGCGAGCCTTGGACGAACACGGCACCCTCGCGACCCCCGCCGACGACGACGCCACGTTGGTTCTCCTCACCGTCGAAGAAGCTGCCCGCCGACTCCGCATCGGCCGCACCACATGCTTCGCGCTCATCCGCACCGGCGAACTGGAGTCCATCGACATCGGCCGTCTCCGTCGCGTTCCCGCAGACGCACCCGCCGAATACCTCGCCCGCCGACGCGCGGCCAAACGAGCCGCTTGACCCCGCCCGGGGCGGCAGCACTCCCGGACAGGACAGCCCGCCGCCCCGGTCTCCATCCCGACACCAAGAATCAGGAGCCTGCCTGTGGCAGAGAAGAAGAAGGGCACCCGCCGCGCGAACGGCGAATCCGCGATCTACTTCGGGAAAGACGAGCGTTGGCACGCCCGCGTGCCGATGGGCTACAAGGACAACGGGGAGCCGTACCGCCGACACCTGACACGCAAGACGCGCGAGGACCTGGTCGAGGAAGTCAAGAAGCTGGAGAAGCAGCGCGACGCGGGTTCGGCGCAACAGCCGGGCAAGGCGTGGACGGTTGAGAAGTGGCTTCAGCACTGGGTGGAGAACATCGCCAAGCCGACCGTCAGTGAGAACACGTACGACGGGTACGAGGTCGCTGTTCGCGTGCACCTCGTGCCCGGCGTCGGCAAGCACCGCCTTGACCGCTTGCAGCCCGAACACCTGGAGAGCCTGTATCGCCGTATGCAGGCG
Organism: Streptomyces sp. NPDC050619; assembly: GCF_040654815.1. Classification (NCBI taxonomy): domain Bacteria; kingdom Bacillati; phylum Actinomycetota; class Actinomycetes; order Kitasatosporales; family Streptomycetaceae; genus Streptomyces; species Streptomyces sp. NPDC050619. Next base: position 142,200 of record NZ_JBFAIR010000020.1, on the reverse strand, counting down.
AACGGAGAGCGCAAGGCCGGTACGGCTCACCAGGCCCACCGCACCGCCCGAACCGCACTGGGGGAGGCGGTACGGCGCGGCTACGCGGCGAAGAATGCCGCCGCACTGGCGAAGCCGCCACGGATGGAAGAAGACGAATCCGAGGTTGAGCCCTACTCCGTGGAAGAGGTTCAGTGCCTGTTGCTCGAAGCCAACAAGCGCCGGAACAGCGCCCGCTGGATGCTGGCACTGGCACTCGGATTGCGGCAGGGCGAGACACTCGGACTGCGCTGGTCTGACGTCGACCTGGACAATGAGTACCTGAAACTGCGCCGGAACCGTCTGCGCCCCCGATACAAGCACGGGTGCCCGGAAGCCTCCCCGTGCGGCAGGAAGGCGGGGTACTGCCCCGCCAAGGTGCAGGTGCGGCGTGAGACCAAGAACACCAAGTCGCGAGCGGGCCGCCGCGCCGTGCCCCTGCCAGGCCCGCTGGTCGCCATGCTCCGTGCACACCGCGAGACCCAAGCGCGCGAGCGCAAGGCGGCCGGCGACCTGTGGACCGAGTCGGACTACGTGTTCACCAAGCCGCTCGGTGGCCCGCTGAGCCCGAACACGGACTACCACGACTGGAAGCGGCTGCTGGAAGACGCGGGGGTTCGGGACGGCCGACTGCACGACGCCAGGCACACGGCCGCCACCGTGCTCATGCTGCTCGGTGTCCCGGCCCGGGTCATCGATCAGATCATGGGGTGGGAGCCGGGCACCTCCGCGAGCATGCGGGCGAGGTACCTGCACGTGCCGGACGCCATGCTCAAGGACGTCGCCCGGAAGATCGCCGAAGCCATCTGGGGAAGCCCCGAGACACCCGCTGTGGACAAAAACCAGGACAACGAGGGCTGAGGACAACGACGAAGGGCCCTACCTCGCGGTGGGGCCCTTCGACATCGTGCCCGGTGAGGCACTGGCGGAGGATACGAGATTCGAACTCGTGAGGGGTTGCCCCCAACACGCTTTCCAAGCGTGCGCCCTAGGCCACTAGGCGAATCCTCCGCCGCAAACAATACAAGACGTTGAGGAGTGCTCGCGAACTCGTTCCCCCTGGCCGACATCGGGTACTGTGGGCGCAGCCCCTCACGCGGTGCTATCTGACTGAACTCCCCCAGGGCCGGAAGGCAGCAAGGGTAGGTCGGCTCTGGCAGGTGCGTGGGGGGCGCTTTGTGTTTGTCCGGGGTGGGCTGGGCGGGGCTGGTTGTCAGTGGGCGCCTATAACCTCGTATGCGTGTCGTCTCTCGCGTTGTACCGCCGCTATCGCCCGGAGTCGTTCGCCGAGGTCATCGGGCAGGAGCATGTCACTGACCCGCTGCAGCAGGCGCTGCGGAACAACCGGGTCAATCACGCGTACCTGTTCAGCGGGCCGCGTGGGTGCGGAAAGACGACCAGCGCGCGGATTCTGGCGCGGTGTCTGAACTGCGAACAGGGGCCTACGCCGACGCCGTGCGGTGAGTGCCAGTCGTGCCAGGACCTCGCGCGGAACGGACCCGGGTCCATCGACGTCATCGAGATCGACGCCGCTTCGCACGGTGGTGTCGACGACGCGCGTGACCTGCGGGAGAAGGCGTTCTTCGGTCCCGCCGGCAGCCGGTACAAGATCTACATCATCGACGAGGCCCACATGGTCACGTCGGCCGGTTTCAACGCGCTGCTCAAGGTCGTCGAGGAGCCGCCCGAGCACCTCAAGTTCATCTTCGCCACCACCGAGCCCGAGAAGGTCATCGGGACCATCCGGTCGCGTACGCATCACTATCCGTTCCGGCTCGTGCCGCCGGGGACTCTGCGCGACTACCTCGCCGAGGTGTGCGGGCGCGAGAACATGGCCGTCGAGGAGGGCGTGCTGCCGCTGGTGGTGCGCGCGGGCGGGGGGTCCGTGCGTGACTCCATGTCCGTCATGGACCAGCTGCTCGCCAGCGCGGGGGAGGCCGGCGTGACCTACGCCATGGCCACCTCCCTCCTCGGATACACGGACGGGTCCCTCCTCGACTCCGTCGTCGAGGCCTTCGCCACCGGTGACGGCGCCGCCGCCTTCGAGGTCGTCGACCGCGTCATCGAGGGCGGCAGCGATCCGCGGCGGTTCGTCACCGACCTGCTGGAGCGGCTGCGTGACCTGGTGATCCTCGCCGCCGTGCCGGACGCGGCGGAGAAGGGGCTCATCGATGCCCCGGTCGACGTCGTCGAGCGGATGCAGGCCCAGGCCGGCACCTTCGGCGCCGCGGAACTGAGCCGCGCCGCCGACCTCGTCAACCAGGGGCTGACCGACATGCGGGGCGCCACCTCGCCCCGCCTCCAGCTGGAACTCATCTGCGCGCGCGTGATGCTGCCCGCCGCGTACGGGGACGAGCGCTCGGTCATGGCCCGCCTCGACCGCATCGAGCGGGGCGTGAACTTCTCCGCGGGTGGCGGTGCGCCCTCCATGGGGTACGTGCCCGGACCCGAAGCCCATGCAGGCCATGCAGGCCATGGGGGCCATGGGGGAGCGGTGGCCGCGCCGGTCCCGCCAGGGAGTGGGAGTGGTGTCGCCGCGGCCCGGGCTGCGGTACGGGCATCTGGGGCGCCGGCGCCGGGTCCCGGAGTGGCGGCCGGAGCGGGCACGGGTGCCGCGGGGGTGACGGGGCCGGGCGGTGCTTCGGAGGGCCCCGTCACCCCCGCGTCGGCCGGGCCGGCCGGTATGCCCTCCGGGCAGGGGGCACCACCCGCCGGTGCCGACGGGCCGGTAGCGCCCGCCGCCCCTGCCGCCGTGCCCCCGGGCCGCGACCAGGCCCCGCCCCAGCCCGCCCAACCCCAACAGCCCCAGCAGCCCTCCGCCCCGGCCACCCCAGCCCCCGCCCCCGGCGCTTGGCCAACCGCCGCGCCCGCGGGCGGTGGCCGACGGCCCGGCGGCTGGCCCACCCCGACGCCCGCCGGCGGCGGACAGCCTCCAGCGGCCCCGAGCGCCCCCGCGCCGACCCCGGCGACACCGCGGACACCGCCCGCATCAGCCGCCCCGCCCTCGACGCCCGCCCCCATGGCCCCCAGCGGCGGCCCCGACCCCCGCATGCTCTGGCCGAACATCCTGGAGGCGGTCAAGAACCGCCGCCGGTTCACCTGGATCCTGCTCAGCCAGAACGCCCAGGTGACCGGTTTCGACGGCACGACCCTCCAGATCGGCTTCGTCAACGCCGGTGCCCGTGACAACTTCGCCAGCAGCGGCAGCGAGGACGTGCTGCGTCAGGCGCTGGCCGAGCAGTTCAACGTGCAGTGGAAGATCGAGTCGGTCGTCGACCCGTCGGGCGGCTCGGCACCCCCCGCGACCGGCGGCTCCCCCGGATCCAGCGGTGGCTACGGCGGAGGCGGAGGCGCCGGTGGGTACGGCGGCGGTGGCGCAGGTGGCGGCTATGGGGGCGGAGGTGCCGCAGCTCCCCAGCGCCCGGCGCCCACCCAGTCCCCGCCCGCCGAACCCACCGGATCATCGGCTCCGGAGACCGCTCCAAGACCCAACGCGGCCCCCGCACCCCGGCCGTCCGCCCCGGAACGGCCCGCCCCGGTCTCCCCGGAGGACGACGTCCCCGAGGACGACGATCCCGACCTCGACGAGTCGGCCCTCTCCGGCCACGACCTCATCGTCAAGGAGCTGGGGGCGACGGTCGTGGAGGAGTTCTCGAACGAGTAGCGAGGAACGAGTTACTAGTTACTAGTTGCTAGTAACTAGTAACTAGTCGAGTAGCCATCAGCGAGTGACACCCCACCCCCACCCCTTCGGAAGCCCGCGCAAACCCTGTTCAAAACCCCGCTCAGAGCCCCGCTCAAAACCCCGTTAGGCTGACCCCGTGAAGGTCCTCGTCATCGGTACCGGCGCCCGCGAACACGCCCTGTGCCGTTCCCTGTCCCTCGATCCCGACGTCACCGAGCTGCACTGCGCCCCCGGCAACGCCGGCATCGCCGAGGTCGCCGAGCTGCACCAGGTCGACGCCCTCGACGGCGCCGCCGTGTCCGCGCTGGCCGTGGAGCTCGGCGCCGACCTGGTCGTCGTAGGGCCGGAGGCGCCCCTCGTCGCAGGGGTCGCCGACGCCGTGCGCGAGGTGGGTATCCCGGTCTTCGGCCCCTCCCGGGAGGCCGCGCGGCTGGAGGGCTCGAAGGCCTTTGCCAAGGAGGTCATGGCTGCGGCCGGCGTGCCCACCTCCCGTTCGTACGTCTGTACGACCGCGGATGAGGTCGCCACGGCGCTCGACGCCTTCGGTGCCCCGTACGTCGTCAAGGACGACGGGCTCGCCGCCGGCAAGGGTGTCGTCGTCACCGCCGACGTCGAGGCGGCCAAGGCGCATGCGGCCGGCTGCGAGCGCGTGGTCATCGAGGAGTTCCTCGACGGCCCCGAGGTCTCCCTCTTCGCCATCACCGACGGCGACACGGTCCTCCCCCTCCGGCCCGCCCAGGACTTCAAGCGCGCGCTCGACGACGACGAGGGTCCGAACACCGGCGGCATGGGCGCGTACTCCCCGCTGCCCTGGGCCGACCCGAAGCTGGTGGACGAGGTCATGGAGACCGTCCTCCAACCGACCGTCGACGAGATGCGCCGCCGCGGCACCCCCTTCTCCGGCCTGCTCTACGCCGGCCTCGCGATCACCAGCCGTGGCGTACGGGTCATCGAGTTCAACGCCCGCTTCGGCGACCCCGAGACGCAGGTCGTCCTGGCCCGTCTGCAGACCCCGCTGGCCGGCATCCTGCTGGCCGCCGCCACGAGCAATCTCGGCGACCTGCCGCCCCTGCGCTGGAGCGACGAAGCGGCGGTCACCGTGGTCGTCGCCTCGCACAACTACCCCGGCACCCCGCGCACCGGCGACCCGATCACCGGCCTCGACGAGGTGGCCGCCAAGGACGCCCCGCACGCGTACGTCCTGCACGCCGGCACCAAGCGCGATGGCGACGCCGTCGTCAGCGCCGGCGGCCGCGTCCTGTCCGTCACGGCGACCGGCAAGGACCTCGCCGAGGCCCGCGACCGCGCGTACCAGGCGGTCGACCGCATCCACCTCGACGGTTCCCAGCACCGTACGGACATCGCGGCGAAGGCGGCGGCCGGCGCCTGAACAGCCGGACGGAACCTCATCGCCAATAAACCCGACAGGCCCCGAATCCGTCTCAGGATTCGGGGCCTGATCCTTGCTGTCCGTCATCCACCTTTCCCCAAAGCCATTCCATCGAGTGACCGCTGCCCCATACGGCTGACGAGGGTCGGGGCCCCAACTAGGGTGCGGCGCAGGCGTTCCGGCACTTGGCCCACCGGCATTGCGATGTCAGTGGTGGGTGCCACAGTGGGGGAGTGAGCAACGCCAGGAGAGCCAGCCAGCCAGGACAGCAGTGAGGGGGTGAGGTCGGGTCGTGACCGCTATGGGTGTGGAGGCAGGCGCGCAGGCCGCACGGCACCGGGCACTCGCCGTGCTGCGGATCCGCAGCCGCGCGTCGGCCGTGGCCCTGCTGCCCGCGGCCGTCGCCGTGGTGCTGTTGGCCGGCGCTTCCACCGGCCATCTCGTGGGCCCGGGCTGGCAGGCCGCCCGCTGGATCACGGGCGTGGCCGCCCTCCTCGTGCTGCTCGCCGCCGCCGGTATCGCCCTGGTCGTCGCCCGTGCCCGGCCCGCCGTCAGTCCTACGGTCGCGATCGCCGAGGAGTCGGCCCCCGATCTGTACCGGATGGTGCGCGACCTCGCCGACCGCCTCGACGTCCCCGCCCCCTCCGCCATAGCGCTCACCCCGGACTGCGACAGCTGGCTGGAGGACCGCACCCACCCGGCCCACGGCCTGCCCCAGCGGGACGACCACGACGAGATAGCGGGCGTCAGCGCGCACCGCCGTGCCACTGACGCGCCTGTGCTCGTCATCGGCTCCCCGTTCCTGTGGTGGATGCGCGTCGGCGAGCTGCGCGCGGTCCTCGCCCCGGTCGTCGCCGGTACGGGACCGTCGGCGCACCCGGACATAGCGGCGGCCCGCCGCTTCGTGCGCGGTCTGGACGCGGCAGTGGCCGTGACCTCCGCCCCCGGCCGCGGCCTCCCACTCCGTACGGTGCTCGCGGGCGTCGGCTGGGTCGCCCGGCTGCTGCTGCGCAGTTGCCGGGGCCACGCTGCCGAGATGGAGCGGGGTGTGGCCGCCGCGGCCGCCGAGCGTGCACAGGCTGTGGATTACGGTCTCAGGATCGTCGCCCAGGAACAGGTTGGCCTGGCGTACGCGGGCTGGGACCGGCTGCTGACCCGGGTCGCGCTGCCCGCCTGGCGCATGGGCCGCTGGCCCTCCCGGCTGGACGCGGGGGTCGTCGCGGCCCTCACCGAGCTGTCCCGGCGCGACCGTCTGGCCGAGGGCTTCGCCTCCCGACTGGGCGAGCGTCCCGCCTGCGACCTGCTCGAAGAGCCCGGCGTGGTGGACGAGGCGGCCTCGCTTCTCGCCGCCCGCCTCTTCCACGGCGGCCCCGCCGAGTCCGGCCCGGACTGGTCCCCGGTGGACTGGCAGGAGTATCCGGACGAGGTCGTCGACCGCAAGTGGCGCATCGACGCGGCCCGCCTCCACCGCGTCCTGGACACCCTGGGCGTCCGCCGCTCCGCCGACCCCGACGGCCCAACCCTGGCCCGAGTCATCGACCACCTGACGGACCCGCCCCCGTACACCGAGGGCACCTCTCGGCCGGACCACACACTCCACACCGACCACGTGTCCCACGCCGTCCGCTCGCCCGAGCCCGATGACGGGCACGCCACGGGCCGCAAGCCCCGGGCTGACCACATGCCAGAGGCCGACAATCCAGAGGCCGACAATCCAGAGGCCGACAATCCAGAGGCCGACAACCCGGAGGCCGACAACCCAGAGGCCGATAGCCTGCCCATCACCGGCCATGCGCCGCACACAGGCCGTGCGTCCGAGGCCGGCGACGCGCCTCACGTGGACCAAGGTCAGTCTCAGATTGACCCCTCGCCACAGCTCGACCGCCCGCCCACCACCGCCCCCGCGCCCCACCCCGGCCATACGCCCGAATCCACCACCCCGCCTCTCACCCGCCGCACACCGGACCAGCTCGCAGCCCCCGCCCCCGGCCTCCCCCACGAGGACGCCAGAACAACCGGCGACGCCCACACCGACATCAGGACCGGCATCAGGCAGGACGACGACGACCACCCCGCCCACCCCGACAACCACCCCGACGACGGCCCCCCCAGCAGCCCCCGCGGCGCAGCCCTCGCCGCCCGTCTCACCGCCGAGATCGCCCGTGAGGAGACGTTGGCGGAGAGCACCGCGTCGGCGACGTCGGCCAGCACCCCGCCCGCCCCCGGACAGGGCAGCCCCGACACCGCCCTCTGGGACGACGGCATGCTGCCCCTCTTCCCGCTGCAACCACCCCGTACCGGACGCGAACTGCTCGCCGACCACGTCACCGCGATGGTGTGCTGCGCCGCGATGGACACCGCCGGTGCGATCCCGGGCCTCGACTGGCTGGACGGCCCGTCGCTGCTCATCAACGGTGAACGGGCGGCCGACCTGTCCCCCCGCGTCCTCAGCCTCGTCGAGGACGGCGACCCGGCCCCCTTGCGTGCGTGGCTGGTCGAGTCGGGGATACGCCCGGAGAAACCGGTCCGCCTCGTCTGACACGCCCCGCCCTCACCGGCCCCTCTCTCCACCAGCCACCCCCATGTCGGAAGCCCCGATTCCACTTTCGGCCAATTCGCAACGAATAGTGACAGCCTGCGTGCGGAATGTGATGTGCTGGGACCGATCGCGCACGCGGCAAGGGCTTGTGACATACGACAGCCACACGCCCCACGAGAAGCACGCAAGCAGCACGAGCACGCAGCACGCAGCACGCGAGCAGCACGCGAGACACACACCAGCGGGGGAACGAGGGAGGGGAGCCAACATGGGACAGGGACAGGGACAGGGACAAGGACAAGGACAAGGACAAGGACAAGGACAGGGACAGGGACCAGTACCTGGACCAGGACCGGAGCAGATCCGCCGCTGGGAGTCGGGAGCACTCGCGCACGCGGTGACGGACCCCTTCGGCCAGGGCCCCGTCCCCTGGCTGCGCGGCAACGTGACGTACTTCGACGACACTGGCCAGGTCGTCCCCTGGTACGTCGACCCGGACCCGGCCCACGCCCCGAAAGAGGGCCGCAGCGGGTCCCCAGGATCCTCAGGATCCCCAGGATCCCCAGGAACCCTGGGCTCCCCCCGGGTCCCCACCCCCCGCACGGCAGCAAACCCCCGCCCCACCGGCGGCCCCCGCTCCGCAGACGACGTCCGCCGCCAGATCAAGGGCTTCACCTCCACCGGCGCGGTAGCCCCCGGCGAGGCGATCGACTTCCGCATCACGGTCGACCCGCCCCAGGAATTCGGCGTAGACGTCTACCGCATCGGCCACTACGGCGGTGACGGCGCGGCCAAGATCACCACCAGCCCCCGCCTGTCCGGGATCGTCCAGCCCGCGCCCCTCACCGCCGACCGCACGGTCTCCTGCCATCACTGGTGGCTGTCCTGGCGCCTCCAGATCCCGAGTTACTGGAGCATCGGCGCGTACGTCGCCGTCCTCACCACCGCCGACGGCTACCGCTCCCACGTCCCCTTCACCGTCCGCGACAACCACCCGGCGGACCTGCTCCTGCTTCTGCCCGACGTGACCTGGCAGGCGTACAACCTCTACCCGGAGGACGGCCGCACGGGCGCCAGCCTCTACCACGCCTGGGACGAGAGCGGCCGTCTGCTGGGCGAGGCCGACGCGGCGACGACCGTCTCCTTCGACCGCCCGTACGCGGGCGCCGGCCTCCCGCTCCACGTCGGCCACGCCTACGACTTCATCCGCTGGGCCGAGCGCTACGGCTACGACCTCGCCTACGCGGACGCCCGCGACCTGCACGCCGGCCACATCGACCCCACCCGTTACCGCGGCCTGGTCTTCCCCGGCCACGACGAGTACTGGTCGACGCACATGCGCCACACCGTGGAACGCGCCCGTGAGCACGGCACGTCCCTGGTCTTCCTCTCCGCGAACACCCTGTACTGGCAGGTCGAGTTGGGCCCGTCCCCGTCCGGCGTCCCCGACCGCCTGCTGACCTGCCGCAAGCGCAGGGGCCCGGGAAAGCCGGTGCTGTGGCGCGAGATCGACCGCCCCGAGCAGCAGCTGGTCGGCATCCAGTACGCCGGCCGCGTCCCCGAGCCCCACCCCCTGATCGTCCGCAACGCCGGGCACTGGCTGTGGGAGGCGACCGGCGCGCACGAGGGCGACGAGCTCGAGGGCCTGGTCGCGGGCGAGGCCGACCGCTACTTCCCGCGCACCCCACTGCCCGAGCACGAGGACCGCATCCTGTTAGCCCACTCCCCGTACACCGACAGCGAGGGTGCCCTCCGCCACCAGGAGACCTCCCTCTACCGCGCCCCCTCCGGCGCCCTGGTCTTCGCATCCGGGACGTTCGCCTGGTCCCCTGCGCTGGACCGCCCGGGCCACGTGGACCCCCGTATCCAACGAGCCACGGCAAACCTCCTGGACCGCATCTGCAAACGCGACTGAGCCCCGCCCCACAAACCACCCCACAAACCGCCCCACGCTCCGCTCCCCACACCCCGGACCAAGGCCGATCCCCGCCGTACGGGAGAATCGACCCACTTGCACAGAACCGCCGGGAGGAACCGTGTCCGGATTCGCCGAAAAGCCCGAACCCCTTCAGGTTCCGGGTCTGGTACATCTGCACACCGGCAAGGTGCGCGACCTGTACCAGAACGAGGCCGGCGACCTCGTGATGGTCGCCAGCGACCGCATGTCCGCCTACGACTGGGTGCTCCCGAGCGAGATCCCCGACAAGGGCCGCATCCTCACCCAGCTCTCCCTGTGGTGGTTCGACCAGATCGCCGACCTGATCCCGAACCACGTCCTGAGCACCGAGCTCCCCCCGGGCGCCCCCGCCGACTGGGCCGGCCGCGCCCTCATCTGCAAGTCCCTCCAGATGCTCCCCGTGGAGTGCGTGGCCCGCGGCTACCTCACCGGCTCGGGCCTGGTCGAGTACAAGGAGACCCGTACCGTCTGCGGCCTCGCCCTCCCCGAAGGCCTCGTCGACGGCTCGGAGCTGCCTGCCCCGATCTTCACCCCGGCCACCAAGGCCGCGGTCGGCGAGCACGACGAGAACGTCTCCTACGAGGAGGTCGCCCGCCAGGTCGGCGCGGACACCGCGGCCCAGCTGCGTCAGGCGACCCTCGCCGTCTATGCCCGGGGCCGTGACATCGCCCGCGACCGCGGGATCATCCTGGCGGACACGAAGTTCGAGTTCGGCTTCGAGAACAACGAGACCCTCGTCCTCGCCGACGAGGTCCTCACCCCGGACTCCTCCCGCTTCTGGCCGGCCGACGAGTGGGAGCCGGGGCACGCGCAGCCGTCGTACGACAAGCAGTTCGTCCGCGACTGGCTGACCTCGCCGGAGTCCGGCTGGGACCGCAAGAGCGAGCAGCCCCCGCCGCCGCTGCCTCAGCAGGTGGTGGACGCCACCCGCGCCAAGTACGTGGAGGCGTACGAACGCCTGACGGGCACGACCTGGTCGTAACGGACCAGCGGAGACAGACCAACGGAAACAGACCAACGGAAGAAGCCCCCGGCGAAACCGGGGGCTTCTCGATGCTGTGCGATGGAGCGGACGACGAGGTTCGAACTCGCGACCTCAACCTTGGCAAGGTTGCGCTCTACCAGCTGAGCTACGTCCGCACTGCGCCGCAGCGCGAACACAACTATACCCAACCTCGCTCGCGCGCGAGGCGTACCGCCGCATGACGGTTCTCCGCCCCGAGCTTCGAGAGGGCCGACGACAGATAGTTGCGCACGGTCCCCTGCGACAGCGCGGCCCGCTCGGCGATCTCCGCGACGGGCGCCCCGTCGGCCGCGAGCTCCAGCACCTCCGCCTCCCGCGAGGTCAGCGGCGAGTCCCCGGCGGAGATCGCGTCGGCGGCCAACTCGGGATCGACATAACGGTTTCCGGCGTGCACCGTGCGGATGATCTCCGCGAGCCGCTCGGCGCTGACGGTCTTCGGGACGAATCCGCGTACGCCCGCCTCCAGGGCCCGCTTCAGATGCCCCGGCCGCCCGTGACTGGTCACGATCAGCACCCGGCAGCCGGGCAGCTCGGTGCGCAGACCTGTGGCGACCTTCACACCGTCCGCGCCGGGCATCTGGAGATCCAGTACGGCGACATCGGGGGCGTGGGCACGCGCCATGGCCAGCGCCTCGGGCCCGGACGCGGCTTCGGCGACGACCATGAGATCGTCCTCCAGCGAGAGCAGCGCGGCCAGCGCACCCCGGATCAGATGCTCGTCGTCGGCGAGCAGGAGCCGTACGGGAGAGGTCATGCCATGGCCTCACTCACCACGGCCGTACTCAACGGCACCTCGGCGACCAGCCGGAACAGCCCTCCACCGACCCGCCCCGCCTCCAGCGTCCCATCCACCGCGGCGAGCCGCTCCCGCAGCCCGGCCAGCCCCGAACCGTCCGCACCGGAGCCCCTGCCGGCACCGCTACCGGAATCCGCACGGGGGTCCCCACCGAGGTCCGCACCGAAATCCGCACCGGACGACGCACCCGAGACCGCACCGGACGACGCACCCGAGACTGCACCGGACGACGCACCAACCCCGTCGTTCACCACCACCAACACCACACGCCCCTCCACCACCCGCAGACTCACCACACACCGCCCGGCATCCCCGTGCCGCAGCACATTGGTCGTCGCCTCCCGCACCACCCAGCCGAGCGCCGACTGCACCTCGCCCGGCAGCCCGGCCGCCTCGCCGGTCAGCTCGCACCGGATGCCCGCGGCCGTCAACACGCCCTGTGCACCGGCGAGTTCGACCTCCAAGTCGGCCTCCCGATAACCCCGTACGACATCCCGGACCTCCCGCTGCGACTCGCGCGCGATCCGCTGCACCTCGATCATCTGCTCCACGGCCTCGGCCCGACCCCGCCGCGCCAACCGCACCGCCAGCTCGCTCTTCAGCGCGATCACGGCGAGGTTGCGTCCCACCACGTCGTGCAGATCCCGCCCGAACCGCAACCGCTCCTCGGCGACGGCGAGCCGGGCACGGGTCTCGCGGGCCGCGTCGAGTTCGTAGACGACGTCGAGGAGCCAGACGGAGAAGCTGGCCGTGAAGGTGAGGAGCCCGGCGCCGAGCAGCACCGCCAAGGCCGTCAGCGCCGCGGAAGCGGGGGTGCTCAACGGGAGCGACACGCTTGCGGCGCCCGCCGCGAAGCCGCCGACGATCGCGTACAGCCGCCGCCGGTTGCGGACGCCGAGCGCGATGGTGCCGGCGCCGAAGATCAGCACCAGGCCGAAGACTCCGGCCGCCAGGCTGTCGACGCCCTCACCGTCCGGACCGCGCTCCGCGATCCCGATGGCCGCGACGGCGACCGCGGCGGTGATGACGCCGAGCGTCCACAGCAACCGGCCGGGTCGCCCGCGGCGACCGCGCGTCCAGTCCAGCGCCCGCGACGCGGTCACCGCGCAGGCCACGGAGTGCGTGCCCACCATCAGCAACAGGCAGCTCGCCACCCACGGTTCGACCTGGACGAAGCCCTGGAGTCCGATCGAGGCGATCTCGATCACCGCGAAGAAGTGGAACGACCACCGCGTATACGTCTCCACCTTCGCCGGCGTGCTCTTCCCCCGCCACCACATCCCCGGCCCGCGCATCTCCCGCCCTCCCCCCCATACGACCTATACGACCCATACGACCCATACGACCAGTGCGACCAGCACGACCTACGTCAACGCCGCGGCTCCCACCGAAACCACCGCCGTACAGCAAACACCCCCACCGCTACCCAGACCAGCGCGGTCACCACCGCCCCCAGCGCCTCGTATGCCGACAGATCACCGGTCCAACCGCCCCGCACAAGCGTGATCACCGGCGACAGAGGCAGCAGTTCGAACACGCTCGCCACCCGGTCGGGCAGGAGCTCCATCGGTACGGCGATCCCCGAGGCCCCCATCGAGACCAGCACCAGCGGCAGCGAGGTGACCTGCGCGCTCTCCACGGTACGGGTGAAACTCGCCGTCACGGCGGCCAGGGCCGCGCACACCACCAGGCCCAACAGCAGCCCGCCGACGGCGAGATGGGGCGCCTTCGGGGCCGCCAGGTCGAGCAGCGCGGTGCAGCCCGCCACCAGGAGCAGGGACTGTACGAGGCCGATGGCCGCGGCCGGCAGCGTGGCGCCGACGAGGATCTCGCCGTCCCGCAGCTCGCCGGTGCGCAGCCGCTTGAGGACGAGCTCCTCGCGTCGGGAGACGAAGGCGCCGACGAGCACCCCGTACACAGCGAACAGCAGCGAGACGCCGACGGCGGCGGGCAGAAGCACCGTGCCGACGTCCAGGCCGGCCTCCCCCAGGTCCATGTCCTCGAGTGCGGACCGCAGGCTGACCGGCACCACCAGCGGCACGAACAGGGCGGCGACGAGTGTTCCCCTGCTGCGCCCCAGCAACGTCAGCTCAGCGCGCGCCAGCGAGGTCATCCGGCCGACAGGCGTCGTGACAGCAGGCTTCGTGACGACAGGCGTCGTGCCGAGGTCACTCATGCCGCGTACTCCTCAACCGTCTCAAGGGAACCGGCCGCCTCCCGCGCGATCCCCAAAAACGCCTCCTCCAGCGAGGCCGACCGCACGTCAAGGCGCCGCAGTTCCACCCCCGCCGCGTCGGCCCACATCAGCAGCCCGGTGGCCGCCCGCTGAAGCTCCCGGGTCCGCAGCCGTACGACACCCCCCTCGACCTCGTGCCCGCACACCCCCAGCTCACCGAGCGGCGGCAGGTCCCCCAGGAAGTAGCCGTGGGGCAGCTCGAAGGAGATCCGGGACGGCTGGGCGGCGGTCACCTCGGCCGGTGTCCCGGTGGCCGCGATACGCCCTTCGTGCAGGATGGCGAGCCGGTCGGCCAGATCCTCGGCCTCTTCCAAATAGTGCGTGGTCAGCAGCACCGTCGTACCGCCGTCGCGCAGCGCGCGCACCAACTCCCAGGTGTCCCGGCGCCCTTCGGCGTCGAGGCCGGTCGTCGGCTCGTCCAGGAACAGCACTTCGGGCTTCCCGAGCAGCGCCAGCGCCAGATCCAGCCGCCGCCGCTCGCCCCCGGACAACTGCTTCACCCGTACGCCCGCCTTGCGTTCGAGCCCGACCAGCGCGAGCGCCTCCCCTTCGTCCCGGGCCCCACTCGTACACGCCGCCCACATCCGGGCGGTCTCCGCGACGGTCAGTTCGGACGGAAAGCCGCCCTCCTGCAACATCACCCCGGTCCGGGGGCGTACGACGGCCCGGTCCGCGTAGGGATCGTGGCCGAGGATCCGTACTCGGCCCCCGGCCGGCCGCGCGAGCCCCTCCAGCAGTTCGACGGTCGACGTCTTGCCGGCGCCGTTGGTACCCAGCAGCGCGAAGAGCTCCCCGCGGCCCACGGAAAAGCTGATCCCGCGCACGGCCTCGAACCCGTCCCCGTATACACGCTTCAGGTCAGTGACCTCAATCACGTGCTCGTGTCCGCTCGTGTCCATGCCTTCAGCGTCGCGGCGCTCGCGGCCCGCCGACAGTGCGAGCTGTCATCACCGGCCATGACAAATGTCAGTTGCCACATCCGAGACGCACGCACAACAGACGCACCCCGCGCGCACGACACACGAAAAGACCCCGGTCCGATGGACCGGGGCCTGATTCCCGAGCGGACGACGAGGTTCGAACTCGCGACCTCAACCTTGGCAAGGTTGCGCTCTACCAACTGAGCTACGTCCGCATTGCCTCCGACCAGCTCTCACTGATCGGCGCGAGCACCAGCCTACCTGATCCACAAGAGTGGGAGGACCGGCGGTGCAGAGCGGGTGACAGGAATTGCACACTGCGCCTTCCCCCTGGAAGGGGGATGTTCTACTACTGAACTACACCCGCATGGGCTCCGGAACTGGGCCTTTCGGCCTCGCCCCTCGGCGTGCTCCAGACTCTAGCTGACCAGGAGGGGTGCAGCGCAAGTCGGTTCGGCCGAGGGGCGGGTGACCAGCCGTAGGCCCGGTTCACTGCGCCGCGGTGAACGCCTCGTAGACCTTCTTGGGGATCCGCCCGCGCGCCGGGACGTCCATCTTGTTGGACTGTGCCCAGGCCCGGACGGTCGCCGGGTCGGGGGCGACCTCCGTCTGCCGGTACGCCTTGCCGGACCGCGAGCGCTTGCGGCCGGCCTCCATGTACGGCGCGAGCGCCTTACGCAGTTTCTTGGCATTGGCTTGGTTCAGGTCGATCTCGTACGACTTGCCGTCGAGTCCGAAGGCGATCGTTTCCGCCGCTTCCGAGCCGTCGATGTCGTCAGAGAGAGTGACTACGACACGCTGCGCCACGAATATCGGTCCCTTCGTGCGGCATCTCTGTGATGACGTGCCGAGACGCCTCGGAGATGCCGACTGTCCGCCAGTTATTGGGCAAAGTATCGGCTATTACCAATTCATTTGTACAGTGCCCGGCAATGCAAGGTGAAGCCCGACTAAATCTGTCCGCGTGTCCCGGCGCAATAGGGATGGTGGGGAGATCCTGGATCTTTCCCTGAACTTTTCATGACGGCCCCGGTCCGATACCTGATCGTGATGACTGTCACGTAGTTTCCTCCAACTCTACTCGCGTAGAAATTTTGTGCGGGTACCCTGAAGGCACTTGCAGGAACCTGCTCAGCACCACAACACCGGGAGTGCCAGTGGCACGCGTCGTAGTCGACGTCATGCTCAAGCCGGAGATCCTCGACCCCCAGGGCCAGGCGGTGCAGCGCGCACTGCCGCGGCTGGGTTTCGAAGGCATCTCCGACGTACGTCAGGGAAAGCGATTCGAGCTGGAAGTCGACGGACCGGTCGACGAGGCCACGCTCGCCCGCATCCATGATCTTGCGGAATCCTTCCTCGCCAACACCGTGATCGAGGACTTCACCGTCAAGGTGGAGGAAGTCGCGGAGGCCGTGAAGTGACCGCTCGTATTGGCGTCGTCACTTTCCCGGGCAGCCTCGACGACCGCGACACACAGCGTGCGATCCGCCTCGCCGGCGCCGAACCCGTCGCCCTCTGGCACAAGGACAAGGACCTCCACCAGGTCGACGCCGTGGTGTTGTGCGGTGGCTTCTCCTACGGCGACTATCTGCGCGCCGGTGCCATCGCGCGCTTCTCGCCGGTGATGGAGCCCCTCCTCGAGCAGGCGAAGGCGGGCCTCCCGGTCCTCGGTATCTGCAACGGCTTCCAGATCCTCACCGAGGCCCACCTCCTCCCGGGCGGGATGCTCGGCAACGACCACCTCCACTTCATCTGCCGCGATCAGAAGCTGCGGGTGGAGAACGCGGACACCGCCTGGACGACCGACTACTCGGCCGGCCAGGAGATCAACATTCCGCTGAAGAACATGGACGGCCGGTACGTGGCTGACGAGTACACGCTCGACAAGCTGGAGGCCGAGGGGCGGGTCGCCTTCCGCTACGTGGACTTCAACCCGAACGGCTCGCTGCGGGACATCGCGGGCATCACCAACGAGGCCGGCAACGTCGTAGGCCTGATGCCGCACCCGGAGCACGCCGTGGAGCCGCTCATCGGCACCGGCCGCACCGACGGCCTCCCCTTCTTCACCTCGATCCTCAAGAAGCTGGTCAACGTATGAGCCGGACGCCTCTGGACACGGTCGAGCACGCGACCGCGACCCCCGACGTCGAGCTGCCCTGGGCCGAACTCGGCCTGAAGAAGGACGAGTACGAGCGGGTCGTGGAGATCCTCGGCCGCCGCCCCACCGGTGCCGAGCTCGCCATGTACTCGGTCATGTGGTCCGAGCACTGCTCCTACAAGTCCTCGAAGGTCCACCTCCGCCAGTTCGGCGAGAAGGCCCCGCAGTCCGACGCCCTCCTCGTCGGCATCGGTGAGAACGCCGGTGTCGTGGACGTCGGCCAGGGTTACGCCGTGACCTTCAAGGTCGAGTCGCACAACCACCCCTCCTACGTCGAGCCCTACCAGGGCGCGGCCACCGGAGTCGGCGGCATCGTGCGCGACATCATCGCGATGGGCGCCAGGCCGGTCGCCGTCGTGGACCCCCTCCGTTTCGGTGCGGCGGACCACCCCGACACCAAGCGGGTGCTCCCCGGTGTCGTCGCCGGCATCGGTGGCTACGGCAACTGCCTGGGCCTGCCCAACATCGGCGGCGAGGTCGTCTTCGACGCCTGCTACCAGGGAAACCCGTTGGTCAACGCCGGTGCCATCGGAGTCATGCGGCACGAGGACATCCACCTCGCGAAGGCGTCCGGCGCGGGCAACAAGGTCATCCTGTACGGGGCCCGCACGGGCGGCGACGGCATCGGCGGCGCGTCCATCCTGGCCTCCGAGACCTTCGACGACGCCAAGCCGTCCAAGCGCCCGGCCGTGCAGGTCGGCGACCCGTTCCAGGAGAAGCTGCTGATCGAGTGCACGCTCGAGGCCTTCGCCGAGAAGCTGGTCGTCGGCATCCAGGACCTCGGCGCGGCCGGTCTGTCCTGTGCCACGTCGGAGCTGGCCTCCAACGGCTCGGGCGGCATGCGCGTCACCCTGGACGACGTACCGCTGCGCGACTCCACGCTCTCGCCCGAGGAAATCCTCATGAGCGAGTCGCAGGAGCGCATGTGCGCGGTCGTCGAGCCGGAGAAGGTCGACCGGTTCCTGGAGATCTGCGACAAGTGGGACGTCATCGCCACCGTCATCGGTGAGGTGACCGACGGCGACCGCCTCGAGATCTACTGGCACGGCGGCAAGATCATCGACGTCGACCCGCGCACGGTCGCGCACGAGGGCCCGGTCTACGAGCGCCCGTACGCCCGCCCGTCCTGGCAGGACGCTCTCCAGGCGGACGACGCGAACAAGCTGCCCCGCCCGGCGACGAGCGAAGAGCTGAAGGACCAGGTCCTGCGGCTCGTGTCGTCCCCCAACCAGGCCTCCAAGAAGTGGATCACCTCGCAGTACGACCACTTCGTGCAGGGCAACACGGTCCTCGCCCAGCCCGAGGACTCCGGGATGATCCGCATCGACGAGGCGACCGGGCTCGGCGTCGCCATCGCGACCGACGGCAACGGCCGGTACGCGAAGCTGGACCCGTACGCGGGTGCCCAGCTGGCGCTCTCGGAGGCCTACCGGAACGTGGCCACGACCGGCGCCAAGCCGCTCGCCGTCTCCGACTGCCTGAACTTCGGCTCCCCCGAGGACCCGGCGGTGATGTGGCAGTTCGCCGAGGCCATCCGCGGCCTCGCCGACGCCTGCCAGCAGCTCGGCACCCCGGTGACCGGCGGCAATGTGTCGCTGTACAACCAGACGGGCGAGGCCGCCATCCACCCGACCCCCGTGGTCGCGGTCCTGGGCGTCATCGACGACGTGGCCCGCCGTACGCCGGTCGCCTTCCAGGAGGAGGGCCAGCTGCTGTACCTCCTCGGTGACACCCGCGAGGAGCTGGGCGGTTCGGCCTGGTCGCAGGTCGTGCACGACCACCTCGGCGGGCTGCCGCCCAAGGTCGACCTGGAGCGCGAGCGGCTGCTCGCCGAGATCCTGATCTCCGCCTCCCGCGACGGCATGATCGACTCCGCGCACGACCTGTCCGACGGCGGTCTGATCCAGGCCGTCGTGGAGTCCGCCCTGCTGGGCGGCAAGGGCGCGCGGCTGGTCGTACCGGACGGGCTCGACGCCTTCACCTTCCTCTTCTCGGAGTCGGCCGGCCGCGCTCTCGTGGCCGTCCCCCGCTCCGAGGAGGTCCGCTTCAACGACATGTGCGGGGCGCGCGGCCTGCCCGTCACCCGCATCGGTGTGGTGGACGGCGACACCGTCGAGCTCCAGGGCGAGTTCGAGCTGCCCCTGGAGGAGCTGCGGACGGCGCACGAGGAGACGATCCCGGCGCTGCTCGCGTAAGCGGTCCTAGGTTCGTACGACGGTCCTACGGCTCTATGGCCCTACGGCCATGATGGCCTCGCCTGTTTCGACGGGCGGGGCCATCGTCGTTTCGACGGGCGGGGCCATCGTCGTCCTCAGCCGCGCCCCAGGCCGCGCCTCAGGCCGTGTCCTCAGGCCGCGACCCGCTCCTGCGCGGGCCCCGGAGTGACCTGACCGGGCCGGGAACCGGGCAGCCGCAGCGCCAGCACCACGCACAGCCCCATCAGCACGGCCCCGCAGACGAAGACCATGTCCAGGGCGGAGACGTACGCCGCCACAGCGGTCGGCCCGCTGATGGAGCCCGCGTCGCCGGGGCCGTCGTACAGCCGCGTGACGAGGGTGCCGAAAAGGGCGGCGCCGAGGGCCGTGCCCAGAGTCTGGAAGAAGCGGATGCCGGTGATGGCGACGCCGAGCTGGTGGCGGGGTGCCGCGGCCTGCACCAGCTGGATCAGCTGGCCCAGGAGCTGACCGAAGCCGACGCCGAAGAGGAGCAGCTCGGCGCGCAGCAGCCACAGCGAGGTCCCGGCGCCGGTGGTGGCCAGCAGCAGGAAGGCGACCATGGTGACGGCCGAGCCGCTGATCATGAACGTCCGCTCCGACCAGCCGCGTTCGGCGAGCTTGCCGGAGACGATGCCGATGACCGTCATGCCGGCGGCCATGGGGATGAGGTACAGCCCGGCGGAGGAGCTGGTGATGCCGCGGGCGACCTGGAGATAGATCATGACGTAGTACATCGCGCCCACCAGGGCCGTGCCGATCAGCGCCTGGATCGCGAAGCCCCAGCGCAGTTCCCGGACGCGGAACATGGACAGCGGCAGGATCGGCTGGGGCGCGGTGGTCTGGCGCCACAGGAACAGGCCGAGTGCCGCCGTGGCGGACAGCGCCAGGCCGACGACCATCGGCGACGACCAGGCGTACTCCTTGCCGCCCCACTCGGTGACCAGCAGCAGCGAGGTGGAGAAGGCGGCGGCGAGGGCCGCGCCCGGGAAGTCGATGGAGCGGCGCCCCGGGCGATCGGTGTGCCGGGGCAGCTTGATGACCGCGGCGCCTACGGCCAGGACGGCGAGGCCGAGGGGCAGGTTGACGTAGAAGACCCAGCGCCAGTTCGCGTGGTCGGCGAGCAGACCGCCGATCCAGGGCCCGAGCGCCATGCCGCCGCCGGCGACGACGCCACCCATGCCGGCGGCCTTGCCACGCTTCTCCCCGGGCCTCCTGAGGTGGGCGATCACCACCATCGTGACGCTCATCAGGCCGCCGGCCCCCAGGCCCTGCACGGCCCGGGCCGCGATGAGCTGGTCGATCGACTGGGCGGCGCCGCACAGCGCCGAGCCGAGGAGAAAGGCGCCGACCGCTGAGAGGAACACCTGTTTGGGGCCGAGGACGTCGCACAGCCTGCCGTACAGCGGGAGCATCGCGGCCGACGCCAGGGCGTAGGCGCTGACCAGCCACGGGATCTTGTCGATGCCGTGGGCGGGATCGAGGTCCCGGACGATCGGGACGGTCGCCGCGGACACGATCTGCATGTCCAGGACGGCCAGGACGATCGTGACGAGGCAGACGAGGAAGGCGATTCTGCGCTGGGTGTCGGTCATGGGCCTCACCCTGCCCGAGGAATATGTACTCAGTCAATCTTTCATCTGGGATTAAATTTCGTCTTGGTACAGTGATGTCCATGACCGAGGCGATGGGGCTGCGCGAACGCAAGAAGGTCCAGACGGCGAAGAGGATCTACCGGACCGCGGTCGCACTCTTCGCCGAGCGCGGCTTCGACAATGTCTCCGTGCAGGAGATCGCGGATGCGGCCGAGGTCTCCAAGATGACCGTCTTCAACTACTTCGGCACCAAGGAAGACCTGGTCTTCGTCCCGATGGAGGAGCATTTCGGCGACGCGGCCCGGGCGGTGCGCGAGCGTGAGCCCGGGGAGTCGGCCGTGGAGGCCGTCCGCAGGCACTTCCTGGAGATGATCGAGGGGCGCGATCCGTCGATCGGCCTGCACGGCGAGCCGTTCTCCCGCCAGGTGCGCAGGCTCATCCTGGAGACCCCGGTCCTGATGGAGCGCGCCTTCCTCGCCTCCCAGAAGGGCACACGGGAGCTGGCCGACCTGCTGGCGGAGGAGACCGGCGACCCGACCCTGGCGCTGATCGCCGCCGCGACCCTGACCGCCGCCCGCAACGCCCTCGTCGAGGAACACAACCGCCGCGTCGACGCCGGCGAGTCCCCGGAGTCGGTCGCCACGGACGCCCCCGAACTGGCCGAGCGCGCCTTCGCGTTGGTGGAGCGGGGGTTCGCGGACTATGCGCGCAAGGAATGAGCGGGCTGCGGCGTTGACGTATTACGTAGTGTTGACGTAATTACGTAGTGCCGTAATCTGGAGGGCATGGAACTGGAGGACCGCGTCACCGAGCTGGAGCGCCGGATCGCCGCGCTGGAAGGCGCGGGCGCCACCGCTCCGCGTGTCGGGGACGGGGACTTCTGGGCCCTGGAGGCACTCAAGAAGCAGCTGGCCGGTGCACGGGCCGCCGACGGCGGGGTCCTGTTCACCGGCGCCGTCCGCCTGCCGGCCGGGGAGCGGTACGAGTGGCAGCAGGCCGCCCTGACCGAGGGCCTGCTGGACGACGACTGGACCCGGGCCGCCGAGACCTTCGGGGCGCTCGGCCACCCGGTCCGGCTGCGGCTGCTCCGCGAGATCCTCGGCGGTCGCCGCACGGCGGCCGAACTGGCCGAGCTCGAAGAACTCGGCACGACCGGCCAGATCTACCACCACCTGCGCCAACTGACCGGCGCGGGCTGGCTGCACACCACCGGCCGGGGCCGCCACGAGGTCCCGGCGGGCCGGGTGGTGCCGCTGCTGGTGGCGCTGGCCACGACCCTGACCTGACTGACTGGGGGACCGATGTCCGCACGCAAGCTCGTCATGACGACCTTCCGCTTACTCCAGGTTGCCTTCCTGGCCCTGTGGGCCGCCGCCCTTTGGGTAGGTCTGCCGTATCCCGGGTTTTGGAACCTCCTCCTGCTGGTCCTGGCCTACGGCCTCGTCTTCGTCCTGAACAGGACCGGCCGTGACCGCACACCCCCGCCCCCCATCGAGGTGGCCCCGCCCGTCACCGGCCGCTGGTCCGCGCTCAACAGCCCGGCCGACCGCACCCCGAGCCACGGCGTCCACGCCTATGGCCAGACGTACGCCATCGACCTCGTCGCCGAACCCGAACCGGGCGCCCGCCCCGGTTTCCGGCTCCTGTGGCCGCTGGCCCGCCCCAGCCGCGACTTCCCCGGTTTCGGCGCCCCCGTGCTGGCCGTCGCCGACGCCACCGTCGTCAAGGCCACCGACCGCCACCGCGACCACCTCAGCCGCAACTCGCTGCCGGCCCTGCTGTACCTGTTCCTGATCGAGGGCTCGGTCCGGGAGATGCGCGGGGTGGGCCGCATCCTCGGCAACCATCTCGTGCTCGACCTCGGCGACGGCACCTACGCCGCGTACGCCCACCTGCGCCGCGACTCGCTCACCGTCGCCGAGGGCGACCGCGTCCGCGCCGGACAGCCGCTCGCCCAGTGCGGCAACTCCGGCAACTCCACGGAACCGCATCTGCACTTCCAGCTGATGGACGGCCCGGACCCGGACACCGCCCGCGGCCTCCCCTTCCGCTGGCACGGCATCGGCGTACCGAGGAACCGCGAGATCTTCGAGACGCCCGCGAAGGCGACCGCGAAGGCCCCCGCAGACAGCCCCGCAGACAGCCCCGCAGACAGCCCTGCGGACGCTCCCGGAAACACGTCCACGACAGCCTCACGGTCTGCCTAGGCTGGCCCCATGCCCCCGGCCAAAAAACGCGCCCGCACCTACGACCCCGCCAAGATCCGCACCGCGGTACTGGCCCAGTTCGGGAACGTACGACAGTCCGTACGCACCCTCTCCACCGAGCAACTGGCCCTCCCCACGCGCCTCGACGGCTGGACCGTGCGGGACCTGGCGGCGCACGTGACCATGGCCGTGGAGACCGTCAGTCGCAACCTCGACCGGGACGAACCCCCGAAACCCGAGCTCGCGCTCCTGGACTGGCCGTCCGCCACCGCCGCCCGGGCGGGGGACATCGCCGACGGTACTCGGGAACTGGCCATGGCCCACCCCGACCTCGACGCCCTCTACGCCCGCACCGAGGAGCGGATCACCGAGGCCCTCGCCACCGCCCCGGACACCCGCGTCCTCGCCGCCCGCACCGGTGCCATGACGCTGGCCGACTACCTCGTCACCCGCACCGTCGAACTGGTCGTCCACACCGACGACCTGAACGCCGCCGTGCCCGGCCTGGACATCCCCCACGACCGTCAGGCCCTCGCCGCCGCGACCCGGCTGCTGGCCGACGCGCTCGCGGCGAAGGCGCCCGGCGGCTCCACCGAGGTGCGGATCCCGCCGTACGCCGTGGTGCAGTGCGTCGAGGGACTCCGGCACACCCGGGGCACCCCGCCCAATGTCGTCGAGACCGACCCGCTGACCTGGATCCGGCTCGCGACCGGGCGCGTGGCCTGGAAGGACGCGGTCGAGGACGCCAAGGTGCGGGCCAGCGGCGAGCGGGCTGACCTCGGCGGGCTGCTGCCACTCCTGGCGTGAGTCGTCGGCCGGAAAACATAACGGGGGAACCAACCACCCCACCGGCTCCGTCGAATCGGCATGTACAGGCAGAAGCAGCGACTGATCAGGACGGCCGCCGTGGCCCTCATCCCGCTCGCGGCAGCCTGCGGGAGCGAGCAGGCGGACAGCGGGAAGGCGGACAGCGGGAGCGGCTCGGTCGGCGTCGAGCGGCCCGTCACCGGCGTCCGCTGGAACATCGACCGCGTCACCACCAAGGACAGGACCCAGCCCGTCGAGGGCGAGGCGCACCTCACCTTCGACGCGAAGAAGGGCAAGGTCGGCGGCCGGCTCGGCTGCAACCACGTCAACGCCACCGCCACGGTTCGCGACGGACATATCACTCTGGGCCGCCCGTCCACCACCCGAATGATGTGCGACGCCTCACTCATGGACACCGAACGAGCTCTGCTGACCCTCTTCAACGGTGCGCTCAGCTATCGAGTCGATCAAGATGCTCTCACTCTGACCAGCGAAAACGGCACGAGTGCGCGGGCCGTCGTCGCCAAGTGATCCACTGCGGCAGAAAGCTCGCGAGCATTCCCGCATTCGGACCAGTGGTCGATCTCGCCTACACTCGGTGGCGTGCCACGTGGTGACGGTCGACTCAGTCATGATCTGCTCCCCGGCGAGAAAGGCCCCCAGGACGCATGCGGCGTCTTCGGTGTCTGGGCTCCCGGCGAAGAGGTCGCCAAGCTCACTTACTTCGGGCTCTACGCCCTCCAGCATCGAGGCCAGGAATCCGCGGGAATCGCGGTCAGTAACGGCTCCCAGATCCTCGTCTTCAAGGACATGGGCCTCGTTTCCCAGGTCTTCGACGAGACCTCGCTCGGTTCGCTCCAGGGTCACATCGCGGTCGGTCACGCCCGCTACTCGACCACCGGCGCCTCCGTGTGGGAGAACGCCCAGCCGACGTTCCGTGCCACCGCGCACGGCTCCATCGCGCTCGGCCACAACGGCAACCTGGTCAACACGGCGCAGCTCGCCGAGATGGTCGCCGACCTCCCGAAGGACACCAACGGCCGCTCGACCCGCGTCGCGGCCACCAACGACACCGACCTGCTGACGGCCCTCCTCGCCGCCCAGGTCGACGACGACGGCAAGCCGCTGACCATCGAGGAGGCCTCCGCCAAGATCCTCCCGCAGGTCAAGGGCGCCTTCTCGCTCGTCTTCATGGACGAGCACACCGTCTACGCCGCCCGCGACCCGCAGGGCATCCGCCCGCTGGTCCTGGGCCGTCTGGAGCGCGGCTGGGTCGTCGCCTCCGAGTCCGCCGCCCTCGACATCTGCGGCGCCGCCTACGTCCGCGAGATCGAGCCGGGCGAGTTCGTCGCGATCGACGAGAACGGCCTCCGCAGCTCCCGATTCGCGGAAGCGAAGCCCAAGGGCTGCATCTTCGAGTACGTCTACCTGGCCCGCCCGGACACCGACATCGCCGGCCGGAACGTGTACCTCTCCCGGGTGGAGATGGGCCGCCGCCTCGCGAAGGAAGCCCCCGCCGAGGCCGACCTGGTCATAGCGACTCCGGAGTCCGGCACCCCCGCCGCCATCGGCTACGCGGAGGCGTCCGGCATTCCCTTCGGTGCGGGTCTGGTGAAGAACGCGTACGTCGGCCGTACGTTCATCCAGCCGTCCCAGACGATCCGTCAGCTCGGCATCCGCCTGAAGCTGAACCCGCTGAAGGAAGTCATCAAGGGCAAGCGCCTGGTCGTCGTCGACGACTCGATCGTGCGCGGCAACACCCAGCGCGCCCTGGTGCGGATGCTCCGCGAGGCCGGGGCCGCCGAGGTCCACATCCGGATCTCCTCGCCGCCCGTGAAGTGGCCCTGCTTCTTCGGCATCGACTTCGCCACCCGCGCCGAGCTCATCGCCAACGGCATGACCATCGAGGAGATCGGGATCTCCCTCGGCGCCGACTCCCTGGCGTACATCTCCATCGACGGCATGATCGAGGCGACCACCATCGCCAAGCCGAACCTCTGCCGCGCCTGCTTCGACGGCGAGTACCCGATGGATCTCCCGGACCCCGAGCTGCTGGGCAAGCAGCTCCTGGAGACCGAGCTGGCCGCCGGGCCCGCCGCCACGGCCGCGGCCGACGCGATCCGCCGCCCGTAGCCGGCCCGCCTTACCCGCCGTACGACACGAAGGTTCTCATTAGCCATGTCTGAGACAACTGGTGCCGGCTACGCAGCGGCGTCCTACAAAACAGCAGGTGTCGACATCGAAGCGGGCGACCGCGCCGTAGAGCTGATGAAGGAGTGGGTGAAGAAGACGCAGCGCCCCGAGGTCCTCGGCGGCCTCGGCGGCTTCGCCGGCCTCTTCGACGCCTCCGCCCTCAAGCGCTTCGAGCGCCCGCTGCTCGCCTCCGCCACGGACGGCGTCGGCACCAAGGTCGACCTCGCGCGCCGACTGGGCGTCTACGACACCATCGGCCACGACCTGGTCGCGATGGTCATGGACGACATCGTGGTGTGCGGCGCCGAGCCGCTGTTCATGACCGACTACATCTGCGTCGGCAAGGTCCACCCCGAGCGGGTCGCCGCCATCGTCAAGGGCATCGCCGAGGGCTGCGTGCTGGCCGGCTGCGCCCTGGTGGGCGGCGAGACGGCCGAACACCCCGGTCTGCTCGGCCCCGACGACTTCGACGTCGCCGGCGCCGGCACCGGAGTGGTGGAGGCCGACCGCCTGCTCGGCCCGGATCGCATCCGTAAGGGTGACGCGGTCATCGCCATGGCCTCCTCCGGGCTTCACTCGAACGGGTACTCGCTCGTCCGGCATGTCCTGCTGAACCAGGCCGGTCTGTCGCTGGACGCGCGGATCGAGGAGTTCGGCCGCACGCTGGGCGAGGAACTCCTGGAGCCGACCAAGATCTACTCCCTGGACTGCCTGGCGCTGACCCGCACCACCGACGTGCACGCGTTCAGCCACGTCACGGGTGGCGGACTCGCCGCCAACCTGGCCCGCGTCATCCCCGACGAGCTGCACGCGATCGTCGACCGCTCCGCCTGGACCCCCGCCCCGGTGTTCGAACTGGTCGGCAGGACCGGTCAGGTCGAACAGCTGGAGCTGGAGAAGACCCTGAACATGGGCGTCGGCATGATCGCGATCGTGCCGCAGGAGTCGGCGGACGTCGCCCTGGCGACCCTGGCCGACCGCGGGGTCGCCTCATGGATCGCGGGCGAGATCACGGACCGCGGCGACCACGCGACGGGCGCCGAGCTGACCGGCACGTACGCGGTCTAAAGCATGCGGTCCAAAAGCACCGCCTGATGTCTTCGACCGTCCTTGACGGCAGTCTTGACGGCAGTCTTGACGGCAGCGCAAAACCCGGTCCGGGAGTGGGAAACCACCCCGGACCGGGTCAAGCACAGCTGGACAGTCAAGCGCCGCGGCGTTGAGACGCAGGACCGGACTCGTCGTCCTCGTCCTCGTCGTCGTTGTACAGATCCGCGTACTGGGCGTACGGGTCGTCTTCCTCGTCGTCGTCTTCGAACGGCTCGCCATTCGGCGGTTGATTCGAAGTCGAAGCGCCCAGCTCACTGGCCAGACGCGACAGGTCTGTCCCGCCGCTGTTGTACTTCAGCTGGCGGGCGACCTTCGTCTGCTTGGCCTTGGCCCGGCCGCGCCCCATGGCTCGACCCCCTCGGTGACGGGGCTCGACGGCCCCAGAGTCTTGACACGCGTTCATGATCTGGAACGGGCTCTCCGCAGAGAGACCGGTCCGTAGGGCTTCCACGGTACCTGAGCCCGCGCCCATACGGTACGTCGCCCGCATGACGTGCCCGGCCCCAGAACCCGCGGGGAGCCCTGTCCCCGCTGGTCAACCGCGATTTTAACCACTTCTCGACGGGCGACCCGCCGACGAACGTGAGAGTTCTCTCTAACTGCCCGCCGACGGGTACCGCTCACCCGCCGAGAACCACGCCGACACGCCTCGTCAGCGCGCCCCGCGCCCCTCCGCCATCCGCTGCTCGGCGATCCGGTCGGCCGCGGCGGCCGGCGGAATACCGTCCGCCTTCGCACGTGCGAAGATGCCGAGCGTGGTGTCGTAGATCTTCGCCGCCTTCGCCTTGCACCGTTCGAAGTCGAAGCCGTGCAACTCGTCGGCGACCTGGATGACCCCGCCGGCGTTCACCACGTAGTCCGGCGCGTAGAGGATCCCGCGGTCGGCGAGGTCCTTCTCGACGCCCGGGTGGGCGAGCTGGTTGTTGGCGGCGCCGCAGACGATCCTGGCGGTGAGCGCCGGCACGGAGTCGTCGCTGAGCGCCCCGCCGAGTGCGCAGGGGGCGTAGATGTCGAGGCCCTCGACCCGGATCAGCGCGTCGGTGTGGGCGACGGCTCTCACGCCCGTCGGGTGCGCGTCGAGGATCCGCCGTACGGCCTTCTCGCGCACGTCCGTGATCACGACCTCGGCGCCCTCGTCGCGCAGATGCCGCACCAGGTGGTGGCCGACCTTGCCGACGCCAGCGATGCCGACTGTGCGGTCGCGCAGCGACGGGTCGCCCCACAGGTGCTGGGCCGAGGCCCGCATGCCCTGGTAGACGCCGTAGGCGGTCAGCACGGACGAGTCACCGGCGCCGCCGTTCTCGGGCGAGCGGCCCGTCGTCCAGCGGCACTCGCGGGCGACGACGTCCATGTCGGCGACGTACGTCCCGACGTCGCACGCGGTGACGTAGCGCCCGCCGAGCGAGGCCACGAACCGGCCGTAGGCCAGCAGCAGCTCCTCGGTCTTGTCCCGCTCCGGGTCGCCGACGATCACGGCTTTGCCGCCGCCGTGGCCGAGACCGGCCATGGCGTTCTTGTACGACATCCCGCGGGCGAGGTTCAGCGCGTCGGCGACGGCCTCGGCCTCGCTCGCGTACGGGTAGAAGCGCGTACCGCCGAGCGCGGGGCCCAGGGCGGTGGAGTGGATGGCGATGACGGCCTTGAGGCCGCTGGCACGGTCCTGGCAGAGCACGACTTGCTCATGACCCCCCTGTTCCGAACGGAACAGGGTGTGCAGTACATCAGCAGGCGCGCCGGTTACGTCGGTCACTGTGGTGACTCCTGAAGCAAGTAGCGGCGGGTGGAGACCAGCTCCCGTGTGGGTGGCGGAGGCTGTGACCATGAGATTAGACCTGGATGCCCCCGTCATCCGAGCAGTGCTCAGGATCACCCACTCCCGGACTACGTCCGTGCGACGATTTGCATAGTTTTCCCGCTCGTTTGTGTGCGGGTTTCGCAGGTTTTCCCGACAGAGGGCGGGGGAGGGAGCAGGGCGTGCCCAAGGTGTCCTCGGTGATCGTCCCGTACGCGACGTACCTTCGCGTGTACGAACCGCTGGCCGCCTTCCCGGAACCGGAACGCGGCCACTGGGCCCGCTACGCCCGCCGCGCCGACCGTCCCTCGTACCAGGACGAACTGCGCCGCTCCCTGGCCGACTTGCTGCCCACCCCGCCCGTCCCGGTGCCGGTGCACGAGAGCGGCGACGCGTTCGTGCTGGAGATCGACGGCGTGGTGTGCGTGTGCCCCTGGCGCACCCGGCTGCGCGGCTGGCAGGCGCTGGACGAGCTGGCCGAGGAGCTGCCGCCGCCCGTCCTGGACGCGGTGCTGCCCCCGGTCGTCCGGCGCCAGGCGGCCCAGGACTACGAGCGCTGGCTGGCCCGCAACCCGGACGCCCGGCCCTGGATCCGCACCGCGACCTGGCAGGTCCCGCTGAACTGGTTCGTGCTGGTCGGGGACGAGGAGCGGCGGTTCGACAAGGGATCCGGCGAGATCCCCCCGATGCTGCGCTACCGCACGCCCATGGTGCAGGCCCGCCGGCGAGTGGCGCGGGGGCTCAGGGCGCTCAGGGAGGCCATCGACGAGGGGCCGCTCATCGACGGCCTGGTGGACGTCGGGCGCTGGCTGGAGGAGTTCCACCCGCGCTCACTGGTGGAGCTGGACTACGGCGGCCTGGTGCACGTGCTGCCGACCGGCGAGCTGGAGGACGACCACTCGGCGGCGGACGTGGCCGAGGGAATCGAGGCGCTGCGGCACGGCGACGGGGTCACCGCCGGCGAGGCGTACGGGCGGCTCGTGGAGCGGTGGCGGTCGGTGCGGGATCGCCGGTCGGCGAACTGAACGTGTCCTGGGTCACGCACTGGATCACGAACTGACGTTTGACCTGACGCCCTTTTTGGGGTTTCGTCCTCGGACCGGCTTATGTCCTGAGGTTTCGTCAACAACGGACGTAGGTGCCGATACGGGCGTTCGTCTCAAGTGTGTCAAGCGTGACGGACCGCACGTACGCGGCTCTTGCGTCCCTTGCCCCTCCTCATGCCAAAATAGGACAAGGAGTCCGGGGAGGACTCCCTCCGTCCCACTGTGTTCCGGTGTGGGTGGAATCTTCGCATTGCACGCTTTGGGGGGTCTGATGACTCCTGATCGTCCTGTGACTGATCGTCACAGTGGCGTGACTGTCCGCTATGGCATGGTCCATCGGCTTCCGTGGCTGATGAACACCTGGAGGGGCAATTCCATCGGTTTGGCCGACGCGGCTGGACAGATGGTGTAGTTGTAGTGCCGAGGACAAGCCGTTCGTCCTATAACCGACTCGACTCGCGTCCGCCATTTCGGGCAACGCGGGTCAAGGTGCAGAATTTAGAGGAATGAACCGAGAAGGTTCGGTTCTCCCGAGGAGGCCGCTCATGACCGCTCGCACCCCTGATGCCGAGCCGCTGCTGACCCCGGCTGAGGTCGCCACGATGTTCCGCGTCGACCCGAAGACGGTCACGCGGTGGGCGAAGGCCGGCAAGCTCACTTCGATCCGCACGCTCGGCGGGCATCGCCGCTACCGCGAGGCGGAGGTCCGTGCTCTGCTCGCGGGCATCCCGCAGCAGCGCAGCGAGGCCTGAACAACTCAATAGCGGGCAAAACCGACAGGTCCCCCATCTGTCGCGGCGCCCGTGACCCTAGCTTCAACCGACGCGGGTTCTGCCCCAACAGAGCCCACGCCCACGCTCCTGAGGGCTTCCCGAACACTTGACAGGGTGCGTCGTCGATCGCGCTGGACTCCGCCGGGTCCAGCGCGATCTTTTTTGTGCGCGGAACGTGGGCGAACGGGCGGCTCTGTGAGCGGCCTTGTCGGAGTCTGGGGAGGGGTGTCGGATCTCCTGTGGGTCCGCCCTGACGCTGGTGCAATTGCACATATTAAATTGACCAGTTGTAGGTGAGGCGTAAGTACCGCGGTTTTCAAAACTCATGCGGTGACACCCGTCACATGCCAGAGTCCTTGTTGCCGCTGGCTCATGTGCGCTAGGAGAGGCGGGTGTTGGGCTCGTCCTCGACGCTCGCGTCCGGCGAGGCCTGCGCGGGCCGCGGCGCGGAGTCCAGCGCCAGCCGCAGCAGGCGGTGGCAGATCGGGCAGTGGCGCGTCAGGTGGCGGTAGGACGAGGCGGCCGCCAGATGCGCACGGAGCAGGGCCCGCGTCTCGTGCCTGGCCGTCGCCGCCATACGCCACCTCCAGTGGGCCGTACGGAAAGCGGGGCCCTGGTCTCTGAGTACCGGGGCACGGAGGTGCCGTCAAGACGGCGGGAACGCAACAGAGCCCGGGTCCGAAGACCCGGGCTCTGTTTGATGTTGCTGTTGCGGTCCTGACGGGATTTGAACCCGCGGCCTCCACCTTGACAGGGTGGCGAGCACTCCAAGCTGCTCCACAGGACCTGGTTTCGCGGCGCTATTTGTGCGTTGCGCTGCGAGAAGAGACTCTACAGGAGGGTGAGCCCACTGGTCGAACTCACCCAGCGTGCGGGGTGCGTTACGGCACGGCCGCGTCGATCGCCTTCACGATGCGCTTGTCGGAGACCGGGTACGCCGTGCCGAGCGCGTGCGCGAAATAGCTGACCCGGAGCTCCTCGATCATCCAGCGGATGTCCAGGACCGACGACGGAACAGGCCGGCCCTGCGGCATCTGCTCCAGGAGCCAGGCGTACTCGTCCTGCATCTCGTGGACCTTCTCCATACGGGCCGTGTCCCGCTGGACGTTCGTCGGCATCTGCTGGAGCCGCCGGTCCGCGGCGACCAGGTACCGCATCAGGTCCGGCAGCCGCCGCAGCCCCGCCGCCGTGACGAAGCCGGGCTTCACAAGGGCGTCCAGCTGCTTCCGTACGTCCTGGAGGTTCGCCAGCAGCGTGGGGCTCCGTACGCCCTTCAGACGGCGCTCACAGGCCTGCCAGGCAGCAAGGACCTGCTGCACCTGCCCCACCGTACGAACCGTCGTGTCGACGATCTCCGCGCGCACCTTCTCGTACAGCTTCCGGTACGACTCCTCGTCCCACGCCGGTCCGCCGAAGTCGCCGATCAGCTTGTCCGCCGCCGCCATCGCGCAGTCGTCGAACAGGGCCTGGATGGAGCCGTGCGGATTCGCGGACAGGGCGAGCTTCTGGGGGTTCGTCAGCTTCTCGGAGGCGAACTTCGCCGGGTTCACCGGGATGTTGCGCAGGATCAGGCGCCGCGTGCCCTTCCACATCGCCTCGGCCTGTTCCGCCTCCGTGTCGAAGAGCCGTACGGACACGGTGTCGCCGTTGTCGACCAGCGCCGGGTACGCCTTCACCGGCTGGCCGGCGCGGCGGGTCTCGAAGACGGGGGTGAGGGAGCCGATGGTCCAGTCGGTCAGGCCCGTCCGCTCGATGGCCGCACCGCCCTGCCGCTCGGCCGTCGCGGCCGCCGCCTGCGAGATGGCCTGCCTCGCCTTCGGTTTGAGCTGGAGCTTCAGCGCCTCCAGATCCTTGTCCTCGGCCAGCTTGCGGCGGCGCTCGTCGACGATCCGGAAGGTGATGCGCAGGTGGTCGGGGACCTTCGCCCAGTCGAAGTCGTCGGCGGTGAAGGGGACCCCGACCATGCGCTTGAGCTCGCGGGCCATGGTCGTGGTCAGCGGCTCCTGGAGGGGCACGGCCGTGTCCAGGAACCGCTTCGCGAAGTTCGGGGCGGGCACGTAATGGCGGCGGATCGGCTTCGGGAGGGAGCGGATCAGCTCGGTGACGACCTCTTCCCGCAGACCCGGGATCTGCCAGTCGAAGCCCTCGTCCGTGACCTGGTTGAGCACCTGGAGCGGGACGTGGACGGTCACACCGTCGGCGTCCGCGCCCGGCTCGAACTGGTAGGTGACGCGGAACTTCAACGGTCCCTGGCGCCAGGAGTCCGGATAGTCGTCCTTCGTCACCGCCTGCGCCGACTCGCGGACGAGCATCTCCCGCTCGAAGTCGAGGAAGTCGGGCTGCTCGTGCCGCTTGTGCTTCCACCAGGAGTCGAAGTGGGCGCCGGAGACGACGTGGTCGGGGACCCGCTGCTCGTAGAAGTCGAAAAGGGTCTCGTCGTCGACCACGATGTCCCGGCGCCGGGCGCGGTGCTCCAACTCCTCGACCTCGCTGAGGAGTCTTCGGTTGTCGGCGAAGAACTTGTGGTGCGTGCGCCAGTCGCCCTCCACGAGGGCGTTGCGGATGAACAGCTCGCGGCTGACCTCGGGGTCGATCCGGCCGTAGTTGACCTTCCGCTGGGCGATGATCGGTACGCCGTACAGCGTGACCTTCTCGTACGCCATCACGGCCGCCTGGTCCTTCTCCCAGTGCGGTTCGCTGTACGTCCGCTTGAGCAGGTGCTCGGCGAGCGGCTCGACCCACTCGGGCTCGATCTTCGCGTTGACGCGGGCCCAGAGGCGGGAGGTCTCCACCAGCTCGGCGGACATCACGAAGCGCGGGGTCTTCTTGAAGAGAGCCGAACCGGGGAAGATCGCGAACTTGGCGTTCCGTGCGCCCAGGTACTCGTTCTTGTTGCCGTCCTTGACGTCCTTCATCCCGACGTGCGAGAGCAGGCCGGCGAGGAGGGAGACGTGGACGCGGTCGGCGGGGGCGTCGTCTTCGCTGAGGTGGATCCCCATCTGCTTGGCGACGGTCCTCAACTGCGAATAGATGTCCTGCCATTCGCGAATGCGCAGGAAGTTCAGGTACTCCTGCTTGCACATACGCCGGAAGGAAGACGAGCCGCGTTCTTTCTGCTGCTCGCGGATGTACCGCCACAGGTTGAGGTAGGCGAGGAAGTCGCTCGTCTCGTCCTTGAAGCGGGCGTGCTGCTGGTCGGCCTGGGTCTGTTTGTCGGCGGGGCGTTCGCGCGGGTCCTGGATGGACAGCGCGGCCGCTATGACCATGACCTCGCGGACACAGCCGTTCTTGTCGGCCTCCAGGACCATGCGCGCCAGCCGCGGGTCGACGGGAAGCTGCGCGAGCTTGCGGCCGGTGTCCGTGAGCCGTTTGCGTGCGTCCTTCTGCGCCGGGTCCAGGGCGCCCAGTTCCTGGAGCAGTTGGACGCCGTCGCGGATGTTGCGGTGGTCCGGCGGGTCGATGAAGGGGAACTTCTCGATCTCGCCGAGGCCGGCGGCCGTCATCTGAAGGATGACGCTCGCCAGGTTCGTACGGAGGATCTCCGCGTCCGTGAACTCCGGGCGGGCCGCGAAGTCCTCCTCGCTGTAGAGGCGGATGCAGATACCGTCGCTGGTCCGCCCGCAGCGGCCCTTGCGCTGGTTGGCGCTGGCCTGGGAGACCGCCTCGATGGGGAGCCGCTGGACCTTGGTGCGGTGGCTGTAGCGGGAGATACGGGCGAAGCCGGGGTCGATGACGTACTTGATGCCCGGGACGGTGAGGGAGGTCTCGGCGACGTTGGTCGCCAGGACGATGCGGCGGCCGGTGTGCTGCTGGAAGACGCGATGCTGCTCGGCGTGCGAGAGCCGCGCGTAGAGCGGCAGTACTTCCGTGAACCGGTAGTTCTTCTTCACCAGCGCGTCCGCGGTGTCGCGGATCTCCCGCTCTCCCGAGAGGAAGACGAGGATGTCGCCCTTGCCCTCGGCCTGGAGCTCCTCGACGGCATCGCAGATCGCGGTGATCTGGTCCCGGTCGGCGTCGTCGCCGTCCTCTTCGAGGAGGGGCCGATAACGCACTTCGACGGGGTACGTCCGCCCGCTGACCTCGACGATCGGGGCGTCGCCGAAATGCCGGGAGAAGCGCTCGGGATCGATGGTCGCGGAGGTGATGACGACTTTCAGGTCCGGCCGCTTGGGCAGCAGCTGAGCGAGATACCCCAGCAGGAAGTCGATGTTCAGGGACCGCTCGTGAGCCTCGTCGATGATGATCGTGTCGTAGGCGCGCAGCTCACGGTCGGTCTGGATCTCGGCGAGCAGGATGCCGTCCGTCATCAGCTTGACGAAGGTCCCCTCCGGATTCACCTGGTCGGTGAACCGCACCTTCCAGCCGACGGCCTCTCCGAGAGGTGTGTCCAGCTCCTCGGCGACCCGCTCGGCGACGGTACGGGCGGCGATCCGGCGGGGCTGGGTGTGCCCGATCATGCCCTTGACGCCTCGCCCCAGCTCGAGACAGATCTTGGGAATCTGGGTGGTCTTGCCGGACCCGGTCTCACCGGCGACGATGACGACCTGGTGATCACGGATGGCCTCGGCGATCACGTCCTTCTTCTGGCTGACGGGCAGCTGCTCGGGGTAGCTGACGGCGGGCACGCGCTCGCGCCGCCGGCTCATCCGCTCCTCGGCCCGTGCGACCTCCGTCTCGATCTCGGCGACCACGGCGGCCCGGGCCTCCGGCTTACGGATCTTGCGCGCACCTTCGAGCCTGCGCCCGAGCCGGTGCGCATCGCGCAGGGACAGCTCGGTCAGGCGGGGGGCGAGGGCGCCGAGGGCGGGGGTGCCCGGCGCGGGGGTGCCGGGGGCGGAGTGCGTAGACATACGGGATCCAGGATCTCATCCCGGGGATTTTCGTGGCGAACGCTTTTGGGAGGCATGAGAAACGGTGGCATGAGAAACGCCCCCTCCGGTCTCCCGGAGAGGGCGTCTGTTGTGGCTGGGGCCGGGATCGAACCGGCGACCTACCGCTTTTCAGGCGGTCGCTCGTACCAACTGAGCTACCCAGCCACGAGGTTTCACGTGAAACCCCAGCGGTCCTGACGGGATTTGAACCCGCGGCCTCCACCTTGACAGGGTGGCGAGCACTCCAAACTGCTCCACAGGACCAAGCATGCGTACGACAGTGTCGCACACTGCGACTGTCGGACTACCTCGCCTTCGTCGCCGGACTGGTGGTTCCCAGTGACCGGTTGGAGGTTGGCTGGCGTGCCGATGTCGCTGGAAAAGCGTATCAGACCACGGGGCGTGCTCAGCGCACTTAAGGAGCGGCTCGACGGCCCCTGCGGTCAGGAGGTTTCGCAGGTCAATGCGGCGTAGAAGGCGGTGAGCTTGGCGACGGCCGGGGTGACGTGCTCGTCCTTGTCGTAGAGGGAGATGTGGGTGCCGCCGTCGATGACGAAGAGTTCCTTGGGCTCGGCTGCCTTCTCGATGGCTTCGCGGCTGATGTACGCCGTGTTCGCGTCGGATCCGATGATCATCAACAGAGGGCGGGGCGAGATGAGGTGGATCAGGGCGTACGAGTCGTACTGGATGAGCTGGTCGAGGCTGCGGACGGGCCAGGGCTGGACCGCGCGGGGGTGGTGACCGCGTGGGGTGCGGTAGTACTCGTGGGTCTCGGCGTCCACGGCCTCGGTGATCCATTCCTGCCGGGGGACGGCCTCGCCGCGGGCCTCCGCGGTGCGTGCGGCTCCGGCGAGCTCGAGCAGGGAGCGCGTGGTCCGCGGGTCCTGGGTGCGGCCGAGGCCGTCGCGCATCACCGATCCCAGGTCTCCCGCGCTGACCGTGGCGACGGCCTTGATGCGCAGGTCGGTCTGGGCGGCGTAGGGGACGTAGCCGCCGGAGGCGCAGATACCCAGAGCGCCGATCCGGTCGGGATCGATCTCCTCGCGGGTGGTCAGGAAGCTCACGGCGGACTTGACGTCCTCGGCGCGCTGGAAGGGGTCCTCCAGACCGCGCGGCTCGCCCTCGCTCTCGCCCTGGTAGGCGGCGTCGAAGACCAGCGCGGCGAAGCCCTCGCGGGCCAGGCGCTCGGCGTAGATGCTCGCGGTCTGCTCCTTCACGCCGCCGCCCGGGTGGGAGACGACGATGGCCGCAAGCCGCTCGGCGGGGGGTGTGTCGGGCAGGAAGAGGGTGCCGGCGAGCTTGAGATCGCTGCTGAGGAAGGTGACGTCTGTCTTCATGTCCTCGACCCTGGCAGGCGGGCCGCGCTGGGATAAGGGGACAGAACTGGCCCCCTCACCGGCCCGGCTCCCGGTGCCAGACTTGCTCGCGTGAGCAGTGAACTGGGTGACTTCCTCAAGGCCCGGCGCAGGGAGCTGAGCCCCGCGACGGCCGGGCTCCCCGACGACGGGCGGCGGCGGGTCCCGGGCCTGCGCCGGGAGGAGGTCGCCCTGCTGGCGTCGATCAGCCCCGGCTACTACACCCGCCTGGAACAAGGGCGTCGCCGGGCCTCCGAGCCGGTGCTGGACGCCCTCGCCCGCGTGCTGCGGCTCAGTGAGGACGAGCGTGCCTACCTGTACGAGCTCTCGGGCAAGGACGCCGGCCGACCGCGCCGGCGGCCCACTCAACGGGTCCAGCCGCAGCTGCGGCGCCTGCTCGACGATCTCACCGACACCCCGGCCCTCGTCCTTGGCCGGTGCACCGACATCCTGGCGTGGAATCCGCCGGCGGCCGCGCTGTTCACCGACTTCGCGCTCCTTCCGGAGAGCGGACGCAATTTCGTGCGCCTGGTGTTCTGCGACCCGAAGGTGCGGGCCCTGTATGTCGACTGGGACTACATGGCGCGGGCCTGCGTGGCGCAGCTGCGGATGGAGGCGGCCCGGGACCCGGAGGATCCGCGCCTGGCGATGCTGGTGGGAGAACTGTCGGTGCGGGACCCGGACTTCCGGACATGGTGGGGCGACCATCGCGTGGCCGTGCGGACCGCGGGCACCAAGGCCCTGCGCCACCCGGTGGTCGGCGAACTCGCCCTTGACTGGTCCACACTGACTGACGCGGCCGACCCGGACCAGCAGCTCATCGCCCTGACCGCCGAGCCCGGCACGCCCTCTCACGACGGCCTGCGTCTCCTGGGCGCCGTCACCGCGGAACCATCCGCGTCGCCACGGTAGTCGGACGGCCAGGAGATGGTCCGCGGGGGTGCACGGGGAGGGTCGGCTCGCGGTGGCAGGGCTCAGATCGACGTGATCGGCGGCTCGTCGACGGGCAGTGGCAGCGCGACGATACGGCGTGCCTCGGCTTCTTCCATGCCGAACATCCGCAGCACGTTGAGCACGCTCTGGTCGGCGATGTCGTCGACCGAGGCCTGCGGGTCGACGTCGCACAGGTGCATCGTGGCGATCAGGCAGCCCGCCGTGCAGGCGAGCGCGACCCCGACGTCCTCGGTGACGAAGCGGCCGGCGGCGATCGCCGCCTCGATGTCGCGGCGGGCGTGTGCCGCGTGGCCGTACGACGCGGAGAGCAGCGCGCCCTTGCCGCTCATCAGCACCCGTGCCATCCGGGGGCGCGTGCGGATCAGGCGGCCGGTCAGCCGCATCGACGTCGCGAAGACCACGGCCGGGTCGTCGACGTCCGCGAGCAGGCCGTCGAGCCATGCGGCGTGGGCCTCGAGCGCCTCGGCGATCGCCGCGTCGAGCAGCTCGGCCTTGGACGAGAAGTGGTTGTAGAACGAGCCGAAGCCGACGTCGGCCGCCTCGGTGATCTGCTGGATGCTGACCTCGAGGTCGCCGCGCTGGGCGTAGATCTCCTGCGCGGCCTCGATCAGCGCCGCACGCGTGCGCAGCTTGCGCCGCTCTCCACGTGACGGTGGCCGTTCTGACATGGCCGGAATCGTATCCGGGCCGACCGCCGGCTCACCCATCGGTTGCTGACCAGGTGAGCGCCGGGCTCGCGCCGGTGAGCCCGGCGCCCTGCCTCAGCCGCCGGTGGCGACCGCCTCGCGCAGCCGGGCCAGCTCCTTGTACATGACCTCACCCGGGCAGTCCGTCTCCAGCCAGTCCTGGTGGCCGCTGATCTCCGCGACCTCCTTCGGTGTGCCGTTGACCGGGTTCGTGTACGTCACGGTCGCCTGCGGGTCGACGCCGTGGACGCGCACCAAGGCCCGGACCAGGCCGGTGAGCGAGCTGCGGGCGGCGTCTGTGGGCCCCTGCTCCATCAGGTTGCCGAGCAGGGCGATGCCGAGGTTGCCGGAGTTGAAGCCGACGGTGTGGAAGGCGGTGACCAGCTTGCTGTCGGCGTCGTGCGCGGGCATTGCGTCCTCACCGGAGTAGCGGCCCTCGTAGATGATGCCCGCCTCGTCGATGAGGAAGTGGTAGCCGATGTCGCCCCAGTCGTTGGTGACGGCGTGCAGCTCGTAGATTCCGCGGACCGTGGCGGCCGGGTCCGGGTCGGCGTTGACCGTGGCGGTGTGGTGCACGGTGATGGTCTGGAACGGGTAGTACTCGGTCGGCGTGTTCTCCGTGCCGTCCGGCTTGAACCGCAGCGACTCGTCGGCGCCCCAGGCCGGCCGGGACCGATAGGCGAGGCCCCGTATCCGGGTCGTGTCGGCCGGGACGGCCATGGTGCGCTGCGGGCCGCGCGTGGTGTCGAGGGCCAGCGAGCGCAGGCCGGTGGCGCCTTCGGGGGCCTTCAGCTCGTAGCCGGAGGCCTGGTCGGCGGGGACGAGTAACGCGCCGCCGTTCGCGTCCGAGCAGCCGCTGGCGCTGAGCGCGCGCCACTCGCCCGGCTTGCCGTCGGCGTCGCGCAGGCGGATGCCGCCGCCGGTGGCCTTGGGCGTTCCCTCCCAGCGGACGCCCACATAGCCGATCGGGAAGGCGGCCTCGACGAGTGCCTCACCGGTGGCCGTCTTGGCCCGGGTCTTGGGGAAGGCCTCGGAGGTGGTGCCGGGCTTGGCGTCGTCGATGTCGGCGGCCGTGGGCTCGGCGTCGTTCGTCGTGGCCATCACGGTCGGCGTGATCACCGCACCGGCGGCGACCGCGCCCGCGGCACCGATCAGGGAGCGCCGGGCGACGCGGGTCTTTGTCCGGTGTTGGGGTGACGTGGGGGGAACTGTCACGGTGGTTCCTCAATCATGAGTCGACGTACGAAAGGACTGACTCCTGAGGCCACAACAGCCCCTGAGGCCAGTTGAGTTGAAGACGCAAAAGGGAGCGTAGGGGTTCGGTCGCCGTGACTGAAGGGAAGCCAGTCGGGTACGAAACTGTTTCGTTTTTGTCGTGTTAACCGTATCGTTCACCTCGGGAAGGTGAGTGGGGTGGCGGCAGCGCCACACGTACCCCGGACCAGCGCTTCCCTGGCCTGAGCACTTGAGAGGCAGCAACCATGACCACCACCGGAACAGGCGGCCTTCGGGCCCGGATCCGTACCAAGGACGGCTGGGCCGTGCCGCACGCCGTGCTGACCGTCACCGACATGGCGGGCCGGCAGACACTCCGCCAGGGGGCAGCGCAGGACGGTCTCGTGGCGACCGACGCCCTGGCACCCGGAACGTACACCGCGATCGTCACCGCCGTCGGCTACGGCCCGGTCGCCGCCACCGCCATCGTGACCGCCTCCGGTGGCGCCGACCTCGGCTCGCTCGTGCTGGCCCGCGCCGGGGGCGTGGAGCTTCCGCCGCCCGGGCCGTGGACGATCGACCCGGCGCACTCCACGGTGACCGCGGCCGCCCAGCACCTCGGGCTGACCAGCGTGCACGGCCGTTTCAAGGAGTTCGGCGGACGCATCGAGGTCGCTCAGAACCCGCTGTCGTCGAGCGTGGAGGCGGTCATCGAGGCCGCCTCGATCGACACGGGCAACGCGATGCGCGACGACCACCTGCGCTCCGCGGACTTTCTCGACGCGGACGTCCACCCCAAGATCACCTACCGCAGCACGGGCCTCGCCCCGGCGGGCGAGGCCCGCTGGACCGTGCACGGCGAACTCGCCCTGCACGGCGTGGCCCGGTCCGTCGATCTGGACCTGTCCTACCTGGGCACCGGCCCGGACCCGTGGGGCGGTGTGCGGGCGTCGTTCCGCGCGACCACCGAACTGCGGCGCGAGGACTTCGCCATGAACTACAACCAGGTCGTCCAGGCGGGCATCGCGGCCATCGGCGCCACCCTGCGCGTGGAGCTCGACATCCAGGCCGTCCAGGGTGAGCAACTGCCGCCTGTCGCCTGACAGAAGCGGCCGTGGATACCCGTAAACGCCCGTACACACCACAGCGTCCGCCGCCCGGTTCTTCCGGGCGGCGGACGCTGTCGTCACCGTGTCGACCGGTGTCGCTAGGCCTCCTTGTGGCCCAGCAGGATGTCGACGTCCTCCCCGCTGCCGTTCAGCGTGACCGACGTGGCCACCGGCGGGTAGCCGCTGGCGATCACGGTGTACTGGTCGCTGGAGAGGTCGGTGAAGGCGTAGCTTCCGTCGACGCTCGTGGTGCGCGTCCCGACGACGTTCCCGGCGGCGTCGATCAGCGTGACCTGGGCGTCGTCCAGCGACCGCCCGTCGGAGGTGTGCACCGTGCCGCGCAGGGTCGCCGCGGCGGCGAGCTGGATGTCGCAGCGGGCGGTGTCGGCGGAGACGGTGGCCGGCACGGCGGCCGGGCGGTGGCCGGGCGCGCTGACGCTGACCGTGTAGTCCCCGGGCAGCAGGTCGCCCAACCGGTAACCGCCGTCCATTCCGGTCGTGGTGGAGGCCGTCACGTCACCGCGCTGGTCGGTGGCCAGCACCAGCGCGCCGGGCAGGGCCTCGCCGTCCCCGGCGCGCACCGTACCGGCCAGGCCACCCGAGCTGGGCAGGACCACGAGATCGTGGGAGACGGGTGCGCCGTTCAGGCTCAGGGTGACGACCTGTGGCTGGTAACCGGGCGCGGAGCCGATGAGGACCAGGCTGCCGCGCTCGGACGTGTCCACGGCGTACGTGCCGTCCGCACCGGAGGTGGCACGGGCCAGCTGGTGCCCCGACCTGTCCAGCAGGGTGATCGCGGTGCGGGGTACGGGTGCGCCCGCCCTGTCCCGCACCTGTCCGCTGACGATGCCCGTACCGCTCACGCCCGTACCGTCCACGCCCGTCTCGAAGGCGCTGACGGCCGCGGGCGTGGCCGGATCCGGGGCGGGGGCCGGAGCCTCGACCTGCGCCTCGGACTCCTCCGCGGCCACGCTCGCGCTCTTCTTCGAGCGGAACAGCAGCGCCGTGATGATCACGGCCACGGCGAAGAAGCCGGCCGACCACCAATAGGCGACCTCGTAGCTGTGCAGCGCCGCGTTCGCCTTGACCATCGGGTCGGACAGGTGGTCCGCCACGTAGTTGGTGGCGGCGGTGGCGGCCAGGGTGTTCAGCAGCGCGGTGCTGATCGAACCGCCCACCTGCTGGGTGGTGTTGAGGGCCGCCGAGGCCACGCCCTGGTCGCTCGCCTGCACCCCCAGGGTGGCGTAGCTCATCGCCGGGGGCATCGACATGCCGAGCCCCGCGCCGATCAGCAGCAGCGGCCCCAGCACGTGCGCCGCGTAGCTGCTGTCCAGGTCGAGGCGAGTCAGCCAGACCATGCCGCCAAGGGCGAGCAGCAGGCCGGTGGGCACGACGATCTTGGGACCGATCTTCGGCACCAGCCAGTTGGTGGATATCTGCGCCAGCACCATCAGCGCGGCCACCATCGGCAGGAAGGCCACGCCGTTCTTCACCGGCGAGTAGCCCAGCGTCGACTGCAGGTAGTAGGTGAGGAAGAGGAAGACGCCGAACATCCCGGCGGACGAGATGAGGATGGTCGACAGGGCGGCCGCGCGGTCGCGGTCGGCCAGGACGCGCAGGGGCAGCACGGGGTGCTTGGCACGGGTCTGCCAGAAGAAGAACGCCAGCAGCAGGACGGCGCCCCCGGCGAGGAAGCCCCAGGTCATCCAGTTGTCCCAGTCGTGCGTCTCCGCGTTGGCGAAGCCGTAGACGATGCCGAACAGGCCGCCGGAGACCAGGATGACACCGAAGATGTCCAGCTTCGGCCGCTCGGCCGGGACGGAGCGGCCGAGGAAGACGATCGCGCCGATCAGCGCCGGAACCGCGATGATGTCGTTGACGTACAGCGTCCAGCGCCAGTCCAGGTACTCGGTGAGCACACCGCCGAGGACCAGGCCGACGGCCGCGCCGGAGCCGGCGATGGCACCGAATATGCCGAACGCCTTGGCACGTTCCTTGGCTTCTGTGAACGTCGTGGTCAGCAGGGAGAGCGCCGCCGGAGCGAGCAGGGCGCCGAACAGACCCTGCACCGCGCGGGCGACGACCAGCATGGTGAAGCCGTTGGCCGCGCCGCCGAGCGCGGAGGCGGCGGCGAAGCCGACGAGGCCGACGATGAAGGTCGTCTTGCGGCCGAAGAGGTCGGCGAGCCGGCCGCCGAGCAGCAGCAGACTGCCGAAGGCCAGGGAGTAGGCGGTGACGATCCACTGCCGCCCGTTGTTGTCGAAGCCCAGGTCCTGCTGGGCGGACGGCAGCGCGATGTTCACGATGGTGGCGTCGAGTACGACCATGAGCTGGGCGAGGCCGATCACGGCCAGCGCCCACCATCGGTGCTTCGGCGGGGCATGAGTGTGGTCGGACGACCCGGCCTGGACGGAGGCGGCGGCCGGAATGGCTTCCACGATGGTGCTCCCCTCAAGGGGCTCGGATTTGCCCGGACCACTCGTATCGGTCCGAAACCGTTTCGTACAGCAAACTAATGCACTTTCGCAGCGAAACTCAAACGTTTCGATGGCGGGCGCAAGGACTGTGGGGCAGGTCACAGCCGAGACGGCGGCTCACTGCTCGTAGAGCTCCTCCACCTCCGCCTCGAAGTCCCGCATCACGACCTCCCGCCGCAGCTTCATCGACGGGGTGAGATGCCCGGACTCCTCCGTGAGGTCGACGGGGAGGATCGTGAAGCGGCGAATGGACTCCGGGCGGGAGACCAGCTTGTTGGCCTCGTCCACCGCCCGTTGCAGGACCTGCTTCAACTCCTGGTCGTCGAGGAGGAGTTCCGCCGTGGCGGCGGGGTGCTTGCCGTGCATGCGGCGCCAGTGGGCGACGCCTTCCATCTCGAGCGTGATGAGTGCGGCGACGTAGGGGCGGCGGTCGCCGACGACCATCACCTGGGAGATCAGAGGGTGCGCGCGCAGCCAGTTCTCCAGGGGGGCCGGGGCCACGCTCTTGCCGCCCGCCGTGATCAGCATCTCCTTCTTGCGGCCGGTGATGTAGAGGTAGCCCTCGTCGTCCAGCCGCCCGATGTCGCCGGTGGCGAGCCAGCCGTCGACGGTCGCGGGGACGACCCCGCCCGCGTTCGGGTCCCAGTAGCCGCGCAGGACATGCTCGCCGGCCAGCAGGATCTCGCCGTCGGCGGCGATGCGGACCTTCGTGCCGGGCAGGGGCCAGCCGACCGTGCCCAGGCGGGGCTTCAACGGTGGGGTGACGGTCGCGGCGGCCGTCGTCTCGGTCAGGCCGTAGCCCTCGTAGATCTCGATGCCCGCTCCGGCGTAGAACGCGGCCAGTCG
The DNA here is from genome assembly GCF_040654815.1 of Streptomyces sp. NPDC050619. Taxonomy (NCBI): domain Bacteria; kingdom Bacillati; phylum Actinomycetota; class Actinomycetes; order Kitasatosporales; family Streptomycetaceae; genus Streptomyces; species Streptomyces sp. NPDC050619. The sequence continues at coordinate 98,228 of NZ_JBFAIR010000020.1, read as the reverse complement.
TCGGCCCAGCGGGGAGCCGCCGCAGATCATGTAACGGACCCTGCCGCCCATGGCGTTGCGGATACGGCGGTAGACGAGGGGGTCGTAGAAGGTGCGGGCCGCCTTCAGCGCGGCATTCGGGCCGGGGCCCGTGCCGGACTGGCGGGCCTCCCGCGCCTCGCCGTAGCGGACGGCCACGCCCACCGCGCGGTCGAAGGCGGTCACCCGGCCGCCGGTCTCGGCCCGTGCGCGGGCCACGTTGAAGATCTTCTCCAGCATGTACGGGATGGCGATGAGACAGGTCGGCTTGAAGCTCGCCAGGTCGGGCAGCAGTTCCTCCGACTTCAGGCTCGGCGCGTGGCCCAGGCGGACCCGCGCCCGGATACAGGCGACCGCGACCATACGGCCGAAGATGTGCGACATCGGGAGGAAGTGCAGGATCGCCGCTTCCTCGCTGGTCCGCGCCCGGAAGACGGGGTAGAGGAGTTCGATCGCGTTGTCGACCTCGGCGAAGAAGTTGCCGTGGCTGATCACGCAGCCCTTGGGCCGGCCGGTGGTGCCGGAGGTGTAGACGAGGGTGGCCACGGTGTCGGGGCCCAGCATCCCGCGCCGTACGTCGACCTCGTGCTGCCGCACGTTGGCCCCGTGCTCCGCCAGCCGCTCCACGTGCCCCTTCTCGATGACCCACAGATGCCGCAGGTCCAGCAGCCGGTTCAACTCCGGTCCCAGGGACGCCGCCTGGGCAGCGGTCTCGGTCACCAACGCCACCGCCCCGGAGTCCTGGAGGATCCACCGGGTCTGGAAGACGGAGGAGGTGGGGTAGATCGGGACGGTGACCAGGCCGCAGGCCCAGGCGGCGAAGTCGAGGAGCGTCCACTCGTAGACGGTCCGCGCCATGACCGCGAGCCGGTCGCCCGGCGCGAGGCCCGCGGCGATGAGCCCTTTCGCCGTCGCCAGCACCTCGTCGGCGAACTGGGCCGCCGTCACATGCGCCCACTTGCCCGACTCGCCACGACGGCTGAGAACCTTGTCCTCGGGAGCGATGCGTGCGTTGTCGAAGGGCAGGTCGGCCAGCGAGCCGTGGGTCAGCAGCGGCACGAAGGGCGGCGTGGAGACCTCGCGCACCTCCCCGTCGAGCCGCCGTATCGCGGGCTCCACGAGAACCGGCGTGCCGTCGTACGTGGTGGAGTGGACCGCCGCCACGTGGGCGGGAGGGTGCGAGGTGGACACGGGCGACTCCAGAGGTTCAACGGAGTTGCCCTGCGGGGGAGTTTCCGCAGGTCGAGGGAGGTGATCGTACGGGGCCCGCGTGATGGGCCGGTGAGGGTTCGGCGGTGGTCCGGCGGCGGGGATGCATCGGGGATGTGCAACATCGTCGCTTTTCTGGGCGATGGCACCCTACCGGCTGGTATGTTGAGCGCTTTTCACGTTCTGTTGCCACCTTGAGCGGGCCGTTTGCCGCCTCGCTCAGGGGCCGTCGGGTGCGGGGCCGGCCTCGGGGAGCAGGGCCGCCGTGACCTGTTCCGCGAGCCATTGCTCCGCGGCGTCCCAGGACCAGCCCTGCTCGATGACCAGTTCGTGCCAGGAGCGGTGGCCGAGGTAGAACCAGAGGATGCCGGTGGCGCGGTCGGGAGCGAGGCCCGGCCGTAGCGCGTCCAGTTCACACAGCTGCCCGGTCACGGCGGCGAGCGCCTCCTGGTACGCATCGTTGGCGCGGGCCAGCGCTGCGGCGGCGTGCTCGTCCGTGTGCGCCGCGTTGACCATGACCCGGACGAGACGGTGGTGCCGCTCGTTGTCCAGGCGAGTGCCGCGCGCGGCCCCGGCGAGGGCCTCGCGTGGTACGCCGGTCCCGCGCACCACGGCGAGTGCCTCCTCGGCCGCGGAACTCCGCAAGCCGTCCTCGATGAGGGTCGTCAGGATGGCACCCTTGCCGCCGGTGCTGGCGTACACCGTGGGCACGGCGGTCCCCGCCTCCCGGGCGATCTCGGCGACGGTGACGTTCGCGTACCCGCTGTCGAGGAAGAGCCGTGTCGCCGCGTCAAGGATCGCCTCCCGGGTCTCCGCGGCCGCCTTCGTGCGGCGAGGCGCGTGGTAGGGGCGTCGAGGACTCGGCTGTACGGAGGCGTCCTCCTGGTGCGCGGCACTCTTCCCTCACCTCGGCGGAGGAGACCGACGGCCGCCACGATGTGACGGACTCCTTCATGCCCGCCGGCGCGGCCACCCCGCTGCACGCCCACACCGAGTACGAGGAGCGGCTCTGGGTCTCCGCCGGCTCGCTGACCGTATGGGCGGGGGACAGGAAGGTGACCTTGGGCTCGGGGGATTTCTACACCATTCCCCTGCACGTTCCCCACGCGATGGCAGCCGGTGCGGACGGCGCCCGCGCCCTCAACATCTCCACGCCCGCCGGATTCGCCGAACTCATCGCTCGTACCGCCACCCCGCTCCACTTGGCCACCGAGACGACCGCACTCGACGTGGAGCTGTTCAACGCGGTCGCCGATGAGTTGGGCGACATCGTTCTCGGCCCGCCCGGAGCCACACCTGCCTTGCTCCTCGAACGTCCGGGAGACGTAGGCACTTTGTTTGGCCCAGCCGTGTGGTCCCGCGCCGTGCAGGAGTGTGTCGATGACGAGTGTGGCCAGTGTGTCCGGGTCCTGGGCGGCGGGGTCCTGGTCCGAGTGGGGCCTGTCGAGGGCTTCGCTGAGGAGGAGGACCCCGGGGCGACCGCTTGCCGAGTGTGCGGATACTCGGAAGGCGATCCGACGTATCGCCGTCCGAACCCCTTCTTCCGAACCCAGCGGAGCTTCCCCTTGGTAGACCGCGCCGTACGCCGACGCCGTCAGGCTTTGTTCCTCTTTTTCTTTCTTCCCGGCATCGCCATGTCGTCCTGGGTCACGCGCACCCCGGACGTCCGCGATCAACTGGGTCTGTCCACCGGGCAGATGGGTCTGGTCCTGTTCGGTCTGTCCGTTGGTTCCATGATCGGCATCCTGTGTTCCGGCCGTTTCGTGTCCCGGTTCGGCACCCGGCCGGTCATCGCGCTCGGCACTGTCCTGATCATCGCGGGCACCGTCGTCATCGGTGTGAGCAGCGCCGTGCCGTCGGCACCTCTGGTAACCGCGGGACTGTGCCTGTTCGGCGCGGGCATGGGCGGGGGCGAAGTGGCGATCAATGTGGACGGCGCCGACGTGGAGCGCATCACCGGGACCGCGGTGCTGCCCACGCTGCACGGCTGCTTCAGCCTGGGCACGGTGATCGGGGGTTCGGCCGGAATGGCGGCCACCGCCGCCGCGGTCCCCGTCCACTGGCATCTGACCGTGGTCGCTCTGGTCGCCACGGGGATTCTGGTCTACGCCCTGCGTGCCGTTCCCGCCGGTGTCGGCATCAGCGCCGCGCCGTCGACGCCGGGGCCGGGGCAGGTGCGGGGGCAGGCGCGACGGTCCAAGCCGCAGGTGTGGAAGGACCGGAAGCTGCTGCTGATCGGCGCCATCGTGCTGGCCATGGCGCTGGCCGAGGGCGCCGCCAACGACTGGCTGCCGCTGCTCATGGTCGACGGCCACGGCCTTGACGCCGCGATGGGCTCGCTCGTCTTTGTAGGGTTCGCGGCGGCGATGACGCTGGGACGCTTCAGCGGCAGGTTCTTCCTCAGTCGTTTCGGGCGGGCCGCCGTCGTGCGCGCGAGCGCCGTCTCCGGTGCCGTCGGACTCCTCCTGGTCATCTTCTCCGACAACGCTGCGGTCGCGGCAACAGCCGTACTTTTCTGGGGACTTGGAGCCTCCCTCGGCTTCCCGGTGGCCCTCTCGGCGGCGGGCGACTCAGGCCCCGACCAGACCGCCCGTGTCTCGCTGGTCGCCATCATCGGCTACGTCGCCTTTCTCGTGGGGCCGCCCGCCCTCGGGTTCCTGGGCGACCACTACGGGCTGCGTTCGGCGATGGTGGTGGTTCTGGTGTTCGTCGCCTCCGCCATCTTCATCGCTCCCGCCGCCGACACCAGTGACCGTTCCGCCGCCGCGCTGGAGATACCCCAGCCCACGCGGCCCAGCACAGATCCCGCAGGACAACACCAAGGAGACCGCTCATGAGCCCGCAGGAAGCGTCCGGCACGATCGGCGTCCTCCTCCCCCGCGACATCCCGCACGCCGACGTCATCGCCTTCGCGCAGGAAGCGGACGACTACGGCTTCGACGAACTGTGGGTCGTCGAAGACCTCGGCTACCGCGGCGGGCTCGTCCAGGCCGCCACCGTGCTGGCCCGCACCCGTCAGATCCGCGTCGGAGTCGGGCTGCTGCCCGCCGCGGCCCGCAACGTCGCCTTCGCCGCGATGGAAGCGGCCACGCTCGCCCAGCTCCACCCCGGCCGCCTCGACATCGCGGTCGGACACGGCATGCCCGACTGGATGCGCAGCGTCGGAGCCTGGCCCGCCAGCCCCCTGACACTGCTGGGCGAGTACATCCACACGCTCAGGACCTTGATGGCAGGCCGGTCGGCCGATACGGACGGCCGTTACATCCGGCTCGACGGACTGCGCCTGGACCCGTCGGTGCTGCCCGAGCACGTCCCCGACATCTTCGCCGGCGTTCGCGGCCCCAAGTCGCTCACCCTCTCCGGTCAGGTGGCCGACGGGACTCTGCTCGCCGAGCCGGTATCACCCGAGTACACCCGCGAAGCCCTCGCCAGCATCAACCCACAGCGCCCGCACCGGATCACCGCCTACAACATCACCGCCGTCGACGACGACCCGCACGCCGCCCTCGCCGCGGCACGGCCCGCCCTGCAACCCTTGGGCGATCCCGACTGGGCGCCCCACATCGTCCCCCTCGGCTTCCATGACGAGCTCGCCGCGCTGCGCCGTACCAGCAAGAGCCCGCAGGAGTTCGCTCAGGCGATACCCGAGGAGTGGGCGCACCGACTGGCCCTGACGGGCACCCCCGACGACGTCCGTGCCCGCGTACAGGACCTCTTCGAGTCAGGCGTCACGACCGCCGTCCTCAGTCCGGTCGGCCCCGACTACCGGTCCGCGCTCGCCGGCCTGGCCAAGGTCCTCTGACCTCTACGGGGAAGTACGCCAACAGCGGGCCGAATTGAGTCCGGCCGTGGTGCAGACGCTCACGCCGCGACCGGACCTGGTCCTCATGGAGGTGCGGCTGCCGCACCTGACGGCATTCCGGCCACCGAGCAGGTACGCGCACTGCTGCCGGAGACGACAAGGTGATCGCCCCTTCGGTGACGCGGCGGCTGATCGACCGGTACGTCACGGGCGCCGCCGTCCCGCCCGCCAACGAGCTGTTCGACCGGATTCAGGCCGTCGTCGTGGCCTACGAGAGCGGACTGGTTCGTCCTGGCGGATGACCCTGTCGGGCGCTCGGGATGGTTTCAGACGACACAGCCGATACCTAGTTTCTGGGCATGTCGATCATGCGCGAGTTCCTTCGCCGCCCCCGGCGCACCGCCCCCGGCGCACCGGCACCGGCGCGATCACCGAAGCGTGGACGGTCATGCGGCGCCGCGAGCGGCAGCGCCGGATCCTCGACGCGGTGGCCGGCGTACTGCGTGCGAGCGCGGCCAGCTGGCCGCACGGTTCTCCAGCGTGGAGCGGAGCCGGGTCGTGAGGCCGAATCTCCCGCCTGCGTACGTGCACCGCGCGGTCCCGCCGATGCACACACCACTTCCCACTCCCGCTCGAATTCCCACCTCACTCGAACCTTCAGCACCGGAGCACACCGTGACGCAGCACAGCATGTTCAGCATCGAGACCGTGGCGCCGAAGATCCGCAGGGTCACCTTCTCGAATCCGCCCGTGAACGTCGTCGGCGCGGACACCGTCGTCCAACTGCTCGATGTTGTAGACGAGTTGAGTCGCGACGAAGAGGTTCAGGTCGTTGTCTTCGACAGCGGCACGCCCGGATACTTCTTCAACCACGCCGATCTCGGCCAGGTGCCTGAACTCCTGGCGTTGAACGCCGCGGACGGGACCCCGAGGTGGGTCGAGCTCGTCACCCGCCTGACCAGCGCCCCGTTCATCAGCATCGCCTCCATCCGTGGACGTACGCGGGGCGGAGGGGACGAAATCACCCTTGCCTTCGACCTGCGCTACGCCAGCCGCGAGGAGGCGATCTTCTGCCAGCCCGAGGTCGCGATCGGCATCGTCCCGGGTGGTGGCGGTAGCGACCGGCTGGCCCGCCTGCTGGGGCGGGACCGCGCGCTCGAAGCGATCCTCACCAGCGAGGACTACGACGCCGAGCGTGCCGAGCAGTACGGATGGGTGACCCGGGCCGTCCCCGACGCCGAACTCGACGACCTGGTCCATGGTGTCGCGGCGCGCATCGCGTCCTTCGACAAGGCGTCCGTCCTGGGCGCCAAGGCGCAGATCAACCGGTCGACGTTGCCGCCGGTGGCCGACCTGCGCGCGTCCTGGGCCGAGTTCGCGGATTCGGTCAACTGGCCGGGATTCCAGGCGCGTGTGCCGCGGCTCGGGAAGGCCATCGCCGAGGTCGGCCTCGACGAGATCGAGCGGAATCTCGGCCATTACGCCGGTCTCATCAACCAGCAGGCATAGACGCCGAGGGACATGACCGAGCGCATGGCCGCCGGCTGACCCACAGCCCATCCCCGGCCGCACCAGGTGGCGCCGTACGGCAAGCACCGGCGTTCGCCGCCACGGACCTGCGACGGCGCGTCCCGCAACCGACTCCCACACATCCTCGGGGAACGAGGAAGGACCTCCATGACCAGGGACCGTGCCCCCTCAGCCGGCGTCTCGGTGTCGGCAGCCGGCCGTCTGCCGGGCGGCGGCGGAGGCAGCCCTCAGGCAGGAAAGGGCAGCCGAATTTCCGTACGGCGCAGGGAACTTCTGACGCCGGCGGCGATGTGTCTGGGCGTGATGATGACGTTCCTGCTCATCACCGCCACGATCTCGGCACTGTCGGCCATCCAGGCCGACCTGCGCCTCAGCCCGAGCGCGCTGATCTGGATTCCCAGCGCGTACACGCTGGTCGTGGCCGGCCTGGTGCTGTCGGCCGGCACGCTGGGCAATCTCCTCGGCCGCAAGCGGATGTTCTGCGTCGGCGTGGTGATCGTGATCGCGGGAGGGCTGCTGGCCGCGACCGCCGGCACCACCGCCACGGTGATCGCCGCACAGCTGGTCGCCGGTCTCGGCGGCGCGCTGATCCTGCCCAACAGCCTCGCCATCCTCGGTGCGACCTTCCCCGACCCGCACCGGCGGACCGAGGTGATCACCGCCTGGGCGGCGTCGTCGGGCATCGGCCTGGCCATCGGCCCGCTGCTCGCCGGTGTCCTGCTCGACCACGCCGGCTGGCACGCGGTGTTCGTGTCGAACACCGTCCTGGGAGCGGTCACGCTGCTGATCGCGGTCCCGTTCGCCGCGGAGTCCCTGGCCCGCGGCGAACGCCTGGACGTGGGCGGTGCGCTGCTGGGCACCGTGACGGTCGCGGGTCCTCGTCGAACTACGTGTCGTGGCGCCGATGCTGGACGTGCGGAACGCGCTGGACACCAGCTGGCGCATGCTGCCCCTGTTCGGCGTCGTCTCGGCGTTCCTCACCGGCAGGGTGATCCGGCGTACTGGTTTCAAGGCACCCCTGACGGCCGGCCTGCTGCTCGGCGCGCTCGCCGGCCTGGGCCTGACCACCGTCGGCCCGGACACCCCCTACAGCCGGGTCTGGCCGCTGTTCGTCCTGTTCGGGGCTGCCTGCGGTCTGGCCATCGCGCCCAGTACGGCCGCCGCGCTGGTCAGCGTCGCTCCCGAACGCGCGGGCATGGTCTCCGGCGCCGTCAACACCACCCGCCAGGTCGGCGCGGTCATGGGCACCGCGCTGCTCGGCTCGCTGTTCACCGGCCGCGTCACCGCGGACCTGCCCCACCAGCTCGCCGTCCACGGCGTGCCCGCCGCCGCGCGCGGACCCGTCGAGCAGGCCGTCGCCTCCGGGACGACCAGCACCACTGCGCCGTACGGCACGGTGCGCGCGGCGATCGAGGACGCCTTCGCCTCCGGCGTGCACGCGGGCCTGGCTGGCCGTCGTCGCCGCGATCTTCTTCGCCGCCGCTGTGCTCGCCCTGACCTCCGTACACAACCGCCCCCATCAGCCCCATAAGCCCCATCAGCCCCATAAGAACGGAACGCACATGCCCGCCCCCACGCCCGCCCCCGCGACCTCATGAGCACGCAGCCCACACCCCAGCACCGGGCCTACACCTGGCAGGATCCCCGCCCGACCGTCGAGGCCATCGGACAGCTCAGCGGCCTGGAGGTGCTGCAGCAGATCGGCAAGGGAACACTGCCGACCCCGCCCGCCATGGACACCCTCGCCATCGAACCCGTCGAGGTCGAACCCGGCCGCACCGTGTTCGAGCTGACCCCCGCGCAATGGCACTACAACGCACTCGGCACCGTCCACGGCGGCATCCTCACCACCCTCGCCGACAACACGCTGGGCGCCGCCGTCTACACCCGCCTGCCCGCCCGAACCGGCTACACCACACAGGGCCTCACCATCACCTTCCTACGCCCGGTCACCATCGACACCGGCCGCATCCGCTGCGAAGGCACCGCCGTACACGTCGGCCGACGCACCGCCTACGCCACCGCCACCATCACCGACCCCACCGGCAAGCTCCTCGCCCACGCGACGACCACCTGCCTGATCTTCCAGGCCGACGGCCATCAACCCCCACACACCCCTCAACACGCCGCCCAGAGCACTTCTCCGACTTCCTGATCGGCAACCCCTTCCCCCACCCGATGCGACAGGGACCCCTCATGAACCTCTCCACCAGCACCGCCCTCGTCACCGGCGCCAACCGCGGTCTCGGCCGCGCGCTCACCGCCGAGCTGCTCAGCCGCGGCGCCACCGTCTACGCCGCCGCCCGCAACCCCGACCAGGTGGACCTGCCGGGCGTGAAGCCGATCGCGCTCGACATCACCGACCCCGCCTCCGTCACGGCCGCCACCAAGGCCACCGGAGACGTCACCGTCCTGATCAACAACGCCGGCATATCCACCGGCGGCAACCTGCTCACCGGCGACCCGGACAACATCCGCCGGGACATGGACACCAACTTCTACGGCACCCTCTCGGTAGTCCGGTCCTTCGCACCCCAGATCGCGGCCAACGGCGGCGGCGCGATCCTGAACATCCTGTCCGCCCTGTCCTGGTTCAGCTTCCCCGAGCTCGGCGCCTACTGCGCCGCCAAGTCCGCCCAGTGGTCCCTCACCAACTCCCTGCGCGTCCAGCTCGCCGACCAGGGCATCCGGGTGGCCGGACTGCACGTCGGCGGTATGGACACCGACATGACCCGGGATCTCGACGGGCCCAAGTCCGCCCCCGCCGACGTCGCCCGGCTCGCCGCCGACGGCCTCGCCAACGGCGCGTACGAGATCGTCGCGGACGACATCAGCCGCCAGGTCCAGGGCGGGCTGGCCGGAGGGGTCACCGCGCTGTACCCGCAGCTGCCCTGACTCCTGACTGACAGTCGTCCGGCACGCGGCGGCGAGATCGACGTCCTGGTCCAACGCATCGAACCGGCAGCCCAGCCCCACCTGACCGCCGCCCTGGAAGAAGCGGTACGGGGCAGATCCGCCGCCGTGGCCCGGATCGCCGACGGCCCCGGCGAACTCCTCGGCCGCACCCTCACCCTCCTCAGCGACGGCAGCGCGTACGACGGCACTCTGGGCGGCACACGCGAGGACCGGGCGGTGGCGGCACAGGCCCGCGCCCTGCTGAGGACCGGACGCACCGCCCTCAGCGAGGTCGGCGGGGAATCCGACAACTGCCCCGAGCGCATGACCGTCCTCGTCCACATCCAGGCATCCCGCCCCCGCCTGCTGATCTTCGGCGCCGTCGACTTCGCCGCCGCGTTGAGCCGGACCGGACGCTTCCTGGGCTACCGGGTCACCGTCTGCGACGCCCGCCCCGTCTGCGCCACCGCCGCCCGCTTTGGGCTCCCGCCGCACCCACGCGAGGCTCGCGCTGACGCCTCCCACTCACCCCTTATAAGGGATACATGGATGCCTCGACTACTTCTATAATTGATGCTCCGCTGTTGCTTTTCATCTTGAACCTGATACATTCAAGCAACCGATCGGGGATCGCCCCGATCCCATGAGTCAGGAGCTCACAATGGCGACAACACGTCCGGTAGCCCTCGTGACGGGTGCGTCCTCCGGTATCGGCAAGGCAGCCGCGCTCGCGCTGGCCGCGGCGGGTTACGACGTGGTCGGCACCAGCCGCAACACCGCGCACGTCACCCCGCTCAAGGGCGTGACCTTCTTCGACCTCGACGTGACCAGCGACGCCTCGGTGACCGCCGCGGTCGGCGAGGTGATCGACCGGTTCGGGCGGATCGACGTCCTGGTCAACAACGCCGGTATCGGCTCGGCGGGCGCCGCCGAGGAGTCCTCCGCCGGGCAGGCCCAGGGCCTGTTCGACATCAACGTCTTCGGCGTCATCCGCATGACGAACGCCGTCCTGCCCCACATGCGCGCGGCGGGCAGCGGACGCATCATCAACCTCTCGTCCATCGTCGGCTTCATGCCGCAGCCCTACATGGCCGTCTACGCCGCCTCCAAGCACGCCGTCGAGGGCTACTCCGAGTCCGTCGACCACGAGGTCCGCGAGTACGGCGTACGAGTCCTGCTCGTCGAACCCGCCTGGACCAACACCGCCTTCGACGCGGCCAGCGTCCGCCCCGACCGGCCCCTGGACGTCTACGCCAAGCAGCGCCACGTCTTCGAGGAGTACATGGCCGGTGCCGTCAAGGACGGCGACGACCCCGCCGTCGTCGCCAAGGAGATCGTCGCGGCGGCCACCGACACCAAGCCCAAGCTGCGCTACACCGCCGGCGCCCTCACCGGACGCGTGCGCACCATGCGCCGCATGGTCCCCTCCCGCATGTTCGACCAGCAACTGCGCAAGCTCAACCACCTGCCCGCCGCCTGACAACCACCCCTCGTCACAGAAAGCGCGCCATGAGCACCTATCTGGCAGACACGGCCGAGAACCTCACCGTGGAAGGCCCCTCCGCGACGTTCACCTATCGGCGCATCGGCCCGCGCGGCGGCATCCCGCTGGTCCTGCTGAACCGGGTCAGGGGCACCCTCGACTGGTGGGACCCGGAGTTCCTGGACCACCTCGCCGCCACCCACGACGTGATCGTGTTCGACAACGTCGGCACCGGCTACACCACCGGCACCCCGCGCGATTCCGTGGAGGGACTCGCCGACGGCACCGTCGAGTTCATCGAGGCCCTCGGCCCGGCGCAGGTGGACCTGCTCGGCTGGACCCTGGGCGGCACCGTCGCCCAGCACATCGCCCGCACCCGGCCCGGCCTGGTCCGCAAGCTGGTCGTGGCGGCCGCCAACCCCGGCGGCACGGTGCCGGGCGCACCCGCTCCGGACCCGAAGGTCGGGGCAACCATGACCAAGCCCGAGGTCACCGGGGACGACCTGGTGTTCCTGTTCTTCCCCGAGACGGAGACCGGCCGCGCCGCCGGGTACGCGCACCTCGCCCGGGTGGCGACCCGGCTGGCCACTGGGCGTCCCGACGTGTCCGAGGCGGCGGCCATGGGCCAGATCGCCGCGATCCAGAAGGACGCGGCGATCCCCTTCGAGCAGGTGCGCGCGGACCTGGCGACCGTCAAGCAGCCCGTCCTGTACGCCACCGGCATCCAGGACGCGATGATCCCCGCCCTGGCCTCCTACACCGCCGTCCATCACCTCGCCGACGCCACCCTCGTCGCCTACAGCGACGCCGGCCACGCCTTCCTCTTCCAGCACGCCAGGGACTTCGCCGCCCAGGTGACGGCCTTCCTCGCCGACTGAGCACCACCGCGAAACCATCGAACGAGGAGATTCGTCGTGCAGTCGACCAGCGTTCCGGCGCGCCGGGAGGTCACGCCGCTGGAGTTGTTCTTCGACCTGGTCTACGTCTTCGCGATCGGCCAGCTGTCACATCAGCTGTTGGCGCACCCGACATGGACCGGCGCCGCCCAGACGCTCGTGCTCTACCTCGCCGTCTACGCGGCATGGGCCTACACCACCTGGGCGGTCACCCTCGTCCCGGCCGAGGACCCGCGGACCCGCCGGATGCTGCTGACGGTCATGCTCCTGGGGCTCTTCATGAACGCCGCCATCCCGCGCGCCTTCGGCGATGCCGGATGGGCCTTCGTCGTCACCTTCCTGCTGATCCATCTGGGCCGGACGGCGTGGCTGCTCAGGGTGGGTCTCGACCGGCGTGAACAGGAGCATTGGCGCCGCGTCCTGGTCTGGTTCACCGCGGCCGCCCCCTTCTGGCTGACCGGCGCGGCGGCCGACGGCGGCGCACGGCTGGTCTGGTGGGCCGCGGCGACCCTGATCGAGCTGGCGGGCACCTGGACGGCGCATCCCCTGCCCGGCCGCAGGCTGGACTCCCGGCAGGTCGGCTTCGCGGGCAGACACCTGCTGGAACGTGGTCGCCTTTTCATGATCATCGCGTTCGGTGAGGCGATCCTGACCACCGGCACAGCGCTCACCGCCGCGCCGTACGTGCCCATGACCCTGCTGACCAGCGGCGTGGCGCTCACCGGCACGGTCGCGTTGTTCTGGCTGTTCTTCAGCCGCTCCGAGCACATCGTGCGCCACTACGAGCGGACCGAGGACCCCATACGGGCCGGGCGCAGCGGCGTCTACAGCCTCATGGTCTCCGTCGCCGGGATGATCGCCGCCGCCGCGGGCGACGAACGCGTCATCGCCCACCCGGTCCATCACGCCGGTATCACCACGAACCTGCTGCTGTTCGGCGGGCCTGCCCTCTATATCGGCGCGCAGACCTGGCACGGGGCAGCCTTGTTCGACGACCTGCTCCGGTCACGGCTGCTCGCGCTGTCCGCTCTGGTCATCGGCTGCGCCGTCACGATGACGGCCCCGGCGTACCTGGCGGCCGTCATCGCCGTCGCGATCGTGGTCGCCCTGGTCATGGTCGAAGAGCGCCGTCCGGCGGGTGACGGGCCTGCGCGGCCGATCCCCTCAGGCCTCCAGGTCACTGACAGGAACACCTGACCTACGGCACCCGCGGCCACCCTGCCCGTCGGCAGGGACATCGGCAGGCCGTTCGGTGAGACCAGCGCCCCGTTCCCATTCACCCTGTTCACCCCATTCGCCGGGAGGATTTCATGGGCATGTACGCCAGTACCGTCATCGTCACCGGAGCCGGCCGGGGCCTTCACCTGGCGCTCGCCGCTGAGCCGTCAAACCGTGGCGCCGCCGTCCACGCCGGTGCCCGCAACACCGACCGGGCAGCGTTCGGGCACGGGTCGACCGGTGTGCGGGAGCGGGTGGCCCGGCCCGGGGGCGGGGCGCCATGACGGAGGCCGACGTGTTGATCTGCGAGGCCCAGGAGTTGATGCGGGCCGGCCTGCGCATGGTCGTGGACGGCCAGCCGGATCTCACGGTCGTCGGCGAGGCCGGTGACGGCGAGACAGCTGTGGCGCTGGCACTCACGCTGCGCCCGGACCTCGTCCTCATGGAGGTGCGACTGCCGCGCCTGGACGGCATCTCAGTCACCGCGCAATTGCGCGCCGCCCTGCCCGACACGCGAGTGCTCGTCCTCGCCGCCTGCGACCGCGACGAGTACGCCTACGCGGCCCTGTGTGCGGGAGCGAGCGGCTTCCTCGTCAAGGACACACCGGCCGCCGAGTTGCTCGTCGCCATCCGCGGCGTCCTGCGCGGCGACACGATGATCGCCCCTTCGGTGACGCGGCGGTTGATCGACCGGTACGTCACGGGCGCCGTCGCCCCCCTCGCCGACAAACGCCTCGACGTCCTCTCCGACCGGGAGCGTGAGGTGCTCGGTCTGGTCGCCCGCGGGCTGAACAACGCGGAGATCGCCGGGAAGCTGTTCCTCGGCGAGACCACGGTCAAGACACACGTGGCCCACGTCCTGTCCAAACTACGCGTCCGCGACCGGATACAGGCCGTCGTCGTGGCCTACGAGAGCGGACTCGTTCGCCCCGGCGGATGATCCAGGCGGGCGCCCAGGATGACGCCCAACGACCTGGCCGCCGCCTGATCGGACCCCGCGGGCCTTCAGATCTACACAGCGGCGGACCCGGCTCGACGAAGTCGCCGGGTCAGGAATAGCCCCGCTTCCGCGCACGACAAGTTCACCACGCCGGGGCAATCCTCCGGCTCTGACTCAAGGAATTGGCATGCCCTCAATCAACCGACGTACCCGTATCTCCCGGCGCACCGCGATGGCGCTGGCCGGCATCTCGGTCGTCGCGGCTCTCACCGCCACGGCACCGAGCCTGGCCAATGCCGTGGGCGACAGATCCAGCGGCACGCGACACTCGGCCACCCAGACGCAGAACACCGAGAGCGCCAGCACCGCCCCCAACCTGCGCGTCAAAGCGGCCAACGGCGTCACCTACCAGTACCGCCGCTTCGGCCGTCCCAGCCCCGGCAGCGTGCCCCTGGTCTTCCTGCAGCACTTCCGCGGCACCCTCGACAGCTGGGACCCGCAGCTCATCGACACCATCGCCGCCAAACGCGAGGTCGTCCTCGTCGACAACGTCGGCGTCGACGGCTCCACCGGCACCACCCCCAGCACCGTCCAGCAGATGGCCCTGGACGCCATCGACTTCATCGACGCCCTCAAACTGCCCCGCTACGACGTGCTCGGCTTCTCCCTCGGCGGCGAAGTCGCACAGGAGGTCGCCCTGCGCCGCCCCTGGCAGGTCCGCCGCGTCGTCCTGGCCGCCACGGGCCCCCAGGGCGGAGTGGACCAGCGCGCATCCGACCCCGACATCCTGCAAAGGACACTGAAGGACAACCCTGGCCCCGAGGACTACCTCTTCCTCTTCTTCAAGAACACTCCCACCAGCCAGGCCGCGGGGAAGCAGTTCCTGCAGCGCCTCGGCAGGCGCACCACCGACCACGACGCCCCCTCCAGCCTCACCACCCGCGACCACCAGCTCACCGGGTGGTCCGACTGGGGCATCCCCGACAAGTCCAGGCTGGTCCGCCTCAAGGCCCTCTTCCAGCCCACCCTGGTCGCCGACGGCGAGAGCGACATCCTCATGCCCGCCAAGAACTCCCACCTGCTGGCCAAGCACCTCCCCAACGCCCAACTGCACATCTACCCGGACGCCGGCCACGGCTTCCTCTACCAGTACGCCGTCAAGTTCGGCACCGAAGTGAACACCTTCCTCGACCGCTGACAGCCCCTCCGCCACACGGCGGTGCCCTGCCGTAACCCCGTGGCCTGGTCGGACCAGCCGTATCTTCTCGCGTCTGCACATTGACCACGCACACCAGTGGCCACCTTGCGTTCCTCTGACCAACTGTGGGCGCCCGCGCCCCGGAGCCGAGGTCGAGCTGCGGGACGGAGACGGCAGGCCCGTGCCGGTCGGGCAGGTCGGGCAGGTCGGTGAACTGTATGTGCGCGGCGGCAGCGGTCACTTCGAGTAGAGCGAGCGCGAGTTCGCGGCGACCGTCGCCGTCAGCGCTCTCAACAGCCGGGCGGTCAGCAGGGCTGCGCGCAGGGCTCTCTTGTCGGTCTTGCCGACAGCGGCACCATGGTTCGGCGAGACGATTGCTCGTCAGGGCAGTTCCGGGTAGAGGGCGGCGGCGCTCGCCGAGCCGATACCGGCGTTGGTCTCCACAATCGGTTTCATCGCTGCATCAACTAATGATAGAAATGCAACACTAGAGAAGCCGTTAATGAAAGAGTCGTAGCTTTCACGTATCGTCTACAAGAAAGCAGGAACCGACGACGACGCGGCAGGAGACAGACATGGGCCGAGCACTGCGGGCAGATGCCGAGCGCAGTGTGCGCGCGATTCTGGAGGCGGCCGAGCGGGTCCTCGCCCAGGACGCCGGCGCCTCCATGGAGCAGATCGCCGAGGCGGCGGGACTGACACGAATCACCGTGCACCGGCGGTTCGCCAACCGGCAGGCACTCCTGGAGGCGCTCGCCGTCTCCGCGAAGCAGCAGCTCATCGAGGCCATCGAAGACGCCCGGCCCGACGCAGCCCCCGCCCTCGTCGCGCTCTACCGGGTGACCGCGAACACCCTGCGGGTCAAGAGCACCTGGCGGTTCACCCTCGGCCACGCCACACCCCACACCGAAACCGCAGCCGCCCTCTGGGACGACATCAACGCCCGCACCCTCCGCCTCCTCGCCCGAGCACAAGGCGAGGGACTGATCGCGCCGGACGCGGACCTCAAGTGGACGCGGCAGGTGTACATCGCCCTCCTCAGCGAGGCCATCAACCGGCCCGATGGCGACCAGGACCCGGACGCCCTGGCCAACCTCGTCATCGACACACTCCTGCATGGCGCAGGACCACACGACTGAGCCCCACGCGCGACCACACCCACCGGCCAGAGGCAACCAGGCCCAGACGTTCCACGGTGTAGGCATGGGCGGCCGTCACAACCGGGTGCCGGTCGACGTCGGTCCCGCAGACCACCAACGATTCAGAGCCCCTTACCAGAGCCGACGCGGCGGACCAATGTCTTCCCGGTGTGGGGATCGATGCGGATGCGACTGCGGCGCCGTGGTGCACCAGCAGTTGCCGTCGTCGTCCCACGCCAGACCAGGCCGACCAGACCAGGTCCGACCAGACCAGACCAGGCCAGGCCAGACCAGGCCGGGTCGGTGCCGTACCGCCCCCGGACAGCCGGACCGGGTCGGACCAGAGGCCGGCCGTGTCGGTTGCCGTGAACAGCGGGTTGCCGTCGCCGCTCACCTTCGTGACGATCAGCCGGAAGCGGCCGTCGTGGTAGCGGAGCGTGGGCGCATAGCTCCCTGCCGCAGCCTGGCCGCCCTGCGTACCGCGCGGGCTACACCCCGGGGTGCGGGACGGTAGTGGAGCGCACGATGAGCCGTGGAGCGAGTTGCGCGGGGTGGGTTGGGCGACCGGTGTCCTCGATCCGGGCGGTCAGCAGGGTCACCGCGGTCGCTCCCATGTCTTGGCGGGGGGTGTCGATGGTGGTCAGGTCGATATAGCCGAACTGGGCGAGAACCGTGTTGTCGAAGCCGATCAGCGAGAGGTCTTCCGGCGCACTCATCCCTCGATGCTTGAGGGCCGCGAGGACACCGAGGGCGGACAGGTCGTTGGCCGCGAAAACCGCGGTGGGAGGGTGGGAACTCGACAGCAGGATCTCCGCTGCTCGCCTACCGCCGTGCTCGGTGTAGTCGCCACGGACAATGCGGCTGTACGCGGACAGTCCGTGCTGCTCCATGGTGTCGAGGTAAGCCCGGCGGTGGCTCTCAGCCCCAGGGCCCTTGCCGCCGTCGATGTGGGCGATGTCCGCATGGCCGAGTCCGACGAGATGTTCGACGGCGAGGCGGGTGCCGTGCCGGGTGTCCACCGCGACCGAGTCGACGCCCTGTACATGACGGCCCACGACGACCAGGGGCACGCGGCCGGCGAGCTCGCGCAGGTCCTTCGACGGCAGACGGGGACCGACGAGGACGATGCCGTCCACCCGGTGCTCCAGCAAACCGTCGACAGCCCGTCGCTCGGTGTCCGCGGTCAGAAGTTCTCCGCCTGAGAGGAGCACGCCGTAGCCGGCCTTCTCGGCCTGTTCCTGGACGCCGGTGAAGATCTCCGTGTAGACGGGATTGCGCAGCTCCACCAGGACGACCCCCACCGTCATGGTGCGTCGGCTGGCGAGCTGGGCGGCATGGGCGTTGGGGCGGTAGCCCAGCTCGGCCGCCGCCTTCAGTACCGCTTCCCGGCGCCGTGCGGAGACGCGGGGGTCGTTTCGCATCACCAGGCTGGCCAGGGACCGCGATACGCCGGCTCGGGCCGCGACATCCTCCAGCGTTACCGACACGCAACCTCCCGGACCTATTGACGTACTCGTTGGAGCGCTCCAAAGTTTAGGTCATTGGAGCGCTCCAACAGAAGCCGTCCTCCGGCGCCGCGACGCCGCTCGAGCCACGCGATCTCCAGGACCTCAGGTTCTGAGCCCGCACGGTTCCCTCTCTTCCTTTCTCTGTCGGACAGTAAGGTTCAAGACAGATGCACCGCTCTTCTCATCCGCGCAGATTCGCCTCCCTCGTGACCGTGACCACGGTCACGGCACTGGCCCTCGCCGGCTGCTCCAGCAGTTCGGGCGGGAAGCAGGCCGAGCAAAGCGCCGGCGGCTTGTCCGCGGGCAAGGCGACCACTCCCCGTCTGACGGTCGCGATGATCACCCACCAAGGGCCCGGCGACACCTTCTGGGACATCGTCCGCAAGGGCGCCGAGGCGGCCGCCGCGAAGGACAACATCCGGCTCGTCTACTCCGGCGACCCGAGCGCGGCCAACCAGGCCAACCTGGTCCAGAACGCCATCGATCAGAAGGTCGACGGCATCGCGATCACGCTCGCCAAGCCCGAGGCCATGAAGGACGTCGTACACAAGGCCACGGCAGCGGGTATCCCCGTCGTCGGCCTCAACTCGGGTGTGAGCGAGTGGAAGAAGCTCGGCCTGATGGAGTTCTTCGGTCAGGACGAGACCGTCGCCGGCGAGGCGTTCGGCAAGAAGCTGAACGAGGTCGGCGCGAAGAAGGCCGTCTGCGTCATCACCGAGCAGGGCAACATCGGCCTCACCAAGCGCTGCGACGGCGTGAAGAAGACCTTCCAGGGCAAGACGGAGAACCTCTACGTCAACGGCACCGACATGCCTGCCGTGAAGGCGACGATCACCGCCAAGCTGCAGCAGGACCGCTCCATCGACTACGTCGTCAGCCTCGGCGCCTCGTACGCGCTGACCGCCGTGCAGTCCGTGTCCGAGGCGGGCAGCAAGGCCAAGATCGCCACCTTCGACCTGAACAAGGACCTCACCGGCGCCATCAGCGAGGGCGCGATCCAGTTCGCGGTCGACCAGCAGCCCTACCTCCAGGGCTACCTGGCGATCGACTCGCTGTGGCTGTACAAGAACAACGGCAACTACATGGGCGGCGGTGAACAGGCGATCCTGACCGGCCCCGCCTTCGTCGACAAGTCCAACGTCGACCAGATCGCCCAGTTCGCCGCGAGGGGCACCCGTTGATGAGCCTGGACCGGCGGTCGGCGCCGGCGGTGACCGCACCGCCGGTCCCCGGCCCCACCGGTTCCGTCGCCGCGGACGACTCGGCCACCTCAGTCACCCGAGAGCCGGCGCACCAGCCGCACGGGAGAGCTACGGGCCGGACCGGAGCTGATGCGATGCGGGTGGAAGGCTGGGCCCGGGCCCCGTTCGAAGCCCTCGCCGATGTGTTCGCGCGAGTCGTCGCGGAACAGGGAGGCGGTGCCGCCGCCCTGGCGATCTACCTGGACGGGCATCCTGCCGTAGACCTGTCGTACGGAGGCCCTGGCGACGCCCGGTACCTGCTGTTCTCCGTCTCCAAGGGCGTCTCGGCGATCGCCGCCCAGCACGCGCACGCTGACGGACAGCTCGACCTCGATGCCCCGATCTGCGATGTCTGGCCCGCCATGCGGCGGACAGCGACCCGCCGCATCACCACCCGCCACGTGCTCAGCCACCAGGCGGGGCTGCCCCTGGTCGACCAGGAGCTCACCGTGGAAGACCACCTGGCCGGCAGGCTCGAACCCGCCCTGGAGCGACAGGAACCCCACTGGGAACCAGGGACGAAGCACGGCTACCACGCCATTACCTACGGCGCCCTGCTCGACGGCGTCTTCCGGCGGGCCCTGGGCATCAGCGTCGCCGATTACATCGACGCACACATCCGGCAACCGCTCGGTCTCGGCCTCGCTCTCGGGGTTCCGCCGTCGGACAACCACGACGTGCTACCGCTGCGGACACGCCCCCCGATGCGCACCCCGCTGCAGTCGGCGCGCGCAGGGCTGCTCTTCGACGCCGTCGGCCTCGGACTGCTCGATGACCCCTCGGTCTTCAACCAGCCGGATGTTCTCGCAGCGACCTGGCCCGCGACCAACCTGGTCGCCGGTGCCCGCGACCTGGCACGGCTGTATGCCGCGGCCGTCGGACCGGTTGACGACGTACGCCTGCTGGACGCCGAGAGCAGTGCCGCCCTCGCCCGCACCCGCTCGATCGGGCTCGACGAGGTCCTCGGCGAGCCGTCCCACTTCGGTTCCGGAGTCCAAAGGCCCACGGCTCGTCTTCCCCTGCTCGGCCCGGCCTCGTACGGCCATGACGGACACGCCGGCTCGCTCGCGCTGGCCGATCCCCGGTTCTGCGTCGGCATGGCCTTCACCACCAACGTCAGCCCGCCCGTCGGCGGAGCGAGTGCCGCGGCCCTCACACTCGTCGCGGCGGCGAGGCACTGTCTGAACGCATCCGGCCGCGGCACGACCGAATGATCGGCTCAGGTGCGGTCGACCGGAGCGTCGATGCAGTACCAAGGGCTACACACGAAACGGCGGTCACCCCACCACCGCAGGATGCCGCCGATCGCACGAAAATCTGTGAAGTGCCCCCAACGGGATTCGAACCCGTGCTACCGCCTTGAAAGGGCGGCGTCCTAGGCCGCTAGACGATGAGGGCTATCGGCCCGCCTGGGCGCCTCGCGGCGCGTCGGGGACGTGAGAAGCATATGGGATGCCGGGAGGTATCGCCAAAACGGTTTACGGAGCCGTGGTGGACGGAGTGGGGGACTGGGTGGAGGAACGGGTGGGGGACTGGGTGGGAGAGGCCGGTGAGGGCGACGGGGTCGCTCCGGGCTGGTTCTCCTGGGGGAGGTGGCGGCTGACCTCGGCCGTCGTCAGGCCCAGGCCGCCGAGCTTGATCTCGTCCCAGGCCTGGAGATGGCGGGTGGCGCGGTCCATATAGAGGATCGACGCCTCGATGGGGTCGGGATACTTGCCCTCGATCGCGCGCAGGCCGCTGCCGCCCGTCGAGCCCTCGATGCGCAGCCGGGTGCCGTTCTTCATGATCTCCATCTCGTTGTGGTGGAGATGGCCGGCCAGGACCAGCGGGACCTCGCCGTCGACCAGGCGGGCCGCCGACGGTTCGTGGGCGATGGCGACGTCGACCGGTGTGCCGGCGGCGTCCTGGGCGCGCAGCGCGGCGGCCAGCCGGGCGCCCGCCCGCTCCTGGGACTCCTCGGCGCCGGGTTTGTCGGCGCGGTCGGGGGTGAATTGAGGGTCGCCGATGCCGGCGAAGCGCAGGCCCTCGATGGTCTCGGCGCGGCCGTCGTCCAGGACGTGGACGTTCTTCAGGCCTTCCAGGTAGCGCTGGGTGGTCCGGGAGTCGTGGTTGCCCCGGACCCAGACGTAGGGGGCACCGAGGTCCTCGATCGGGTCCAGAAAGCCGTTCTCGGCCGCCGAGCCGTGGTCCATCGTGTCGCCGGAGTCGACGATCACGTCCACCTTGTACTGGTCCACCAGCGAGGCGATGATCTTCCAGCTCGCCGGGTTGAGGTGGATGTCGGAGACGTGCAGGACGCGGATGGTGGACGGGTCGGGTGCGTAGGTGGGGAGCGTGGACGTGGCGTCGTACAGCTTTGTCACGTTGGTCACCAGGCGGGCCAACTCCTTCTGGTAGACGTCGAATTCCGTGACGATGCTGCGCGCGTTGCCGACCAGGGAGGGTGCGGAGGACAGCAGGCCGGAGAACTTCGGCTCCAGGATCGACTCCGGGTTCCAGGTGGCGTACGCCGTTCCTCCGGAGGCGACCAGCAGGGTCAGCGCCAGGCCGCCGGCCGCCAGGGCCCGGCGGGGGCGGCGGTAGACCGCGAGGCCGAGGGCGGTGGCGCCCGAGACGACGGCGACGCAGGAGCGTACGGCCAGGTCCAGGGTGCCGTGTTCGACGTCCCGGCCGACCTCGTCCTGGAGGCCCGAGAGGCGTTCGGGGTGGTCGACCAGGGCCTGGGAGCGGACCGGGTCGAGCTGGTCGACGTTGACGTCCAGGCGGACGGGGGCGTGGTGGCTGTCCAGTTGCAGCGCCCCGAGCGGCGAGACGTTGATCTTCGTGCCGCCGGTGAGCGACGGGCGCAGGGTCATCGTCGTGTTCATGGGGCCGACCGGGGTCCGCACGTTGCCGACGATCAGGAGACCGAGCCAGGCGCCGAGGACGACGACGGCGACGAGGCCGCAGGCCCGCGTCCAGGGGTGGGGCTGGGGGACGAGTTCGACGGGCGGGGGCGGGGTGTGGCCGCGTGCGCGGCGGCGGGCCAGGGTGCGCGAGGTCCTGCGTAGGGGGTTCACGACGTTCCGGACTGCGACGGGGACGCGGGCCATTGGTCCCGTATGCCCAAGTCCGCGCGTCGATATGCGGGTGTGCTCATGACTCTCATACGGCTGCCGCGTGCCGGACAATGGCCCTGTGCTGGAGATGACGCGCGAGGAGTTCGAAGAACTGGTGGCCGAGGCGCTGGACCGGATTCCGCCGGAGTTGACGCGGCTGATGGACAACGTCGCGGTGTTCGTCGAGGACGAGCCCCCGACGGACGATCCCGAGCTGCTCGGGCTCTACGAGGGGACGCCGTTGACCGACCGGGGCGAGTGGTACGCCGGGGTGCTGCCGGACCGGATCACGATCTACCGGGGGCCGACGCTGCGGATGTGCGCGTCGCGGGAGGAGGTCGTCGAGGAGACCGAGGTGACGGTGGTGCATGAGATCGCGCACCACTTCGGGATCGACGACGCCCGGCTGCACACGCTCGGGTACGGGTGAGCCTGGTCGATACGGGGCGCGTGTCCTCTTGTGGGCGGCGGGAGTTGGAGAGGTTGACTCCCTCGCCCTCCACCGGAGGTGGCTGCTCGTGCGCCCCTTGTACGTACCCGTCCGTCTGGCCGCCACGGTCATGGCCGTCGCCGCTGCCGCCGGCTGCATGAGCGTGGGCGAGGACGACGACGGGGGGAGCGCCAAGCCGTCGCGCTCCGCCGGGCAGCGGGGCGGTGAGGTGCCCGACGGCGGGGCGGAGGTGTCGGGCGGCGGGCCCGGAGCCGGCGCGGCGGTCGGTGACGGCAAGCACGGGCACGGCAAGCACAAGAAGGGCAAGAAGGGCAAGGAGGGCTCCTCCGCGTCGCCTTCGGCGTCCTCGTCGGCGCAGCCCGGTGTGTCCGCCCCGGCGGACGACGAGGGAGGCAAGGCCGGCAAGGGCCGGCCGGGGAAGCCCGTGGAGCCGGGGGTGCCCACGCCGACCGAGGAGCAGCCCAGCCCTACCCGAACGGCCGAGCCCGAGCCGACACCCACCCCGCCGCCCGCGTCGCCCACGCCGACTCCGACGGTCGCGGAGCCGTCCTCGTCGGCCCACGAACCGGCCGGACCGCAGCTGGCCCAGCGGGAGCCGGCACCGGCGGCGGGGTCGCCGGCGTAACCCGGAATGCGCTGCTGACCTGCGGTGATGGGGGTCGGTTTGCCTTTAGGGGGAGGGGGTGCGTATGGTAATAGATCGTTTGACCATCTTGCCCGGCGCCAACGCAGAGCGCGCCGTGTGGCGCGTACTCTCCCTTGCCGTGGCTGACCGCATAGAGGCGGTCGTATTGCGAATCACGGAGTTGACGGGCGCGTGCCGACGAGACTCCGGAAGGTTTCGCATACGCATGTCCATTTCCAGTACTGATCACATCGTCGTGCCCGAGAACGGCGACAACGCCGAGAACCCCGAGAACGACGTCGTGATCGAGTCGACCGAGACGATCGTCGCGACTGAGACGACCGAAACGATCGTCGCGACTGAGACGATCGAGACGAACGGGACGAACGGGACTCCCGAGGTCACCTTCGCCGCACTCGGTCTCCCCGACGGCGTGGTGCGCAAGCTCGCGCAGAACGGCGTCACCTCCCCCTTCCCGATCCAGGCCGCGACCATCCCGGACGCCCTGGCCGGCCGCGACATCCTCGGCCGTGGCCGCACCGGCTCCGGCAAGACCCTCTCCTTCGGTCTGCCGACCCTGGCCACGCTGGCCGGCGGCCACACCGAGAAGCGCAAGCCGCGCGCCGTCATCCTCACGCCGACCCGTGAGCTCGCCATGCAGGTGGCCGACGCGCTCCAGCCCTACGGCGACGTCCTCGGCCTGAAGATGAAGGTCGTCTGCGGCGGTACGTCGATGGGCAACCAGATCTACGCCCTGGAGCGGGGTGTGGACGTGCTGGTCGCCACCCCGGGGCGGCTGCGCGACATCATCAACCGCGGTGCCTGCTCGCTCGAGAACGTGCAGATCTCCGTCATCGACGAGGCCGACCAGATGTCCGACCTGGGCTTCCTGCCCGAGGTCACCGAGCTGCTCGACCAGGTTCCCTCCGGCGGCCAGCGCATGCTCTTCTCCGCGACCATGGAGAACGAGATCAAGACCCTGGTCGACCGCTACCTGACCAACCCGGCCACGCACGAGGTCGACGCGGCGCAGGGCGCGGTGACGACCATGTCGCACCACATCCTCATCGTGAAGCCCAAGGACAAGGCGCCGGTCACCGCCGCCATCGCCTCCCGCAAGGGCCGCACGATCATCTTCGTCCGTACGCAGCTGGGCGCCGACCGTATCGCCGAGCAGCTGCGCGACGCCGGTCTGAAGGCCGACGCGCTGCACGGCGGCATGACGCAGGGCGCGCGGACGCGGACGCTGGCCGACTTCAAGGACGGTTACGTCAACGCGCTGGTCGCGACCGACGTCGCCGCCCGCGGTATCCACGTCGACGGCATCGATCTGGTGCTGAACGTGGACCCGGCCGGTGACCACAAGGACTACCTGCACCGTTCCGGACGTACCGCTCGCGCGGGCCGCTCCGGCACCGTCGTCTCCCTGTCGCTGCCGCACCAGCGCCGGCAGATCTTCCGGCTGATGGAGGACGCGGGCGTCGACGCCTCGCGGCACATCATCAACTCCGGTACGGCCTTCGAGCCCGAGGTCGCCGAGATCACCGGCGCCCGTTCGATGACCGAGGTCCAGGCCGAGGCCGCGGGCAACGCGGCGCAGCAGGCCGAGCGCGAGGCCGTCCAGCTCGCCAAGCAGTTGGAGCGGGCGCAGCGGCGCGCGACCGAGCTGCGCGAGGAGGCCGACCGCCTGGTCGCCCGTGCCGCCCGCGAGCGGGGCGACGACCCGGAGGCGGCGGTCGCCGAGGCGCAGGCCGCGGTCGCCGAGGCGGCGGCCCAGGCCTCCGTGCCCGCGCAGCCGGTGTCGCAGGACAACAGTTACAAGTCCGACAGGCGGGACGACCGTGGTGACCGTGGCGGGTTCCGTCGCGACGACCGTGGTGACCGTGGCGGTCGCTCCTCCGAGCGTCGTGACGACCGGGGCGGCTTCAACCGCGACCGTAACGACCGTGGAGGCCGTTCCTTCGAGCGTCGTGACGACCGGGGCGGTGACCGCAACGACCGTGGCGGGCGTACCTTCGAGCGTCGCGACGACCGTCGGGACGACCGCGGTGGCCGTTCGTTCGAGCGTCGTGACGGCGGCGACCGTGGCGGCTTCCGCCGTGACGACCGGGGCAGCGACCGTAACGACCGTGGTGGACGTACCTTCGAGCGCCGTGACGACCGCGGTGGTGACCGCGGTGGGCGTACCTTCGAGCGTCGGGACGACGAGCGTGGTGGCGGCTTCCGCCGTGACGACCGTGCCCCGCGTTCCTTCGACCGCCGGGACGAGCGCGGCGGACACCGTGGCAGCGACCGTCCGTTCAACCGCGACCGCCAGGCCGAGCGCCCCGGCTTCCGTCCCGGTGGCCACGACCGCCCGTCCGGCCGTCGTGACGACCACCGTGGCACCACCGGTACCGGCACGGGCACCGGTACCTTCGGCCGCCGCGACGACAAGCCGCGCTGGAAGCGCAACGGCTGACGCCGGTTGTAAGTAAGTAGTCAGAGCGCCGTGGACCCCGGAGACCGGGGGCCACGGCGCTTTGTCATGGGCGAGTTGTGCGGCCCGAATACCTCGAATCGATCGGGGCAGGCGACGAAAACGCACGCCGGATGTCGGGCGGCACAGGCCCCGGCACCGGCCAGGCCGACGAAGGGCAGTGCTGATGCCGACGAACTTATCCGCCGACCCCGGTGTGCAGGTGTGCTCCCTGAAGGTCGACACCCCGCAGGCGGTCTCGCCCGGGACGACGTACCAGATCGTCAAGTTCCCTTTCGGGGCGAAGGAGTCGACCGACCGGTTCGAGATGCACCAGGCCACGCAGCCTGACGGGTACGTGGTGGAGGACTGGGAGAAGGATGACCGCAGCGGCCTGATCTGGCCCTCGAAAGCAGGCTGGGGACACCTGTACGCCATGATCCAGTGGGGGGAGCCCAGCGGCGTGGGCGCGTATACCGAGCTGCGGGATCAGTACGTGCGTGACCCTCTCGGCCTGACCCCGAACCCCAACGACACCACCGCGACCGAGCATCGCGCGCCGACACCCGGCGGCCAGTACTTCGTCAAGAACCACGGCCTGTTCGTCACCCCGGGCACGCCCCTCGCACTGCGCGTGACGCACAACGCCGCCCTCCCCGTGGCGTTGAAGCTCGCCGAGTTCAAGCTCGTGATTCACGACGCCGCGTAGGCGGTAAGCCGACGAGGGCACTTTCTGGCCAAGTCGTGACGTGTGTCACGCCCCTGGCAGGGGAATCGCTGGGGACATGACAGATGACGCCACAGCGAGTGGGCTCACGGACGAGGAACGGCTGGCCCAGCTCGGCTACACCCAGGTTCTGGCACGCCGCATGTCGGCGTTCTCGAACTACGCGGTCTCCTTCACGATCATCTCGGTCCTGTCGGGCTGCCTGACCCTGTACCTGTTCGGCATGAACACGGGCGGCCCGGCGGTGATCATGTGGGGCTGGGTCGCGGTAGGCCTGATGACGCTCTTCGTGGGCCTGGCGATGGCCGAGATCTGCTCGGCCTACCCGACGTCGGCGGGCCTGTACTTCTGGGCGCACCGGCTGGCGCCGTCCCGGACCGCGGCCGCCTGGGCGTGGTTCACGGGCTGGTTCAACGTGCTGGGCCAGGTGGCGGTGACGGCGGGCATCGACTTCGGGGCGGCGTCGTTCCTCGGCGCGTACCTGAACCTCCAGTTCGACTTCGAGGTGACCCCGGGCCGGACGGTCCTGCTGTTCGCCGCGATCCTGATCCTGCACGGCCTGCTGAACACCTTCGGCGTGCGGATCGTCGGCCTGCTCAACAGCGTGAGCGTGTGGTGGCACGTGCTGGGCGTGGCACTGATCGTCGGCGCCCTCACCTTCGCCCCCGACCACCATCAGTCGGCGTCCTTCGTGTTCGGCGAGTTCGTGAACAACACGGGCTGGGGGAGTGGGGTGTACGTGGTGCTGCTGGGCTTGCTGATGGCCCAGTACACCTTCACGGGCTACGACGCCTCGGCCCACATGACGGAGGAGACGCGCGACGCGTCGACGGCGGGCCCGAAGGGGATCGTGAGGTCCATCTGGACGTCCTGGATAGCGGGCTTCGTGCTGCTCCTGGGCTTCACCTTCGCGATCCAGTCGTACGATGGCGCCCTCGCGTCCCCGACGGGGGCGCCGCCGGCCCAGATCCTGCTCGACGCCCTGGGCGCGACGGCGGGCAAGCTGCTGCTGTTGGTCGTGATCGGGGCGCAGTTGTTCTGCGGGATGGCGTCGGTGACGGCCAACAGCCGCATGATCTACGCGTTTTCGCGGGATGGCGCGCTGCCGTACTCGAACCTGTGGCACACGGTGAACCCGCGCACCCGCACGCCGGTGGCCGCGGTGTGGCTGGCGGCGCTGGCAGCGCTGGTGCTGGGACTGCCGTACCTGATCAATGTCACGGCCTACGCGGCGGTGACCTCGATCGCCGTGATCGGCCTGTACATCGCGTACGTCATCCCGACCCTGCTGCGGATCCGGAAGGGGGACGCCTTCGAGCGGGGGCCGTGGCACCTGGGCCGCTGGTCGCGGGTGGTGGGTGTGGTGTCGGTGGTGTGGGTGGGTGTGATCACTGTGCTGTTCATGCTGCCGCAGGTCTCCCCGGTCACCTGGGAGACCTTCAACTACGCCCCGATCGCCGTCCTGGTCGTCCTCGGCTTCGCGGCGACCTGGTGGCTGGCGTCGGCCCGCCACTGGTTCCTGAACCCGGACCACGAACGGACGCGGGTGCGTGAGGCGGCTCGCGCGGGGGCGCCCGAACCGGTGGATCCGTAACACTCCGCGCGTTCCGACCACGCGGCGACCACCCGACACGGCCGTGGCCCCGATACCCGATCGGCGACACGGCCGCGTCCCGCTATGCTCGGGGTGGCAACATCGCCTGGGCCCTTAGCTCAATTGGCAGAGCAGTGGACTTTTAATCCATTGGTTGTGGGTTCGAGTCCCACAGGGCCTACCAGGAAGCCCCAGTTCAGAGCACATCTGAGCTGGGGCTTCAGTGCATTTCGGGGGCCTGGAGATCGTTAGCTCGCCCTATGCTCGCCCGAAGTGCAGACGATCAAGACATGGAGCGGCCCCGGCCGGATCGGCGTCCGGCCGGGGCCTGGTACCGCCCGCCCCCAACGGGGGGTGGGGACGGGCGGGGGTCTTCAGTGGCGGCGTATGGGATAGCTGGGCCCCGTCGGTGATGGCGCGGGCTTGCACCAGACTGGGCAGACGTAGATGGTGGCGCCCGGGCCCGTCGGGGACGGGTTGTCGATGGTGTCGAACGAGCCCTTCAGGGGCTTGTTGCAGCGCGCACAGAAATTCATCGACGCCTTCCAGGGGTGCGGGGAACGTATGGGGTGACCGCGCAGGAGGGGCAGGCGTAGACCTCGATGCTGAGGTCGTGGCTGCCGAGCGTTCCGGTCGCTCGCCCTTGGGACTTGGCGCCCTTGCTGAGCGGGGCGGCACACCAGACGCAGGCCCAGCCGTCGAACTGTGGGCGGGTGAGGTCCAGCGCGGACGGTAACGGTCGCCCCCGCTGCGGGGGCTTCTCGGTGTTCCTCACGGCAGGTCCGCCAGCGGGACCAGGTCGTAGACCTCGCGGCAGGACCGGCAGGCGAAGCAGTTGCCGCCAGACCCGGATCCCTGCTCGTGGACCTGGATCAGGCGGACGCCCCACGCGTAGTTCTGGTGCCAGGCGCACCAGCCGTAGCCAGTGGGGGTGTTCGTGGCGCCCGCGGTCTGCGTAGGCTCCGGCATGTCGACTCCAACCAGTCGGCCGTGCCCGGGGCCGTTCACAGCGGCCGCCGGGTTTCGTTGTGTCTCCCGACGCTAGGAGCGTGACGTGCAGCTCAGCCAGCAATGTGCAGAACTGTGCAGCACACCCACTCTGTAGAGGCACGTTGGCGGAATCACGCCCTTGACCCTGCGGCTGTGTTGCGTGACGGTGTTGCAGAAAACTGCACAACATATCGAGGGAGACAGCCGTGGCACTGCAGTTCATCGGTATCGACCCGAACACCGGCGACGACGAGAGCCCTACAGTCTGGGTCGACCAGGAGAAGCAGGAACTCGTACTCCAGGGCTGGAAGCCCGCCCCCGAACTCGAAGCGGAGTGCGCCGAGTTCACCATCCCCGGCCATGCGGTGGGCATCCCGGAACACGAGGCCGTGATCCGTATCCCCGCCAGGATGGTGCCGATGATCAGGGAGGCGTGCGATGCCGTCGAGCGTGCCGACGTTCGCTGAACTCATCGCAGGCTGTACCCACACCGCGGTGCACCTGGAGATGCGCGATGCTTACTCGGTCGACAAAGAGCGGCAGCAGTTCGAGGCATGGCGCCAGGGATTCCGCCACGACCCGGCGGACCGGGCGTCCTGGTGGCGGCCGTGGCTCGACATGGTCCAGGAGACCGTTGCCCGCGGCGTCGTTGTACGGCGCGCCCGGATCGTGTCCGAGCCCGTCAGCGAATACATCCGCTTCGAGCACTCCGGCACCTTCACGAACGTCGCCGCGGGCGAAGAGGTGCGCTGGCTGCCCCGTCGCCGCGCCTCGGACATCCCGCTGCCGGGCAACGACTTCTGGCTCTTCGACAGCCGCCTGATCCGGTGGAACCACTTCACTGGCGACGGCGGGTCAGCAGGCCAGGAACTCACCGACGATCCCGCCGCCGCCAAGCTGTGCGCCACCGCATTCGACGAGGTGTGGGCCAGGGCCGTCCCTCACGACCAGTACGAGATCCACTAGCAGGAAGCACCGGTAAGCCAGCTCATGCCTGTCTCCCCATCCTCGTCCGCCCAGGCCGCGCGCGCAGCTGTCGCCGGACGACTGCGCGGCCTCCGCAAAGAGGCAGGACTGACGATCGCCGAGCTGGCAGACCGGTGCGGCTGGCACCACTCCAAGACGTCCCGCATCGAGAACTCGATCACTGCTCCCACCACCAACGACATCCGCCAGTGGTGTGCTGCCACCGGAGCAAAGTCCCAGGCGCAGGACATCGTCGTGCAGTCGGTGAACGCCGAGTCGATGTACAGGGAATGGCGCCACCAGACCCGCAGGGGTCTGACGGAGCTACAGCAGAACACCGGCAAGCTCTTCCGCACCACCGACCTGTTCCGCGTGTACTCGTCCACGCTCGTCCCCGGTCTCCTGCAGACCGAGGGTTACGCGGCCGGCGTTCTCGGCGCGGCGGCCCGTTTCCGTCAGCTCCCTGACGACGACAGCAGCGAAGCCGCGCGCGCCCGGGTCGAGCGCTCGCGCATCATCCACGACCCCGGCCGCCGCTTCGTCCTGCTCATCGAAGAGCCGGTTCTGTACTGCCAGATCGCCGACGTCGACGCCATGGCTGCGCAGCTCGGCTACCTCCTCACCGCTGGCGCGATCTCCACGGTGTCCCTCGGCATCATCCCGGCAGCCGCGAGCCTGCGTTCTCAGTGGCCGCGCGAGACCTTCCACGTGTACGACGACAAGCTCGTGTCCGTCGAGTTGGTCTCCGCCAGGGTGCGGATCAATCAGCCCTCTGAAATCGAGCTGTATGTCAGGGCGTTCGAGGAACTGCGCGGCATGGCCGTGTACGGGGCCGAGGCTCGCGCCCTGATCCTGAAGGCCATTGAGGCACTGCACTGACCCCGGGCATGACGAAACGCCCCCTGCACGGCCGCGTGGACCGTGCAGGGGGCGTCGTGGTGTTCAGAGTTGGGTGCCGCCGCGGGCGACGAAGGCTGCGTTGCGAATGATGTGGTCGTCGTCGAGGCCGCCGTTCGATCCCGTCCAGCCGATCCGGGCTGTGGCGACCGCCGACACTGCGACAGCGTTGAAGATTTGCACGCCGTCGATCCACACGGACATCGCACCGGCCGCGTACCGCACGCGTACCGAGACCGGTGCCGGCCGGAGCGTGAGCGCTCCGCCGTAGGTTGCCACGGTGGTCATTGCGGCGGGTGTTGTGGTGACGATACGGGCCCGGGATCCGGCGCCCGTATCGAGAGCCAGCGCGACCGCCGTGCAGCCGACAAGGCCCAGGTCGCCACCACCCGCACCGACAAACGATGTTGCCGTGTCGGCCGGGTCGGCGAGCGCGAAGCAGACGCCGTCGGCGCCAGTCCCGCCGGACATCTCGCACTCGAACGTCACGTCGAGACCATCGCTCGGCTGGGTGGTCCCGCACCAACTGCTTCCCGCACCGAACCCGTCGGCCGCATGCGTGAGATACAGATCGGCGCCGGTGAGACCTGCGAAGCCGTTCCTCGTCCAACCGCTCTCGGTAGGCGCGGGCACCACACTGAACGCCGGCCACGCCCCGGACGCCTTCGGCCCGTACAGGCGGCGCGTGCCCGCATCGAGCGCCCAGTCACCGTCGATGCCCAGCCCCGCCGCGGGTGCCCCGTTCGTCGCGAGGGTGACGCCGCCGCGGGGCGCCTGAAGGACCGTGAACTCCCCGGCGACAGGATCGGGGACCAGGACGTCGGCGAGGATGACGCTGGGCGTGGCCTTGGGGAGGCTGATGTACCGCACCCACCCAGGCGCGTTGGACAGGGCGGCCGTCACCTTGTATGTCCAGCCGGTCGGCGACATGCCGGTGGCGTCGGTCGCGCACAGGGTGATGGTGAACTCGCCGTCGACGAGCCGCGCCTCGACGGTGCCGCCGAGGATTACGTCATCCTCTCCGATCGTCACCAGGTCAGGGCCGGTGAAGACGAGACGGCCCTGCATCCAGGTGCCGTCGGGCAGCGACAGCGGTTCGCCCGTCGACACGGTGACGGTTTCCACGCCTGCGGGCAGTGGCATCGAGGGACTCCTTACGCGTCCTTGCGGCGCGGGTCGATGGCAAGGGCGAGCGGGTTGTTGCCGTTGCCTGGCTCGTCTGGCTGTGGTGCGCCGTCCTTCCGGCAGACGAGGGCGTCCGGGTCATACGACGGGGCTTGGAGGCTGTAGCCGTCGGGGCAGGTCTGGCCGTCGGTCCCGTCGACGCCGTCGCGTCCGTCCCTGCCCGGTGGCCCGCTTGGGCCGGGGACGGTCGAGTCGGCGCCAGGCTGTCCGGGAGCCCCTGAAGGTCCGGGAACGGTGGAGTCTTGCCCGGGTTCGCCAGGCGCCCCGGACTGGCCGGGCGACGGGGTGATGGTCGGCGCCGGCTCCCCGGGATCACCCTTCTCGCCCTTCTCCCCTGGAACAGGGATCGGGACCGGTACCCGGGTCCGGTCGTCGAGGTCTTCGACGGCCTTACTCGGGTCGGGCACCTTGGGCGTCTCGCCCGCCGCCTGGACCTGCGCGCGCAGGATGCGCACATCGTCGGCGAGGGTGTTCACCGCCGTGCCTCGTCGGTCGGTCTCGTCAGCGAGCCGGCCGTACCAGGACGCTCCGATGACCACGGCGCCCGACAGGGCGACGAGCCAGCAGAACACGGCGATCCACCGCCAGCGCCCGGCGAGGGCCTGCTGTGCACGGGTCACGGATCGCCTCCCAAGTTGACGACTTTCACACGGAGGCGGGCGATCTCCACCTGATCGGCGACGCGCTGTTCGAGGAGTCCCTCGATCTTCTGGTCCCGGGCGGTGAGCTGCTCGCGCAGCTTGTCGCGCTCTTCCTGGATCTGGTCAAGCTCCGAGTTCATGCGGGTGGTCGCGTTCTCCCCGCGCTTCCCGAGGTACGCCACCACCGAGCCGGACATGACCCCAGCGAGCGCGAGTACCGCGCCGATGGTGGTGGCGTCCAAGGGTGGCTCCTACAGGTCGCGCGGAGGGGTGACCGCCTGCCGGTTCGGGACGGCGTAGGTGATGCCCCAGGCGCCGAGGACGGCGAGCGCGATGGTGACGCCCTCCCCGGTGGTCAGGACGCTGTCCTGTACGGCGGTGACCGCAGCGGTGGCGCCGGCCGCGAGACCGGCGACGATCGACTTGGCGATGCTGGAGATCTTCACAGTCAGGACTCCTTCGTGAGCGCGTCGAGGATGGCGTCGAGCTTGCGGTCCATCTCCGCCTGCCGCTTCTCCATGGCCCGCACCTTGGTGGTGAGGCCGATGACGTGGGAGCCGAACGACCAGTAGTGGCCCGGGTGCTTGGGGTCGTCGTTGTAATCGGCGGCGTCCTTCGGCGCGAGGAACACGCCGTCCTTGCTGGCGAGCAGCTTGATGTCGTCGGTGTCGAGGCCAGCCACGTCGGTCTCCTTCGGGGGCGGGGTGGTGGTTCCGGTCGTCGCGCGGGCGACGATGCCCGGGAACACGACCTGGTTGAACTGGCGCACGCGTGCGTCGCCGGGGCATGCGGTGCCGGACGTGGACCACTCGCGGTGCAGCCGGTGGTAGCCGAAGCCGGGGTCGGATGCGGTGCGGCAGATCCGCAGCGGGATGTCGTGCCGCTGGTGCAGCCACACCCCGAGCCGGATCAACTCCTCGACCTGCTCTGCCGTCCACGGGTCGGACGCCTTCGTGTTGGACGCGGTCTCGATACTGACCGCGCCCGTGCCGTCGGCTCGCCGGTTGGCGCCGGCGTTGGCGTCGGCGCGTGTCTCGGTGCCGATGTACTGGCCCATCGACCCGTCGTAGTCCAGGCCGAAGTGACTCTCGAGCGAGGTGCTGTCGCGCCAGTAGGCGTAGATCCGGTGTTCGTCCCACGGTGCGACCACGCTGTGGATGATGAACTGCGTCGGCCTGATGGCCGGTTGAGCATCCGACTCGGGCTGCAACTCCAGCTTCGTCGCTCGGGAATACCAGGCCATCAGGCCTCCAGACATGAGAAAGGCCCCGGCCTGGTGGCGCGGGGCGACGGCGGGCGAGTGGTTTGGATCAGTCGATCCAAGTAACGGAGACGCGCATGTTCCGGTTCGGGTCCACGTCGGGGATCGACAGGTTCGATGAGCGGAGCGTGATGACACCGGTGGTGCCGATCGTGCACTCGCCGCTCTCGGTGCCATCGCCCCACTCGGCGTTGACCACGACGGGCGGTCTCCAGTCCGAGGGCAGCGTGCACATGGTCGTGTCCGGCAGGTTGCCGCTGGCGAGAGCGATGCCGGTGCCGGTGTATTCGAGGATGCACATCACCGAAACGACGCGGCCCGATCGTGCGGCCCAGAAATCGGCGACGGTGAAGTTGGCCGCGGGGACGAGTCCCGTGGTGACGACCGTGGGGTCGATGCCGTCGTTGAGTCGTTCCTCCGTAAGGATCATGCCGGGTTGCCACAGCGTCACCGTGGGGACTCCTCTCTCACAGGGCAACCACAGTGGGCTGCGCGAGCCGTACCTCGCTGCCGGCCGCCTGGGCCTTGACGACGTTGTTTCGGGACCGCAGGACGGTCATCCGCTGCGGGGTGCGCAGATCGAAGTTTTTGAACCGCAGCTGCGGGTTCGGCGCCGTGCTGCCCGTATTCACGAATGACCGCAACCCGAGGTTGTTCGCTGCTGTCAGCGAGGTGTCCAGCGCGGTCACGTGCCACTCCCCAGGCTCACGCGCGGACGGCAGCCACACCTTTGCGCGTAGCGTGCTGCCCTCCGCCTGGATTCGCACCCGGTAGAAGCTGCCGGTCGTGTGCACCAGCGCCGACGTGTAGACGGCGAGCTGGCTTTCGACGTTGGCGAGACGCTTGCGCAGCGACAGGATGATCGTGTTCGCCACGGTGAACTCGATACGTGCCATGTAGTGGTCCGTGTTGCCTGTGGCGCGCACGATGGGCCCGGCGAGACGGCTCGCGCCCGCTGCCAGCGCCGATGACCCGACGTCCACGTACAGGTCTACGTCGGGGCCCGGCGACGCGACCTGCGCGATGTGGGCAATGCCAGTGGCCGGCTGGCTCATGGCCCCCCAGCCTCCGGTCACCTCATAGTCGGCGGCCGTGCCGACGACAGACCAGGCCTGCCCGGTGTCCGTCGTGCCCCACCCGCCTGCGACGGTCCGGCCGAAGGTGTCCAGCACGGCCGGGCTGTTCGCGGTCACCCGGGCGACTTCCCCTGCGATCCGGATGTCGTAGGGGAAGTCGCGTGCGTAAGCGTCGGCCGCGCCGTTGCCGAGGAGTACGACGTCCGCGAGCAGGATGTGCGAGGCGGGTGGGGTGGAGGCGAGGGTGGGCAGTACTCGCGCGGTCGCCGCGCCCACGGGAGCGGTGAAGCTGCCCGCGTACTCCGTCCATGTGTCCGCTGTGACGGTGTGGTTGACGGTGCTGGTGGACAGGTAGCCGTCCCCGGAGTCGTACCAGTTGACGTTGAGGTCGACGCCGCGCGTGGCAGCGCAGCGCAGCCACCCATACGGGTAGTACGTGGTGCCTGGTATGACCGGTGTGGCTGGCGATGCCGCGAAGGCGAGGCTGGCCACCCCGTTGGGGGTGACTTGCAGCGACCAGTCCCCGCCGAACGGTGCCGGGCGCGGGGTGGGCACCCGGTCGATGGTTGCGCCGCTCGCCGTCCATCCGGTCAGGTCGGTCTCGAAGTCCGGGTTGCTGCTGAGCCGGTCGGTGGAGGTGATCCAGGGGAGCGGAGGCAGGGCGCCGCGGGCCGGGGTGTGTACCAGCAGCTGCGTGTCGGTGGCGGTCGCGGCCGTGGTGAGGGTGGAGCCGCCAGGGTTGGCGTCGACGCGGCCCCGTGTGCCGTCGGCCAGGACACCGACGTGCCAGGGCTGGCCAGGGGAGCAGTTGAACGTCGCCTCCCAGTGTTGCAGTCCGGCCTCGTGGCGGATGCCCTCGACGAGCAGGTCGACGTCGCCGAACCCGACGTATTTGGGCAGGCCGGTGATGCGGATCAGGTCTCCCTCGCCGAGCGCGAGCACGGCCGGGATCAGGTTCGGGGCCTTGTGCAGCAGCACCTTGACCTGCGGGTAGCGGGGCCCGTCGAAAGTGCCCAGGTGCAGGCGCCAGTAGGCGATCGGCTCGGCCTGGGCA
The DNA here is from genome assembly GCF_040654815.1 of Streptomyces sp. NPDC050619. Classification (NCBI taxonomy): domain Bacteria; kingdom Bacillati; phylum Actinomycetota; class Actinomycetes; order Kitasatosporales; family Streptomycetaceae; genus Streptomyces; species Streptomyces sp. NPDC050619. The sequence goes on along the minus strand of NZ_JBFAIR010000020.1, from coordinate 62,128 downwards.
TCGTCGTACAGGGACAGGGTGACCGAGTCGTCGTACAGGCCGATACCGTCCGGCGGCTCGTTGACCGACAGCGGCCCTTCCTCGAGGACCGCGTGCCCCTCGCTGCCTCCGTCGCGCACGACGGTGCGGTCGTTGCGGGTGGCGGTGTCGTCGTCGACCGGGTCCAGCGGTGCGGCCAGCCCCGGCGCGGCGCTGTAGGACAGGGTGAGCTTGGGTTCCTGGCTGTACATGCTGGAGCGTTCCCGGTACACCAGGCCGGGCCGTGTCTGGTCTTCCAGGAGCATGCCGCCGTCGGCGTCCGCGGCGGCCTGTAGCAGCGTCAGCAGTGTGTCGGGGGTCTGCGGCCCGACCAGCTCGGTCGTCTCCGGGCCGGGGATGCTGCCCAGGGGCAGGTTCTCCTCGGTGGCCAGGCGGCGCATCCGGTCCCAGGCGCTCTCTCCGGTCCAGGCGTCGATGGCCCGGTCGTAGGCGGCGGTGGTGTCGGTGGGCCACACCGAGATGTGCCCGATGGCCATGCCGTTGAGGTCGGGAGAGTAGCCGTTGGGGGGTGAGGCCACACCCACCGGACGGCCCACGGTGCCCGCGAACGAGGTGCTGAACTGGCCGGCGTCACCGCCGACATCGGTCCAGATGATGGTCCAGGTGACGTTGCCGCCGTTCTGTACGGCGGCGAACTTCACCCGCACCCACTGCCCGAACAGGTCCGTCCCGGTGCCGATGACCTGGCTGAAGACGGTGGCGCCCTCCACATCACGGCCCAGAATGGTGGTGCCATCGGTACCCGACTGGATGTACCAGTCCCTGACCGTGCCCGTGGACAGGATCCGAAGGAACGTGCGCCTGATCGCGGGCCCCTGGTCGATTCGGTACAGCCACTGCACATGCCATGAGGTCAAAGACGTCGCCGGGGCGGGGACGCGGCCGCTCATGATGCAGGCCGTCGCGGTTGTCGAGTTGATCGTCGGCAACGGGTTGGAACTCGGCAGGGTGCCTTCGGCCGCCCAGGTGGCCGGGGACAGAGACAGAGGCGGCACCCCGGCGATCGGGGATGAGGACTGCGTGGCCGACTTGCCTTCCTCCATGGTCCAGTACGCCAGCGGACTGTAGGAGGGGATACGGCGGCGCAGGGTGGACTGGAGGGCTTTCTTGCCCTGGCCCATGCGGCGCAGGATGCCGGCGCCCTCGATGGCCACCCACGCATCGGAGGCGTCGGGCTGCCAGCTCTGGGGCCACTCGGGGACCTCGACCACGATCAGGTCGGCGCGGTCGCGGATGGTCGCGGTACCGGACAGCGACCAGGTGCGGCCCGCCGAGTCGGCGAAGCTGGTAGTGCCTGCCGTCTGGGCGGTGAAGTCCGGGCTCGCGACGATCGTGCCGTTGATGCCGTTGCGGACCTCGGCCCGGTAGCAGCGGCCCGTGACGGGGTAGCGCTGCGGGTTGCCGATGACGTCGAGTTGCTCCGGGGCGATGCTCAACGGCGCGCTGCTGGAGAAGACGGTGAAGTTGGGGGCGCCGACGATGTCGTCGCTGAACTGGGTCCAGGGACCGTCCAGGGACTCGGCCCAGTACATGCGCCAGATGCGGCCGCCGGCGCCGTCGTCGACGTCGACAGTGGCGCGCAGCGCCGCCCGACGTGGCAGCGAAGGAAGGACCCAGAAGCCGTTGTAGGAGAGGGTGCCGTCGTAGGACGCCATCAGGTACAGGAAGCCGTCCTGCACACGCAGGTGGTACGCGCGCTGCCCGGGCAGGCCCCACTTGCCGATCAGGATCTGGGCGCCGGGCGCGTACCAGTCGGCCTCACCCTCCCACCGCAGGTCGAGATCGCCGGTGATGTCGAGGCTCGCGTGATCGGGAGTGGAGGCGTTGTTGGCGGCGCTGCCGTCCAGTTCCAGGTAGGAGAGGGTGCCGGGCACCGACAGCCGCCCGCGGCTGTTGCGGCCGAACTGGCCGTAGAGGTCACTCTCGGGGTTGCGGGGGCTGAAACGGCCGTCCCGGTTGTTGATCGTGATCTGCAAGCTGCCGGGGTCGGTCTGAGATGCCATGTCGGGGCGGCCGTGCTCGACGACGATGGTGTCCCGCTCGTAGGTCGGCACGGGGATCCACACACCGTTGACGAGCAGTTCGAAGCGGGCATCGAGCGGGGTGTCGGGGAACGCCACGGCGAGGCCTCCTTACTTGGTGCCGAAGGTGTCGTCGGTGTCGCCGCCGCGGCCGTTGGTCTGCACGATGCGGCGGATGAGGCGCTTCATGTCCGCGGGGCCGGCCAGCTCGATGCGCAGTCCGGCCGCTTGGGTGGCGAGCTGGGAGCGGCGGCCGCGGTTGACGGCTCCGAGGCCGGGCACGTCGACCAGGCCGGACAGGGCCTTGTTCATGGCCGGTGCCTCGTCCTGGGCGCCTTGGAGGATGCCGGGCGGCAGCCAGCGGCCGATCTGCTTGGCCATGACCTTCGAAGGGCTGCCGATGCCTAGTGCCTTGGCGATCGGCCCGGGGATCAGGTCCTTCGCCCAGCCGATCAGGGTGGAGCGCAGCCAGCCGCCCATGGACTGGATGCCGCGCCACAGGCCGGTCACCACGTCGCGGCCTTTGCCGACGAGGAGGTCGGAGAGGGAGCCGATGGCGCGCGAGATCCGGCCGGGCAGGCCGGTCACCCAGGAGACGAAGGCCACCGCCTTGTTCACGGCCGCGTCACGGAAGGCCTGGAACGCCGAGCTCGCCCGCTGCCGAGCGACGCCGAGCAGCCCGGCCAGGGCATTTCTCACCCGCCCCGGCAGGCCGGCCATCCATGTGACCAGCTGGACCGCCCGAGCGATCGCGGCGTCCTTGGCCTGGGTGAACCAGCCACCGATCTTGCCGGGGATCGCGGCGAGCAGGTCGATCGCGGCCAGCATCAAAGCGACGGCTGACTGGATCTTCTGCCAGATCCAGTCCCAGACGGCGAGCGTGAACGCCTTGATCTCGTCCCAGTAGATGATGATCAGCGCGACCAGTCCCGCGACAGCAGCGATGACCAGGGCGATGGGCCAGAACGCGATCAGCCACTGCGCGGCCATGGTCGCCGCCCACCAGATCGCCCGCCCGGCCATCATCGCGAACCGTGCGACGGTGACCGCGGCCACCCGGATCATGGTGGCCAGCCAGGTGACGGTCGCGCGTGCGGCCGCGGCCGCCCACGCGCCCCCGGTACGCGCGGCGCTCACCGTCGCCGAGGCGGCGATCCGCACCCCCGACTTGATGCTCGTGGCCGCGGTGGCCACCCAGCGGCGGGCCAGCCTCCCCAGCCGGGAGTCGATCAGAGCGCTCGCGGTGTCGACCGCCGCCGAGACCGCGACGAACGTCTTGAAGGCGACGACGGCGGCGAGGATCGCGTAGGCCAGGGCCTGCACCGCCGACGGGGGAAGCGAGTTGATGAACTCGGCCAGGTGCAGGGCGATGACCGCCGTCACCCCGATCAACGGCGCCAACGCCACCAGCACCTTCAGCGCCGCGGAGGCCAGCGCGCCCAGCGTCTGCCCGCCCTGCCGGGCCAGCTCGACGAACTCGGCGAAGCCTTCCGACTCGGACAGGCCTTGGCCCCACCTGGCGAACGCCGCTGTGGACTCCTCGAACCCGCCGCTCATCTCGTCCGACAGCGGCAGGAACGCCTTGATCACCCCGCCGACCCCGACGGCGATGTTCTTCAGGCCGCCCAGGAGGCTCTTGAGGTTCTGCCCGGCGACCTTCGCCATGGAGTCGGCGAACTTGTCCAGGCCCTTGCCCTGGGTGCTGCGGTCGATCTCGTCGACGAACTCCCCGAACGCCTTGGAGGCTTCCTTGACGAACGGCGTCAGCAGCGGCAGCAGACGCCGCGCCACCTCCAGGCCCTTGGTGAAAATGGGCATGGTCGAGCTGGACAGCTCGTCGGACCACTGGCGGTAGTCCTTCTTCAGCCCGATGAACTCCTTGGCCATCGCCTGCGTGGACGGCGGCAGCTCCTTGAGGGCGTCGTTATAGGCCTTCTGCTTCTCCGCCGCGTCCTCGGCGCCGGCCGCGGCCGCCTTCTCCGCCTCCTCGGCCAGACCGGCGACGTCGGCGACGTCCTGCATCTGCGGACCGACCGCCAGCTGGAAGGCTTTCGCAGCGATACCCGCACTGGCGAAGGCGGCCGCCATGCCGCCGACACCGGCGGCCACCGCCGCAGCGGCCGGCACGCCGACGCCGAGCCCGGCGACGGCCTTGCCCAGGCCGCCCAGGATGCTCTTGGCCTTGGCCGCGCCCTCGCGCACGGCGTCGGTGTCGATGCCCAGGCGCACCGTCATGGAGGCGAGCGTGGCCACAGGCCATCACCCCCTTCAGACGGGACCCGGAGTCCCCTATGGAGTTGTGGTGTTGAAGCCGCCGCCGAGGGCAGCGTTCGCCATCTGCGCCTGACGGAACAGTTCTTCGGGCGTCTTGCGGACCTTGGCCCTGTCCCAGCGGGGCATGAAGTCGGCCACCGTCGGCGCCCGCTGGCCCTTGCCGCGGTTCACGCCCGCGATGACGGACGCGATCATCGCGGCCTGGACGTCACCGCGCGCACCGCCCAGCGGCCCGGTGAGCTTCTCGTAGGCCTGCCACTCGGCCAGCTCCGCCGATCCGGTCTCGGCGAGCAGGCGCCGCACGGTCATCCCGAGGTGCGCGGCCAGCCGGAAATAGAATTGCCGACTGGGCCGCGCCCTCAGTTTCCCGTGAGCTCCTTGACGTCCTCCTCGGACATCTTCGACAGGCGGGTGGCGACGTCACACACCCGCTGCAATGCGCGGGCGGACTTCTCGCCCAACCGCTTGACCTCGGCGACGGACCGGAACAGCTGCTTGCCGTCGGCGTCGACGATGGAGGCTGCGGCGAGGCGGGCGCGGAATCCTTCCAGGCCCTCGGCGCGGACGCTGGCGCCGTCCTTGCCGACGAACGCCGACTCGAACTTGTCGCGTTCGGTGCCGGGCAGCTCCCGCACCCGCACCGTGCCGCCCCACTCGGGAACGGGCACGTCCTCGCAGGCGAGGTCGTCGGCGCCGAGGATCTGCTCAGCGGACAGGTACGTCACTTCATGCTCCCGTTGTGATGGTCGGCTTGCCGGACACCTTGAACGTCAGGCTCGCGGCGAGCTTGTCGTCGTGCGGTGCCTCGGGCTCGAAGTTCGTCAGGATCGCCCCGAACGCCCAGTTGCCCAGGTTCTGGGGCCAGACGACCTTGTAGTTGCGGGGGTTGGGGTCGGCGAAGTCGGCGATCAGCGCGTCGTGGTCACGCGGGTCGTAGTTGACCTCGATCTCCACCTCGCCGCCGTCCTTCAGACCGCCGATGAACTCCCGCCACGCCTCCGGGCTGTCGTGGGCGGTGACGTCGTAGGTCTCCCGCTCGATGCCCGGAGGGGTGATGTCGGTGACGTTCGCGAGCGCCGCGAACGTCTCGGTCGGGGTGGCACCGTCACCGCGTTGCAGCTGGGTGCCGAAAGCGTCCAGACCAGCCATGGCCTGTCCTCCTTACGCTTTGGTCAGCCACACGCGATAGCTGACGTTGATGTGCCTGATCTCGGGGTCGGGGTCGCGCACCTGCGTGTGCTGCTGGTGGGCGATCGACACGTCGGTGAAGCCGGCCACCGTGAGCGGCTGCCGGTCGAGGGCCGTGTCGAGGGCGGCGAGGATGGTCGCGGCCTCCTTGAAGCCGCGGTACTTCGACCACACGTGCAGCACCACCGAGGCGTCCAGGCCGCGCTGGTTGTGGGCGTCGTCGACGTTCTCGGTGATCGAGCCGAGCGTCACGTAGGGGTGCGCGGCAGTCTCGGGGACCTCGTCGTACACGCCGGACACCAGCGTCATCAGCGGGGCGTGGCCGGTGAGCTTGGCGTAGACGGCCTGCTGGAGCGGCCACAGGGCGGCCGTCACGGGGCAGCCCCTCCCATGTGCCGTCGGAACGCGACCCGGTAGGTGCGGGTGACCTGCCGTCGGTGCTCGTCGAACGCGGGCACCAGGTAGGGCTGATCGGGCATGCTGCTGGTGCCCTTCTCGACGTACTGGGCGTACTCCAGCTCGTCCGCCTCCCACACGCCGACCTCGGCACGGCCGAAGTGCTCGTTCACGCGCTGGTCGAGGGCCTGCCACAGGTTGCCCTCGTCCTGCGGCACCCGTTCCTTGGCGGTGTCCTGGACGCTGTCCGCCCACTCGTGCAGCGTCTCCGTGCGGGCCTCGCGCATCGCCTCGGGCACCCGCTCGATCGCGCGCAGCGCCCGCTGGAGGCCGTCCAGCCTGATGCGGCGGGCCACAGTCAGGGCAGCTGTAGGACGGCCACGGTGACGCTGGTGACCGCGCTGTACGTGATGCCGGCCCGTCCGGTCGCCGGGTCCCGGAACACGGACTTGAGCGGGATCAACGCGTTGCCGGCAGCCGGGATGACCTGTACGGCATCGGCCACGGCCAGGTCCCCGACGGTGCCGGGGGTGGCGACGGTGACGGTCTTGGCGGTGGCGTCGCCATTGCGGACGTGCAGCACCAGCTTCTCCCCGATCGGGGCCTGGTCGCCGCCGCCGGCGGCGTTGGCGTAGGTGGGCTGTAGCCCAGACAGGGGCAGGGCCTGCGCGGACAGGATGGCCATGATGGGTCCTCAACTTCCGTTCAGTTGTTGGCGGGTGGTGCAGTCCGCCCGCAGGTAGGTGCCGGGCTCGGACGGCTCGAAGACGGCGATGACCTCCAGCACCCGTCCGAGCGGCCGCAGTTCGTCGCCGCGCCGCACGCCGGCGTCGGGGTGGAAGTACCAGGTCTCGTCCAGCTGGGCGCCGGCCTGGTCGGCGGCCTGCCGCTCGCGTGCGGACGGCTGCGAGCGGCGTGCGCGCGGGGTGCCGACCGTGACCCAGGTGGTTTCCTGGCCGCCGCCCCCGTCGTCGACGGTGCTCGCCCGAAAGACCGGGACGGTGGTGTTGAGCAGGCGGCCTACGCGGCTCATCGGGACTTCACCACCGCGACGCCGCCGCCGAACCGTGCGCGCAGTTGCTCGCGCAGGTAGTCGGGCAGCTCGACCTCGGTGATACGGCCGCTGTCGCCGTACTGCACGGAATAGTCGCCGATCCGCTCGGACCGGACGTCCTTCGCGGCCAGGCCCTCACCGTCTGGCTGCGAGCGGTAGGCGATGAGTGTGGCGGCGGCGATCCGGCATACCAGATCGACGATGTCTGCCGGGACGGTGGGCAGGCCGTGCGTTTGGGTGACTTCGACTTCGGACGGTTCGCACGGATCCGACCAGCCGCATGCGCGCCACAGCTTGCTGGCACGCAGCTTGAAGTCGGTGACCGTCTCGCCGTCCACCTTGACCGCGGACACAGCGGTGACCGGCGGGCCGGGCAAATGCAGCCACTGCGACACGTCGCCCTCCAGCATCACGGTGGATGTGGTCTGGCTGATCGGCACGCCTGCCGCCGTGCGCACGGCCGTGGAGGCGACGTCGAGGTAGACGCCCAAGAGCGCCGTCTCCGAGGCGCCGACGGTCAGGCCACGGGCGGTCAGGTCGGCCACCGTCGCCAGCGGGGCAAGAGCCACGGTGGCCCCCTTTCTACTCGCTGCTTGGGGGCTTGGCCGCTGCCTTCTTCGCGGCCTGCTTACGCGGAGCCTGCTTGGCCTGTGGCTTGTCGACGGGCGTCCACTCGCCGGAGTCGATGCGGGCCTTGATGGTCCGCTCGTCGAATGCGGCCCCGACCGTCACGACGAACTCCGCCCCCGCAGGGCCACGGAAGCGGAGCGTGTCACCGGCGCGCATCAGATGATGACGTCGGCCGCGGCCAGGCCGGTCGGACGGACGACCTTCCCGCCGTACAGGTGCAGGCCCTTCACGATGTCCGCGAAGCCCTTCTCCTTGCGGGCCGCCTCGGTGTTGTTGATCTGCTCGGCGTAGGTGGCCGCACCCGAGTAGCCCGCGAGGATCAGCCGCCCCGCGCCCGCGCCCGGACCCGCCGGGTGGTTGTTGGACTTGCGGATCGAGAACCCGGCAGCCTCGCCGACCATGCCGTTCGCGCGGGTAGCGGCGCCTGCTGCGTCGCCCGCCGCAACGAACCGCTCGTCCTTCAGCAGCAGCCCGTGGAAAGCCGGGGTGACCACCACCCACCGGCCTTCGCTGGGAACGTCGTCGACGTCGAGGATGACGCCCAGGTCGACGAGCAGGTTGTAGGCGGCGGCCGGGGTGGCCAGGGTCTGCTCGGCAACGATGTTGCCTGCGGAGACACCGGCCGCCATGAGGCCCGCCACGTACTGGTCGGCGACGTCGCGCAGCTTGTACGCGGCCTTGCGGGCCTGCTCGGTGAGGACGGCGCCACCGTTGCGGGCCTGCCGCTTCTCCACGTCGTCGACTTCGAAAGCGAAGTACTTCGCCTGGTCGATGAGCAGCGTCTGGTCGCTGTCGTCGACGTCCTCGATGGTGATGTCGGCGTGCGGGGTGTACGTGCCGACGGTCGGGTCGGCGAGGGTGGTGATGTGGACGGTGTCGCCGTACTGGGCGATGTCGCCCTCATAGTCGCGGTTCACGACACCCGGGGCCGCGTAGACGAGGGACTTCTCCAGGGTGACCAGAAGATCCGCGTTCCAGATCTCCGGCTTGAAGGCGCTGATGGCCATGACGGTTTCTCCTGTCAGGGGTTACTGGGTGGTGCCGAGGTAATCCGCGAGGCGGCCCTCTTCGCGGGCCTTGAGGATCTCGGCGTGCTTGCCCTCCGCGGACAGACGCTTGACGTCGGCTTCGGTGAGCTGAGCGGGCCGGCCAGTCCCCTTGCGGGCGCCGGAATCCGCGGTCCCTTCGAACCGCGGCTTGGGGGTGCCGCTTTGCACGGCCAGGTAGGGCTTGGACTGGATCAGGTCGGCGATCGCGTCACCGATCTCGTCGGCGTCGACGTTGCCGTCGTCGTCGACCTCGAACTGCGCCAGGTCCAGGAACCGGTAGGCGTCGGCGGGGTCGGCGAGCTTGCCCGCGGCCGCGGCCTTCACCTCGGCGCGAATGATGCGGGCGTTGGCCTTGGACAGGGCGGCCTGCTCTGCCTGGCGCACGATGGCCTCGGGGTCGCGCTGGTCGCCGTCGGCGGGCTTGTCCTTCGCGGCCAGCTTCGCCTCGAGCTCGCGCCGCTTGTCGCGCTCGGACTTCCATTTGTCCTTCATGGAGTCCAGCGCGCGCTTTCCCGCGTCGCCGAGCTGGTCGGCTCCCTCCGGGTCGTCGTCGCCCGGCTCATTGACCGCGCTCTCGGGGGCGTCGTCGACGAGGTCCGGTGCGGCGTCGTCCGTGGCCGGGGCGGCGGGCGCGTCGGAGACAGGTGTGGGCGTGCTCATGGATCTCTCCCGTTGCGGGTTGAGGGCCGGGCGTTGCGCCCGGTCAGACGATGTAGCCGTTGCGCTTGAGCAGGCGGATGGCGTGCTCGCGGTCGCCGTCGGCCAGGCGGTAGATCTCCTCGGGCATCAGCCGGGGGGTCTTCGCACGCGCGTAGCGGGCGCCCGCGGCCTTCTCGAACTTCCTCGCACGGGAGCCGTACAGGCCCCGGCGGGTGGTGCCCTCGGTCGTGGCCTGCACCTCGCGGCCGTAGCGGGTCATCGTGGTCATACCGCGGCGGGCGTTGACAACCTGCGCGATGTCCGCGCCCTCACCGATGGCCTGCACGGCGGTCTCACCGAACGCGCGCCGCTGCTGGGCGGGTGACATCTGCTCGAACAGTGAGGACGGCGAGGCCAGTTCCCAGGTATCGCCGGGCCGCCTCGGCGCCAGCGTGCAGTCGCAGCGCGGATGCCGCAGGAACCCCTCCGACAGCGTGTACTCGCGTCCGGCGAGGATGATGCACCGGGCGCACGCGGGCAGTTCGATCACGCGCACGTAGGACACGACGCGCGGGCGGGCGATCATCCCCGCCATGTCGGCGATCCGGCCCGCGTCGGCGACGAGGGAGCGGGTGACCATCTCCAGGAAGTACGCCCCGGACAGGATCGACATGGCGGTGGTGAAGCCGCGGCCCAGCCGGTTCAGGGCAATGATCAGCGGATACAGCAAGGGAACGCCGAGGTCTCCGGTCGCCTCCACCGCCGTCTCCGGATCCACGGTGCCCTCGCCGGGGCCGGCCTCCAGCGACAGCCACGGCTCGGCTGTCGACGCGGCCGCCATCTGCCCGTTCCGGATCAGTTCCGCGACCAGCGCCGCCCGAGCCAGCCACGACGCCTCCAGCCGGTCGGGGTCGACGGTGTTCCACACCTGCCGCACCGCGGCCGCCGTGACCGCCGCCGTCGCCGCCCGCTGCTGCTGGTGGTCCTGCGCGGCGGGCGGCGCGCTCACACCGCCTCCTCGGCGGGTGCGGGACGCTGGGTCATCAGGGCGGCCGCCGCGCCGAGCGGGTCCAGCTCGTTCTCCCGCTCGATCATCTTCAGCAGGTCTACGACCTCGGCCGGGGTGAGCCCGTAGCGCTGGGCCAGGAACTCGAACGGGAATCCGATCTGCTTCAACTTCAGCAGCGCGTCCGCCAACTGCGCCTGCGAGCGAGACTCCGAATCTGCCCACAGCATGTAACCCGAGCGCAAGGCCCTCGCCTTGTCGTCCTCGCCGCGCGCCAGCGCGACCAGGGCGAACACCTCACGCAGGGCTTGGCCGTACCAGAGCTGCTTCTCCTCCACCCGCTTCACCAGACCGGTCTCCGCAGCGAGCAGCGCATCGGCGCTGAGATTGGCCATCTTCCCGATCAGATAATGCTGGGGGGTGCGGGTCTGCGCGGCGATGTGCCCGACCGCGACCTCGATCACCTTCGTATACGCCTCCAGGTTGGCCGCCGTCCACTCAGCGATCTTGGCGTTCTCGCCGGTGATGAATGCAATCCGGTCTGCGGCCAGCTTCTCCAGGTCCAGCGGCTTCTCACCGACGACGTCACCGGCGGCGTTCAGGATCGGGATCATCGGGCGTTCCGCGCCGAGGACGACCCGCTGAGGGAACGCCGCGTAGTCGGAAGCGGTGAACAGCTGCGCCCACAGCAGATTCACCGCGTCCTGCATCGGCACAACGCCGGCCACATCAGAGATCGGATCGTCGACGAGCAGGGGCCGGTTGAGCAGCTCCACTACCGGCACCACGCCCATGGGGTTGGGCTGCGGGTTCGGCTCGTCGCGCATCTCCCGCGGCTGCCAGCCGTCGAGCAGCGTGTCGGCCTCCGCCATGTCCTCGGTCTTCGTCCGGCGCTCCACCGGCCGCTCGAACTTCCACACCTGATCGGGCAGATACAGCACGGCCATGTACTTGTTGCCGTCCTGCCAGCGCCGAAGGGCCGCCCGCCGCTTGCGCCGGCTGCCCGGCTCGTAGGCGACGATGCAACTGGAGGCGTCCTCGAACGTCACCACCGGGGTCTCGTCGTCGTCCGGGTCACCCCACACCAGGGCGAACGCCCGGGCGGAGGTGACCGCGCCGAGGAAACCCAGCTGGCTGTCGGCGTCCAGTCCGTTGGCCTGCCACACCCGCATCGACTCGGCATCGGACTGGTCCAGGCCGTAGGGCTTGATGCCGTTGACGGTCAGCCGCTCCACCGGGCTGTCGGCCACGACCTGCACCCAGTTGTCGGCGAAGTCCTTGTAACGGGCTCCGTGGTACTTGCGGAACTCGTCCGAGGCGAACTTCAGCGGCTGCTCGCCGCGGTAGTACGCCTTGTACGTGTCGATTGGCCGGCAACGCGCGGCCAGTTCGTTCTCCAGCGTCTCGACGAGGGCCTTCGCCTTGCTGAGCTCCTGCTCGTCGGCCATACCCAGGCCCCCTCTCAAGCGCCGTAGTAGTAGCTCTTCTTCTGGACGGCGAGGCCTGCCGCGATGGCGTCACCGGCCGCCTCGTGCGCGAGGATCGAGGTGACACACGCGTCGATCTTCTGGACCTCGGACGCCTTGGTCAGCACGTAACGCTTCTGCGGCCGTGCGGCCGCGCGCGTGTTGGCCACGTGCTCCGCGGTGATCGGGCAGCCGTCGTGAGAAAAGGTGGTGTCCTTCTTCGCCACGTCGGTCTTCAGCCGCTCACACGCCGCGTGCATCTGCACGATCCGGCGGGTGTACCAGCGGATCACCTTGCGCTCGCCGTGCTTCTCCGCCCATCCGTCGACCTCGGTTTCCCAGTACGGCGGATCCGCGTACAGCAGCACCACGTTGTAGGTGCGCATGACCTCGTCCATGGCGGCCTGGACCTCAAGCCGGGGTACCTGCCCGCCGTAGTCCGCCGGATTCCACACGGTCGGCAGCCGGTCCGGCCCGTAAGTGGGCGTGAACTGGTAGCCGTCCAGAGTCTCCAGCCGGATCGCGGTGTGGTCGTCGATGTCCGAGCCGTCGAACCCGCCCACCACCGGCGTGCGCGGCTTCACCACGCGCGGCTTCGCCCGGGCCTCCCACTTCGCGCCGTCCAGCCACGTCGACGTGCCCGACACCACGCGGTTGCCGTAGAAGCGTTCCGCCTGCGCGGGGTCGTGCTCCATCAGCTCGGCGGCCTCGGCCTCGATCGCGTCGAGGTCGACGTGCGCCGAGCCCGCGTACACGATCGTGTGGATTTTGCGGCGCTGCCGCTTGTCCTTGTACGACAGCGACTTCGGGGCCTGCGGGTGGTAGCGGAAGATGTCCCGAACCTTGGACGCTGCGGTTGTCTGCGCTACCGAGCCTTCCGACGGATCCCACGTGTTCGTCGTCTCCATCGACCGGCCGCCCATGCCGGCCGCACCACGGCGCTGCGTCTCCGCCGCCTTCCGCAGCTTGTTCGCCGCGGTGTACAGGCCCGACTCGTCCTGCATGGCGAAGATGATGGGGTTGCCCAGCCGGGACAGCGCCGACGACGTGACCGTCTCGATCTTGCCGTCCTCGCCGACCCTGGTGAACTCCTCGCCCACCTTCATCCGCTCGCCGAGCGGGCCGCGCTTCACCATCGACTGCAACGGCCGGTAGATGTTGTCGACCTGCGCCTCGGACGTCGCCATCAGCTGGAGCAGCGGAGTCGGCCACGGCCGCCCCATCGGCTCACCCGGCTCGTACTCGTACCACCAGCCGCACGAGCAGCCGTGGTTCGCGCACCGGTACCGCTCGCCGCCGCGCGCCCAGCCGCTGAAGACGACCGGGCCGACCGACTCCGCCAGGGTGATCGTCGCCGACCACGGGCCCTTGCCGGTCTTCTGCGGCGCCACGATCTGCGAGCGCCGGTAGAAGAACGCCGGCGCGAGCTGGCCCATCGTCGCCTCGGGGCGCACGCGGTAGTGATTGACCGTGCACCACAGCTGCCACGGGTACAGCTCCATGCGCTCACCCGCACGGAAACCGTCCGGGATCGGGCAGTGCTCTTCGATCCAGTCCGGGACCACCCACAGGGTGGGGAAGTCGACGACGAAGCCAGGGTCAGGCGCCTTCGCCACTGGGCACGACCCTCAGCCGGTCACGCGCGCTCGGGCGGCGTGCGGGCGCGGCCGTGGGCGCGGGCGGCTCTTCCACCTCGGCGGCCGGGGCGACCTTCCACCGGTTTCGCAGCATGCCCGCCACGCTCAGCCCGAGACTGTCGAGGTAGCTGCGGACCATCTTCTTCACATCGACCCGGCAGTCCGGACGCTCAGCCTCCGCCAAGGTCCGGCAGAACAGTGCGACCTCGAGAACCTGCTCCAACTGCTCCCATGCGACCGCCTGCGGCTTGGCCCACAGGTCATCCCATAGCGCCGCCTCGCGGTCGGTCTGCTCGGTCAGCGGCCACTCCGGCGCCGGACCGGTGCGGCCCTCCGCCGGCAGCGTCGTCCAGCCGCCGGCCTGCACAGCCTTCGCGGACCTCAGCGACTTGGGGTCAGGCGGCGGACCGGATGCGGCGTGTCCCCCACGGGGCATAGCGATCACTCCTCCGAGCTGCGTTGCGCAGCACCGACGGCCGTCACCTTGCGTGACAGCCCACAGTTGATCAAGGACCCTCTGACCTGGCAGGCCTCGCAGAGCCCTCCCCGGCGTTCAGGACCCCCTAGACCGAAGGGGTCACCCCCCACTCCTCTGACCTGCACTTTTGTAACCAAAAGGGCCTCTGACCTGCGGTTTTGTCATCTGGTCACTCTTCGCGGTCGTTCCAGCCTCCGGGCTGCTCGCGTGCGGTGTGCCTGGAGTGGTGGGCCTTGGTCATGGCCTGCAGGTTGGTCCAGTCGTGGCCGCGTGGTCCGAGGGGGCCGAGGCCGTCGCGGTGGTTGACCTCGGTGGCGCGGGGACGCAGGAGCGGGGGCATGGCCTCGCACTCGTCGCACTCGCAGTAGGGGTGGGCTCGGAGGTAGGCGGAGCGTGTGCGTGTCCAGCGGGTGTCGTAGCCCTTGGTGGCTGCGCTGGGGCGCCGGCGTTGCGCCTTGGTCTGGCAGGGCTCGCAGCGTCCGCTGGTGGTGAGGGTGGGGCAGCCAGGCGTAGGGCAGACCTGGAGTGCGCGGCTGGGCATGGGGCTAGGGTCGCCAGCCGCGGAGGTGGCTGAGGGCGATGATGCCCAGGAAGATGCACACGAGGATCTCGAACAGGGTCATGGCTTCTGGCCTCCGGGGTGCGGGAGCCCTGCGTGCTGGTAGCCGAGGCGTCCGGCTTCGGTCTTGTCGACGAGCCCGGTGTTGAAGCCGCAGGGGCAGGTGGCCCACCCGTGGTTGGTGGTCTCCTGGCAGGCCCATCCGTCCTGGGGTGGCAGGGTCTGGACCTGCCGGGCGATGGTGACGTGGTGCGGTGCGGCGTCGAGGGTCAGCACGCGTTCTCCCTCCTGGACACGACGAAGCCCCAGCCGGGGGGATTGGCTGAGGCTTCGCGTGCGTCTGTGGTGCCGGTTGAGGGCACATCTGTTCACCGAGATCGTGACACGCCTCTGACCTGCGGTCAAGCTGTGTTGCGTGCGGGGCGTTTGGCGGCGAGCGCGGCGACGTCCTGGAAGGCGTACCAGGGCTGTCGGGGGCTTCCGCCGGAGCGGGTGAGCTTGCCGCGTTGGACGAGCTTGCGGACGCCTTCGAGGGTGATGCCGAGTTGTTGGGCGGTCTGGTGGGCGGTGAGGTGGCCGGGCCGGATGATCTGCGACTCCATGGCCCCATGATGCCGTCTGGAGCGTCTGTTGGGGGTGAACCTGTACCCCCTCTAAGCCCACTACATCGCAGGTCGGGGGCCACTACAGGGGGGTCTACGACGGTAGAGGCCCCCCTCTAGATCCACCCGCCTGGTAGCGGGGCCCGAAGGGGGGGTCTCGTAGAGGGGTTTGTAGAGGGGCCCCCTCTACCGCGCGTTGAGGAGTTCGGCGGGCATGGCCGCTTCGAGGTCTTCGCGGCGGTATCCGGCGAGGTTCTTGCCGCCGATGTTGACCTGCTTGGTGGTGCGCTTCACGCCGGCGTCTTCGAGTTCCTTGGCGAGGCGTTCGGCGTCCCAGTCGCCGTAGTCCTCGTCGAGGTTCTCCAGGCGGGCGAGGATGTCGACGGTGTGCATCTTGGGGCTGTGGCGCATCACGGCGAGGCAGTCGGACAGGACGGGACTGATGGTGATCCCGGTCGCGTCCGCTCGTGCTGCGGGGTCGCTGGCGGCGTCCCCGGTGAGCTGTCCGGCCTGCTCGCGCAGGGCGCGGCCCTTGGAGCACATGGCGTTGAAGGCGGCGGTCTCCAGCTTGTCGGCCTTGACGGTGACGAAGGAGGCGGGGCCGGTGACGAGGACGCCGACGCCGAGGTGGTCCTCGGACAGGACGGACGCGTCCGCGCCCTGAGCGGCCTTGCCCTTGCCGAGGACCATGTCGGAGCTGGTCTGGTCGGTGACCTGGGTCGAGTAGCGGATGGTGATGATCTCGCGGAGCTTGGTAGGCACGGACTTGGCGTCGGGCCGCTGTGAGGCGTAGTTGGAGATGAACCCGGCGGCGGGGCCACGGCGGGCGATGCGCGCCATGTCGTTGATGATCTCTTCGCGTTCTTGGTCGTCGACGGCGAGGAACGCTTCTTGCAACTCGTCGACGGTGAACAGGATGACGGGCATGTTGTAGCGCTTGACGATCTCAGGGGTGAGCTTGCCTTCGGGGCAGATGGAGGTGGGCAGGCCGCGCAGGATGGAGAAGCGGCGTTCCATCTCGCCGAGCAGTTCCTTCAGCAGCGCTTTGAAGGCGGCGATGGCGTCTTCTTCGGCGCCGAGGACGAGACGGTGGGCGACCTGCCGCATCTGGATCCAGTCCTGGCCGCCCTTGAAGTCGGCGACGTAGTGCCGCACGTAGGGGTCGAGTAGGCCGGCGGCGGTGAGCAGTCGCTGGCTGAACGTCTTGCCGCGGCGGGGCAGGCCGCCGAAGAACATGGACTGCCAGATGATCGGGATGGAGATGCGGTTGCCGCGGGCGTCCTGGCCGAAGGGGACGGCGTCCCAGATGGAGAAGACGTCCAGCCGTTCGAGGGGCGACGTGGTGGGCGGCGAGAGGTAGGGGTCGTCGTCGGCGACCCACATGGACACGCGGCCAGCGTTGCCGCCGTGAGCGGCGCGGACGCGGGACATGATGACCTGGATCTCATCGACGCCCAGCTCGGCGGCGATGGCTGTGCGTTTGGCGAGGACGTCGGCTGCGGTCTTCCCGCCGCCTCGGGGTAGGTCGAAGACGACTGCCCAGCCGTTGCCGTCACGCAGCGGCCCCATGACGCAGTTGACCTTGGGTCCGTCGTCGTCGCCCTTGCCCTGCTTGAGCAGGCCGGTGGCGCGGAGGGCGTCGTTGAGCTGCTGGGAGTCCATGGCGATGCGTAGGGGCGGCGTGCCGTGGTCGAGGATCTGTGCCTGGTCGGACCAGCCGATGGCGGACAGGCCGCCGCACATCATGCAGCCGGCGGCGAACTGGAGGCCGAGGGAGGCGTAGTTGAGGGCCACGGCTGCGGCGGAGGCGAGGCCGAGCGCCGTACCCCAGCGCCAGCGACGAGCGACGGTCCGCTCGCGGTGCGCCATGACGAACTGGGCGGCGAGGGTGACGTCTTCAGGTTTGGCCTTCGCCTGCGCACGCAGCGCCTTCACGCCCGCGCTGTGGTCCTGCGCGGCGAGGACGGGCCAGAGGCGGCGTCCTCCTCGGAAGGCGCCGCGCGCGGAGTAGCCGACGACCTTGACGGCGTACTTGGGGCTGCGGAGGGCGTGGTAGCGGCTGTGCCACCAGGTGACCTTGACGAAGGCGCCGCTGTTGGCTCGGACGGAGGCCCAGTTGCGGGCCCAGGCGGGGAGGATCGGGGCGTCAGGGACGGTGAGCCAGTCGGCGAGCGGGTTGTCGGGACGGTCGACGGCTTCGACGTCCTGGGTGACGTCGGGCGCGTCCTGGGCGTCCTGGAAGGCGTCCTGTAGCGGCTTGATCAGGATGTCGGTCATGCTTGGGGCTTCCTGCCTCTTGCTGGGGTACGGAGGCCCGGGGACGGCGGCTGCTTGGCGGTAGGACGCCGTCCCCGGGGCGCTACTGGTAGCGGCGCAGTTCGCGTTCGACGCGGCGGGCGGCGGCCTCGTGGTCGTGCATCTCGCGGCGGGCGGCGGCACGCTCGGGACCGCGGCTGGTGCGCATGGCGGCCTTCGCGGTGGCGGCGTCCTCGCGGGCCTGGCTCAGCTTCCGCTTCAGGGCCTGCATTTCGCGCTCGCCGCGCTCCGCGGCCCGCTCCTCGATGCGGTCCATCTCGGCCTTGACCTTGGGGTCGATCGTGTCGACGTTGCGGTCGCCAGCCAGGGACTGCTTGCCGGCCTTGAGGGTGAGCCAGGCGATGCGGCGCTTCTCGGCTCCGGTGTACGAGGTGGGCATGATCAGTCCTCCGTGGTGGTCTCGGGCAGTACGGCGGCGATGGCGGCGTAGGCGCGGGCGGTGTCCGCCCACGTGGCGCCGGCCGCGGCCAACCGGGGGACGCTCCCGAGGCGGTCCGCGTGGTGGGCGTTCCGCTCGACGTCGGCGGCCAGCTTCTTCGCCCTTGCGGCGGCCTCGATGGCTTCCTGTAGTGCCTCGGCACGGGTCACGGTGGTCCCTTCTTGAACGGGCCGGGCTGTCCGGCCCCACCGCACCCCCGCAACCGTGGTCGTCTGCACCATGGTTGGCGGGGGACGGAAGGGCAGGTCAGCGGTGGCTTGCCCTGTGCTTGGGCAGAGCCCGCTTGCAGCCCGGGCACTTGCGGACCGGGCCGTTGCCGACGGTGGGCGGCGGGATGGTCCGGCCGCAGATGGCGGGCGTGACGCCTGGCTGTAGTTGCGGGTGGCAGTCGGAGCAGTGGAAGTGCATGTCCAGAACGGTCATGTCAGCGGCCCTTCTGGAAGTCGCGCCACATCGAGCGCAGGACGAGGGCGAGGATCGCGACGGAGATCCCGCCGATGGCGATGGCGATGGAGGCGAATGCGATGCCGATGCCGCCGACGCAGACGGCGCAGCTGATGGCCAGCCACTCGCCGGTACTGCGGCCGGGGCGGCGGTCGTGCTGGTGCTGGCACGGTGCTGGGGCGGGCTGCTGCTGTACTGCCTGCTGCGCGGCGAGGACGGCGGCCACGATCCGGACGATGTCCGTGTTGGTCGAGGCCTCTCTCGCGGCGGCCTCCGCCTTGTCGAGGGCGTCGCTCATGTGGTCCACCCCCGGACGCGGCGTGCCAGGCGCGGCCACAGCGTCACGCCGGCCGCGAACGCGAGGACGGCGGGCTGTGAGACGACGGCGCCGACCACCGCCAGGACGACGGCGAGCAGGGCCGGGTAGGCGACGAGCAGGCCGAGGACGGCCCCGAAGACGAGGCGCATCATGACCGCACCGCCTCCAGCTCAGGGAGCGCGTCCGGGTGGAACAGGTTGCGTCCTCGGGCGTCCTTGGTGTGGACGGTGAGGCGTCCTACCTGGACCCACGATCGGACGGTGGACGGGTCGATGCCGTACTTCTCGGCGACCTGAGAGGACGTCATGAGGGGCGGCTCGGGCGGTGGCCCGTCGTCCGCGTCCTCGGCGTCCTCCTGCGTCCCGGGCGGGAGTTCGGGCGTCCTGGCGGCGTCCTGCTGGGTGTCGCGTTCGAGGGTGATGGTGGGCGGTTCGAGTGGCTCGGGCAGTGGGGCGTGTGCGGCCTCGGGGACGCTCGGGACGGTAGGGGACGCGGTGGCGTCCTGTGCGTCCGGCGGGGTGGCCGCGAGGTGCAGGAGGTGTCCGACGACTGCGGGCGGGACGAGCGACGTGACTGCGATCAGCGTGGGCTGGTCGGCGGTGAGATGCCCGGTGTCGATCAGATGGGACACGACCTGGGCGGCCATGGCGAGACCGAGGGCGAGGCACGCGCCGATGATCGCGGACCAGCGTCCACGGTCACCTCGGCGGCGGGTGGAGGCGACGGCGGCCGCGATGCCCGCATACGCGCTGAGGACGACCGGCATGCCGTAGGTGAACGGGTCTTTCCAGCCGGCGTTCTCGGCGAGGTGGTACTCGCCGGGCGCGCACATCAGCAGAGCGACGCCGAGGACGACGGGCCGTCCGCCGGCGGTGAGGCCGCGTACCCACATCGGGGCGGCGGTGCGGCGGCCGGTGGAGGGTGCGGGGCGGAAGGGGCGGGCCAGCCTGGCGGTGGCGCGGCGGATGCGGCTCATGCCTGCCCCCTGCGGATCCGGTCGAGCTCGTTGGCCTTCGAGTAGAGGCGCCCGGCGTGCAGGCCGACCTCGGCGGCCAGCTCCCGCAGTTCGTCGGGGTCCATGCCGGGGAACTCGTCGACGTCCGCGAGCGGGTACGGCTCCGGCCGCAGTTCCGCGAACGGGCCCCACGAGATCCTGGCGGGTAGGAAGTCGACGCCCGCGTACTCGCCGGCCGTCGCCGCCCCGACGTGAGCGATGTCGATGCGCTGCACGATCTGCTCGCCGTCGTGGCCGGTGCACCAGGTTGGTTCCGGGATTGTGATGCGGCCGTGGTCGAGGGTGTCGAGGGTGACCGTGCCGTCCCCGTACACCGGCTGCTGCACGGGCGGGGCGGGGCGGGGCTTGTAGGCGCGGTCGATGGCGGCGTCGAGTTCGGCGGCCAGTTCGGGGTGTTCGGCGAGGCGGACGGTGATGGTGTCGGCCTCGCGGTACAGGTCGATGACGGCGCATGCCCCGAGGTAGCCCTCGACTTCGCGGCGAATGTCGAGGACGTCCATGTCGGCGAGTGGGGGCTCACCGGCCATCTGGGCGTGTCCGATGAGGAGTGCGGCGCGCAGTTGGTCGCGGGGCACGGCCAGGGCGAGCTGGACGATCGCGAATGCCTCGGTGTCTTCGTCGCGGATGATCTCGGTGGGCCCGAAGCTGGGCGGCGGGGTGCTCACTGACCCTCACCCCGCTTCGAGGCGCGGGCCTCGGCGTCGGCCTGCTCGGCGGTGAGCTTGCTGTGGAGGAAGTCGGCGTTCCAGCCGATGTCCTCGCCGGGGTTGTCGAGGACGGCGTCGACGACGGCCCGGGCCCAGCCGGCTCGCGCGATGAGGCGGCGGTCGTAGTCGGCGGTGTCGAACGGGAGGGTGAGGGCTTCGCGGATCGCGGCGAGCAGGTCGCGCAGTTCGCGGGCCTCGGTGGGCGGGGTGGTCTTGGCGGTCATCGGTTCGCCGCCAGGGGTCGGGACTAGCTCCGGCCCTTTCTCGGTGTCGGGCTCGGCGTCGAGGGCGCGGAGCAGGAGGCGCAGGGATTCGCGGAGGGAGAGGACGCTGCGGCTCTCGAGGAGCTGCCGGGCGACGCTGATCGCGACGTCGAGGTCGCTCGGCTCGATGGGGCGCGAGGTGCTGTCTTCCCCGCCTGCGGACGTGGGGTCGGTCATCGGGCACCACCAAGGTCAGCGGTGCGGAAGCCGGTGGCGGCCGGGAAGTAGTAGCCGGCGGCGGTGCCGCCCATCTCGCGGTTGCTGAACGACCAGTGGCCGGTGTCGGCGGGCTTCTCGTTCTGGTTGCGCAGGAGCCGGTAGTGGTGGCCGATGGACTGGCGGGCCATGACGCGCAGGAGGCCGCCGATGCGGGGGGTGCCGTACTGGATGCGGTCGCCGTACCGGTAGAGCGCGAGGAAGGTGTTCTGGGTGAGGTCTTCGGCGAGGTGGGTGTCGACGGGGCCGTACTGGGAGAGTCGGCCGATGATGGTGTTGCGCACCATGGGCCGGTACTCGCGGTATGCGGCGGCGAACAGGTCGTTGAGCTGCTGCGCCGGGGTGATCGCAGGCGTGCCTGCGGGCATGGCAGAGTAAGCCATAGCCGACTCCTGTCGTAGTCAGGATGTTCGGTAGAGGGTCGGGCGGTGCGCGCGCCGGGTGCTCCAACACCCGTGCTGCCGTCCGGCCCTCGTGGTCTATTCGGTTGTCGTGGCGTCCGGTTCGGACGCCTTCTTTCGTTTGCGCTCGTCGCGCTTGAGCGCTTGGTCGACGGCCTGCCAGCTGCGCCCGAGATCGCGGGCGACGTCGGCGACCGTGCCGAGGTCCGCTACGCCTGCGCGCAGGGCCTCGGCTCGTCGTGTGGCGGCATCGGATACGAGGCTGTTCAGCTGCTCCAACAGCGTCTCTTCCTCGTGGACCCGGTCCCGCCAGGACTTCGGTTCCATCCCCATGACAGTATCCAACACCGGTGTTGGATGCAAGACCTTCACGTCGACGGCTCCGACTTCTTCGCCCGCTGGAACGCGTCGTGGATCAGCCGCTGCGCCTCGCCCAGATGCCGGGCGCAGATCTTCAGCTCGGCCCCGGGGTCGACGGCCTCACCGGTGCACTGGGTGCCGCGACCGGACAGGACGCGGCAGGTCACGATGCGCTCGGGCATGGCTCCTCCTTCGGCTGGAAGAACTGGAGCCTCAGCCAGTCCTGCGGGGTCGCGTAGGTGTAGCTACACCAGTCGCACCGGACGCGGGTCTGCCCCGGCAGCCGCTTGATGACAGCCCCGCACACCACACCCTCGACATCCACGGCGACGCACGTGCCGAGCCGCTGCGGACGCGGCACCGGATCACCGACCACCGACCGCATGCCGGCCTCCAGCTCTCGCACCTCCCGCGCCAGATCACCGGCCACCGGATACTCCACGGCGATCCAGTCCAGCTCCATGCCCAGCCACCGGGCCGCGACCGCGACCCGCCGGGCCATGCCGCCCTCGGTGGGCGGCGCCCCGTGGCTGGGCCAGCGCACCCGCTGCACGTCCGCCCGCCACAGCTCCAGCACCTCGGCGACGTGCCCGCCGCCCACCAGGTCGAGAACGTCCTCGTCGAGCGGGGACCGCGGACCGGCCACGGCCGCCGTGACGAACTCGGCAGGCCCCGACCGGCGCGGCACCAGGCACTCCGTCAGCTCCTCGAACAGCACCGGCAGCTGCTCCAGCCGCGCGGCCAGCTGTACCGCGTCCTTCGTGCACAGGTAGCCGGCCGCGATCTCGCGCTCGCACAGGCCGCACGACGCGGTCATGCCCGACTCCGGTGCTGGAGCCGGTAGAGGCGGAAGCTGCTCATGTACTGGTCGGCGGCCGTGATGCGGCGGATGCGACGGGAGGCGGCCTCACTGCGGCGGGCATCCCGCATGTCCCACAGCATGTGTGTCACGACCATGCCCTGGACGCCGAGGGCGAGGCCGACGAGGAGCATCTGAATCTCGTTCGGGGTCACGTCGTCTCCAAGATCAGAACGGGGGGTTCTCGGGGTGCCCGGCCGGGGCCGCGGCGGGCTGTTGCTGCTGTGTGCCACCCCATCCGCTGCCCTGCTGCTGGCCGTTGGCGGGCTGGGCTCCTGCCCAGGGGTCTCCGGACTGTGGAGCCCCCTGCCGTTGGCCGCCACTGCTCGGGTTCTTCTCGACCTTGGCGGTGGCGCGGGCGAGCGTCGGGCCGACCTCGTCGACGTCGATCTCGTACACCGTGCGTTTCACCTGCTCCTTGTCCTCGTAGGACCGCTGCTTGAGGCGGCCCTGGACGATGACGCGGACGCCGCGCGCGAGGGATTCGGCGACGTTCTCGGCTGCTTGCCGCCACACAGAGCAGGTCAGGAACAGGGCGTCGCCGTCCTCCCACTCGTTGGTCGTCTTGTTGAAGCGGCGCGGGGTGGAGGCGATACGGAACTTGGCGACGGCGACGCCGGCCGGGGTGAAGCGGAGTTCGGGGTCGTCGACCAGGTTGCCGACGACAGTGATGACGGTCTCTCCGGACATCAGTGGGTCTCCTTCTCGGGGTTGGCGGCCGTGGGCGCATCCCCACGGTTGGCCTGGTTGCGGAGCTTGGCGGCGTGCCGGAGGGCGAGGCCGCGGTTGCGGGCGGCAGCGAACGCGGCACGCCGGCGCTTGGCCGCCTCGGCGCGGGCGCGGGCGGCGGCGATCTTCTCCGCCACGATGTCGTCGACGTTCACGGGACGGCCGGGCCGAGAAGGCGGGGCGCAGGGCGCCCGCCCTCCGGGTAGAAGGGCTCGCCATATCCGTGGAACGAGTCAAGGACAGGCCGCAGTCGCCCGGTGCTCTCCAGGGCGAAGGCGAGGACGCGCTCGGTTGAGCCGTCATCCCAGCGCACGGTGTACCCGGCTCCCGGTACGACGCCGACAAAGGCGGGGTCGGCTCGTTCGGCGTTACAGAACTCGTGGTCAGCGAGGTCGTGCGCGTCGATGCGCTTGCCGGTGGCGGGGTCGACGATCAGGGGATAGCCGAGGTCGTCCCATCCGACGATCGGTTCCTCGCGGTAGGGCTTGAAGATGGCGGTCCATCCGGTGGGGCTGGTGGGCATCTGCTGCTTCTTTCCGGGAGGGGCGGTGGGCGTCCCAGAAATCCCAGAACGCCGCGCGTGTACCGCTAGGTGAGATCAGTGACTGGTATTGGGATTTGCGGGACGCTCCGGCGGGCTGGCGACCCATGGGTGGACATCGAATCGGGGCGAGGGTTTACGCCCGGGCCTGCCTGAGTCGGGCGCCGGGTGGAATGCGATCCACCCGTAGCGCTCCATGTCCTTGAGGACTTCGTTCATGGCTTCCATGTCTTCGGCCCACTCGCGCCCCTTGAGTGCCTGCCAGGCCTCGCGCGCGGAGAAGTCGGCCCCCGGCCGGTCTCGGCTGCGCAACCACGCAAGCAGGTCACGCAAGGGCTTCATGGCGCCCTCGCGGTTCTTGCCCATGAGGTCGAACACAGCGCGGGCGTGGGCGATGAAGTACGGGGTCATGGAGATGGCGGCCCGGATGCGGGCGAGGCTGATCTCCTGGGCGTGGGGGTCCTCGTAGAGGGTGACGCACGCGGCGATGCGGACGAGCTGGCCACGGAGCTTTCCGGCCCAGTCGGCGATGTCGTGGAGATCTCCACCCGGCTTGCGGCGCTGCGCGAACTTGTCGTAGAAGGCGCCGAACTCCTTGCGGGCATCGTCGGACAAGCGCATGACGACGGTGTCTTGGGTGTTCCAGATCAGCTTGACCAGGTCCCGGATGCGCTGCTCGTAGCCGTCCCGCACTTCGTCGGGGACTTCGGGGGTATCAAAGGTGTCGTGCTCGGTCGGGGTGGGCTTGGCGTACAGGAAACGGCCGAGGAATCCGGACTGCCGGAACTCGGGGTTCTTATTCTCCAGGCCAGCAACCATGCCAGGCTGAATGATCATGCCGAGGGCGAGAAACGTGGAGGGCATGCGGCGGTCGGGGCGGCCGATCCGCTCGATGCTGTAGGGACCGCCGGTGTAGCCCTCCAGGAGCAGGTCGGTGTTCGCTTTTCCGTTGTTGCCGTACAGGCCTGCCGCGATCTTGAAGAGTCCCCCTTCAGAGGCGAGCGAGCCGAGGCGGCCTTTCTGCTCGGCCATACGGAGGGCGAGAGCTTCGAGGGTGATGTCCCGCACGAGGATCAGCGGGAGGGCCGGGTTGTCCCCGAGCTCCAGCAGCTTCTCGCGGGCCACCTCGGCGTCGGCCTTGGCGTCCTCCCGGTCCGCGGCCGACTTCCCGCCGCCAGCGGTCTTCTCTGCGGCCTCCATCGCCTTTTCGGTGATCCGGATTTCCTGGCGGGTCTCCTCGACCTCCGGCCGGGCTGACTCGATGAGTTCGGTCTCGATGTCCCGCAGCGCGTCACAGGCGGCGTTCAGCGCTGGTGTCTTCTTCTCGGAGGAGTCCGCCAGGCACGTGAGGTAGAGCGCCGTGGACTCATACCAGTTGTGCTTGACCATGACCTTTCGCCGGCCGCCCGTGGTGGTGGAGATGGTGGCCAGGCAGGCGAAGGCGAGCATGTCCTGCGGGACTTGCAGTGCTGCGGCGGTAGCGGTGACGAACGGCGCAAGTCCGCCGAGCGTGTCGATCGGGAATGCGGGCAGGTTGCGGGTGTCCAGGGAGACAGGCTCCTCCCAGCTACCCTGCCTGTCTTGCGTCCCAGAACTCCCAGAATCACGGGTCTGGCTCGAATCCTGGGACCCACCCGGGGTTTTGGGATTTGTGGGACGCACATCGAGGGGCTGCAAATCGTCGAAGGCGAGCCCGGCCGCGAGGTGATCCGTCACGTCCTTCCCCACCGCGGGCTCCAGCACGCGGTGCGGGATGCCCGCGCGCGTGAGGGACTCGGCGACGGCTGCGGCGTGGTTCCGGCCCGGCTCGTCGCGGTCGGCGATGACGACGACCTCGCCGGCGCCCTCTAGGAATCGGGTGTACGACGACGACCACTTCCCGGCTCCGCCGATGTTGCAGGTGGCGACGCAGCCGATAGCCCGGAGGCTTTCGACGTCCTTCTCGCCTTCGACGACAAGGATGGTCCCGTTCGCCTGCGCTTCGGTGATCACCTCGGGGAGGCGGTAGAGGACGTTAGGGATGCCCTTGGTCCCCGGCTGCCCGTCTGGGCGGAACTGCCGGAACGTTTTCCGCTCGCCGTTGTAGCCCGGCTCGATGCGGCGCACGTACTTGAGGATCTCGCCGCCCCTGCCGCAGTACGCGTACTCGGCGACAACCTGCGGGCGCTCCCGCTTCTCCAGCGGCTCGTCGAACAAGTCGGCCATGGTGAGACCGAGGGTGCTAACGATGTCCTCGGCGGCGCATCCGGCGTGGCAGTTGAGGACAACGCCGTCCCCGTCCCTGCGGCTTCCGATCGACAGGGACGGGGCGCGGTCCTCGTGGGCCGGGCACTGCCAAGAAGTGCCGCGGCCCTTGCAGCCGTGCTGCTCCAGCGCCTCTGTGAGGCGAGCGAGGCCCGTCACGAGATGCTCCACGCGCCGACGAGGGCGAGGGCTGGATGGGTATTGCGCTTCACGAACTGCTCTCTTCTGTGAGCTGGATCAGTGGTTCGTGTTGGTGGGGCGGGCGCTGCCCCCAGGTGGGGCGCCCACCGTTCAGGTGCTTCGCCGCTTGGCCTTGGCGATGTCGTCGCCGATGGCGATGACGTCGGCGATCCAGTGCCGGGTGACGGCCTGGACGGCGTTCGGGGTGGGCTGCTCTTCGAGGTGCGCCCGGATCGAGTCGAGGACGATTTCGCGGCGCCCGCGCTCGGCGGCGCGGCGCAGGTAGAGCGTGGTCTCGTCGTCGGCGTAGTCGTGCTGCGTCGCGTCGAGATTGGCGGGCTGGTCCACCGGCCACTCGCCGGGGCCGCGCTCGGTCACGTCGCCTCCGTGCGGAAGATGGGCCAGCCGGGGCCGGGCCGGGGTTCGGGCTTTCCCTGCATGGCGGCGGGAGTGTGCTTGTCGCAGCGCCAACCGACGATGTAGCGGCGGGCGTAGCGCAGGCCGTGCGGGTTGCTGGGCACGTTGCAGGCGGGCCGGGCCGGGCGGCCGGGGGTACCCGCGATCTGGGTACCCCCGGCCACCGCGCTGTCGTCCGGGATGCTCACGAGAGGACCGCCTCGACGTCGGCGCCCGTGTAGACGGTGACCTCGAAGATGTCGGGGAACAGGTCGGTCGGCAGGCCGAGGTACTGGGTGACGAGGTAGCGGATGGATATGTCGCGCGCGGCCTCGGTGGCGTTGGCCGGGGTGTACACGGTTATGCCGGAGAGGCGGCGGTCGACGACGTACCCAAGGAACCGGGTGGTGTCGATTCCCTCGTACCGGTGGGCTTCGGTGTCGATGGTGTCGAGGCGGCCGTTCACTCTGGCCAGCAGCTCGCCCATCGGGAGGTCACACACCATGTCCGGGGTGAGCTGGTTGCTCTGCTCTGTCGGGGCAGGCGACGCCGTCGGCGCCTCGGGCTGTGCTTGAATTGCCATGAGGACGGTCTCTTCCTGGCGGCGGCACTGATGGGGTGTGCAAGACCCCGGGTGTCGCCGTCTTGCTGGTTAGCGCTGGTATGGACTGGGCGTTCTCAGGCGGCGTCGGACGTGCAAGGTCCGGCGCCGCCGCCGTTCTCGGGGGCGACGTTGAGGACCCGCAGCAGGTCGGCGGTCACGGCGCGGTAGGCCTTGCCGGCGCGGATGACCCGGCAAGGGAACTCGCCGTTACGGGCGAGGGTGTAGGCCGTGGTGCGGCCCACGCCGAATGCGCGACCGGCGGTGACGAGGTCGACGGTGGCTGGAAGCTCCAGCAGTTCTTTCGAGGTCATGGGTGTGGTCACGTTCGTGTGCCTCCGTGTTTGCGAGATCGAAGCGTGCAAGGCCCTGACCTGCAAATATGCTGCGAGAGGTTGCGGAGTGAACCTCTTGTGGACACTGTGGCATGCCGTCTAGTGTCGGGTCAAGCCGTGTCGGGTTCGCTCGTTCAACCTGTCATCGGTTAACCGGTGCCCTTGAGTGCCCATGCGTGGTCACCTGTTGTCACCTGTGTCAGGCAATGCTGGGCTGGGTTGCCCTAAGCTGTTCTAGGTTCTAATGTCGAACCTCATGAAGGTTGATCCCGTAGTCGAGCAGGCCATGGGCGACTCCGAGCTCCGCATCGGGCGTAACCTGCGGCGCATCCGCGAGAGCCTCGATCTCTCTCAGCAGGACATCGCCGAGCGGCTGACCAAACTCGGGCACCGGTTCCATCAAACCCAGGTAGCGAAGATCGAACGCGGTGAGCGCGCGGTACGAGTCAACGAATGGATCGCGATTTCTGAAGCTCTGGGTGTGATGCCGATGTCGCTCATGGCTGGAGGCCTCGGGACGGACGACGCGGTATTCGAAGCTCGACTGCAATTCGAGCGGATGCGCACGAACGTTGAGGCCATCAGTCAGCGGCTCTACAGCGTAGGGCTGGACCTCGAAGCGGCCACAGAGTTCTACCAGCAGGCCTTGCAGGACTACCTTCACGCTGCGGCAGAGGCCGGGCAGGAAGTCCAGTGGAGCGAGGTCGAGGTTGGCAAGGAATGGGCGGAGAGGCTGAAGAACTCCGCCGCGAACGAATACGCTGTGGATTTGGAGGAGTTGGACGGCAAGGCGAAATCCATCTTTGAGGAGTATCGGCGCGGCATGGAGTCATCGGAGGGGTAATGCCTAGTTCTCGCCGCGCCGGCGGCATTTCGAAACGGTGTGAGTGCCGCGGTCCGGACGGCAAGCGGCTCGGCGCAGCCTGCCCGCAGCTGTCCAAACGCAGCCACGGCAAGCACCGCGTCAGCCAGGAACTACCCGACGGCGAAGGCGGCACCCGCCGACGCTTCCAACGCACCGGCTACGCCAAAGCCACCGACGCCCAGACCGACCTCGACCGCATCCGCGCCATCCTCGACCTGCCCGGAGACGACGAAGACGGCCTGCGCCGTGTCGGCGACCTCCTCGCCGAACTCCAGAAGACTCGCGGCCCGATCCCCGAGCCGACCGAGGTGTCCCGCAAGCTGGGTGTCGGCGTACCGCTGGACGGCAAGACGACCGTGGGTGACTGGCTCGACCAGGTCATGACCACCAAGGCGACCAGGACGACCACGAACCACGGCTACAACAGCCACATCCGTGTCCACCTGAAGCCGGCGCTTGGACACCTCCGCATGGACAGGCTGACCGTCGGCCACGTCGAGGACATGTTCAACGCGATCGACGACCGCAACGACGTCATCCGCGCGGAGAACCAGGCGCGGCGCGAGCAGGTCGCCCGCTGCAAACGGGGCAAGCCCGGGGCGCCCAAGGCTGCCGAGCGTGAGCAGCTGGCCGCCGAGCGGGCGAAGCTCGCCGAGATGCCGCCCTTCCGCCGCATCACCGGCCCAGCCACGAAGCAGGCCATCCGCCGCACGCTGCGCATGGCCTTGAACAAGGCGATCGGGAAGCAGCTCATCACCTTCAACGCGGCCGCGCACGTCGAGCTGGTGGCCGCCGCCCGCCCCAAGGGCCTGCTGTGGACCGCCGAGCGGGTCGCGCGGTGGCAGAAGACAGGGGTGAAGCCGTCTCCGGTCATGGTGTGGACACCCGAGCAGCTCGGCCGGTTCCTCGACGAGGCCGAGCCTGACCGGCTGTACGCGTTCTTCCATCTCGTCGCCTACCACGGCCTGCGCCGCGGCGAGGGCGTCGGCCAGGGATGGGCCGACTTCTCGCCGGAGCGCAAGGAGATCCGGGTATCCGCCGAGATCGTGGTGGACGGCTGGACGCCCATCGAGACTGCGCCCAAGACCGACGGGTCGGTGGGCATCGTGAAGGTGGACGCGGGCACCGTGCGCGTTCTCCAGGCGCACCGGGAGCGGCAGCAGCGGGAGCGCGAGGAATGGAACGCTCAGGCGGCTGCGGACCGGGCCGCAGGCAAGGACACCGCAGACTGGACGGACACGGGGAAGATGTTCAGCGCCGAGGATGGCACCTGGCTGCACCCGGACCTCGTCAGCAAGGCGTTCCGTCGGATCTCGGACGCGGCCGGCCTGCCGCCCATCAACCTCCGGGACCTGCGTCACGGAGCGGCGGCCCTGGTGAAGGCGGGCGGGGGAGACCTGCACGACGCGAAGGTGAAGCTGCGCCACTCGACGATCACGCTGACCTCGGACACGTACATGGAGCTGTTCGAGGAGTACGAGGACGAGCTGACGGAGAAGGCGGCGGCCGCCGTGCCCAGGGCGCGGAGGGGTGACGCGGCAGTGCCGGCAGAGTAGCGTTGGTGGTGGACAGCATGAGGCCTCGTCACTGCAGGTGGCGGGGCCTTTCTGCTCAGCCAGTGCTCAACCGAACGCCCCGGAAGTAGTCGACACAGGGCGGCACAGAGCGACAGTGCGAAGGGTCTCCACGCTATGGAGAATGGGTCGTGACCAGCACGGACCGGATCGCCCCGACACAGAGCGACAGTCACCGAAACGAGGCGGTCCGAGGTTCCCTCAGACTTTTAATCCATTGGTTGTGGGTTCGAGTCCCACAGGGCCTACCGTTCGCGGGCGAGGGATACCCCCTTTGACCTGCTGTGCAGCGCTCGGGTCGGCTTCGGTCGGCTCGGGCGCTGCCATGTTTTCGGGGCTCTGCGTGAGCGACGCGCACCACCGTGAAGGCTCATTCCAGGACAGCGAGGTGGTCGGCCGCGCCGCCGCGCCACTCGATGAGGAAGAGGGTCGCGTCATCGCTGGTCGCTCCGCGTTCCTGTTTCAGGGTGTGGGAGAGCCGGAGCGCTGTGGCCCGTAGTCCTTCCCCGGTGGGCTCGATGCGGTTGACGCAGGCGATGAGCCGTTCCTCGCCGAACAGTTCCCCTACCTCGTCGCGTTCCTCGATCAGGCCGTCGGTGTAGCACAGCACCCGGTCGCCCCGCTGGAGTGTGTATCCGCTGACCCGGGGCTGGGCGCCGCCGAAGCCGACGGGCAGGGTGGTGGGGCCTGCCAGCTGGCGGGCGACCTGATGGTCGCGGATCAGCAGAGGTGCGGGGTGGCCCGCGTTGACCCATTGCAGGCGGCCGGTCGTGATGTTGAGGTTCATCATCTGTGCGGTGACGAAGTGGTCGGTCCCGAACTGCTCGGCGATGGCCTGGTCCATGAACGCGTACTTCTCGGCGAGGCTGATGCCGGCGCGTCTCGCGTGCCGGTAGGCGCCGACGGCGACGGTCGCCATCGTGGCCGCGTCCAGGCCATGGCCCATCGCGTCAATCACGGCCGCATGCAGGATGTCGTCGTTGAGGGCGTAGTCGAAACTGTCGCCGGCGATGTCGTAGACGGGCTCCAGGATGCCCGCCACCTCGACCTGCGGCACGGACATCGACAGCGGCGGCAGCAGACTCCACTGCATCTCCGCGGCCACGCTCATCGGCTCGCGGCGCCGGGCCTGGAAGAAGCGGTCCGTGTAGGCGTGCTTGGTGACCAGCATGTCGGCGACCAGACCCGCGAGCCTGCGCAGCAGCCGCCGGTCGTCGTCATCGACCCTGTCCAGGGTGAGCGCCATCACCCCGACCTCGTCACTGCCGTCCAGCAACGGCAGGTACATCCGAACGCCGCCGGCCTGCGGGACCTCTACCGGGGCCATCCGCAGGAAGGCCGTGCCGGCCGCGGAGTCGCCGATCGCTTCGGGTGCACCGACCAGCAGCCCCCTCCCCGGCAGCGGCACGAGGAACTCCTGCGCATAGTCCTGAAGGAGGATCGAGACGTCCCGTCCGCCGACCTTGGACACTTCCTCGGCGATCAACGGAGCGACCAACTGCGGTGGCATCTCGTGTGCCCGGTCCAGCAGGACCCCGAGCAACCGCTCTCCGAATCCTTCCGACCGGTCCACTCCGGCTCCCCCGGCTTGCCCGGTTTTGTCGGGCTGCGGCTCACTCTCGGCCACAGCCGCCCCCTACCGGCCTGAATGGCGCATTGCCGATCGCCGGTGTGCATCGTCCACGGCCTTCTCGTCCTGCAAGCATGCGCATCGCTCGATCATCACGCGCCGCGCCAGGGCTCACCGCGCGCAACCGCATCCGCGCCCGGCGAA
Source organism: Streptomyces sp. NPDC050619 (assembly GCF_040654815.1). NCBI lineage: Bacteria > Bacillati > Actinomycetota > Actinomycetes > Kitasatosporales > Streptomycetaceae > Streptomyces > Streptomyces sp. NPDC050619. Next base: position 30,512 of record NZ_JBFAIR010000020.1, on the reverse strand, counting down.
TCGCCCGAACGGGGCAGGCGGCCGAGATTGCCGATGCGGTCGGGCACTGACTGCGCGCTCGACGAACTCTCACCCGGCGTTCAACGCGCGCAGTGCTTCAGCAACTCCGAAGTCCGCTCGTCCACCACCCGGTACCGCACGATCCGGCCGTCTTTCGCCCCCTCCACGATGCCCGCCGTGCGCAGCAGGCGCAGGGCCTGGGAGACGGCGGTGTCCTTCATGCCGGTGGCGACGGCCAGGTCGGAGACGGCCAGCGGGCCGGCTCCGTGGAGGGCGAGGAGGAGGGCCAGGCGGCCGGGGTCGGCGAGGAGGGAGAAGCGGTCGGCCCAGGTGCGTACGTGATCGGGCTCGCCGACGGCGGCGATGGCATCGCAGACCCGATGTCCGTCGATGGTGCGCAGGCCGGCCCGCTCCGCGGGGACGAGGTGCATGGGGTCATCATCGCAGCTGCCTGTGCGGCCGGTGATGTCTTCTTCTCAACTTGCCTTGATACCTGAGCAGATATGCAGCCTTGCAGGTGTCGGCCGTGGCTTCTAGGGTGGGCGGGCCGTGGTGTTCGGGAAGACCGGTGACAGCCCTTCGGGGCTCAGGCCGGAGCGGCCCTCGCCACTGTGATCGGGTAGTTCCCGTCCCATGTACATCCCATGTACGACGCCACTGGCCCTCGGGCCGGGAAGGCAGGGGCGGGCGCGTCGACCCGTCAGCCAGGAGACCGGCCACGGCATCACGAAGCTGATCCACGAGGTGCTGGAGCGTGACTGTATGAGCGTGCCCAAAGGTGTGCCCCAGGGTGGTCCCCATGCTGCGCCCCATGGCGGTCCCCATGGCGGGTCCGAAATCGCCGCCGCCACTGGGTCCTTCCGCTGGCGCCGTGAGGACACCGTCCGTACCGCCGGGCTGCTGGGGGTGATCGTCGCCCTGCATGTCGTGGCCTTCGGGATTCTGTTCCTGCTGGTGATACCGAGTCACTACGAGATGGGCTCCAAGGCGTTCGGGGTCGGACTGGGCGTCACCGCGTACACGCTGGGCATGCGGCACGCCTTCGACGCCGACCACATCGCGGCGATCGACAACACCACCCGCAAACTGATGGCGGACGGCAAGCGGCCCGTGTCGGTGGGTTTCTGGTTCGCCCTCGGGCACTCCAGCGTGGTGGTCGTCATGGCGCTGCTGGTCGCCGGCGGGGCGAAGCTCGCGGGCACCCTGATGGACGACGGGTCCCGCAGCCACCAGATCCTCGGGACCGTCGGTACGACGGTTTCCGGATCGTTCCTGTATCTCATCGCCGCCCTCAACCTGGTCGCGCTCCTGGGCATCCTGCGCGTCTTCAGGGCCATGCGCGGCGGACGCTACGACGAGGCCGAGCTGGAGGCGCACCTCGACGCCCGCGGCTTCATGAATCGCGTGCTGGGCCGGTTCACCAAGTCCATCACCCGCCCCGGCCAGATGTTCCCGCTCGGTTTCCTCTTCGGCATCGGATTCGATACGACGACGGAGGTCCTGCTGCTGGCCATGGCCGGCAGCGGTGCCGCCGCCGGGCTGCCCTGGTACGCGATCCTGTGCCTGCCGCTGCTGTTCGCGGCGGGCATGAGCCTGTTCGACACGCTGGACGGCACGTTCATGAACTTCGCCTACCAGTGGGCGTTCTCCAACCCGGTGCGGAAGGTCTTCTACAACCTCGCCATCACCGGCCTGTCCATCGCGGTGGCCTTCTTCGTCGGCACCATCGAGCTGGTGGGCGTCCTGCACGACAAACTCGGCCTGCGCGACCGCGTCACCGGCTGGATCGCCGGCCTGGACCTGGACAACGTCGGCTACGTCATCGTCGGTCTGTTCGTGGTCGTCTGGGCAGCGGCCCTCGCGTACTGGCGGCTGGCCAGGGTCGAGGAGCGCTGGGCCGTCCGCCCTGCCGACACCGGCTGAGGGACCGTGTGAGGGTGTAGCGCGCTACACCCTCACACGGGTGCCTCCTCACCCGACCGCCCGGCCCGCGTCCTCTAGCTTTGCCCCATGTGGAAAACGGTCCAGCGCGCCGCGTGGGCCACGGTGCATCTCGTGGTGGCCGCGGCGATGGCGTTCGGCGTGTGGATCTTCATCACCGTGCTGTTGATCACCGCCATCGGCACGCTCGCGGTGGTCGGTGCGTGGATACTGCCCGAGACGGTGCTGCTGATCCGCCGGATCGCCGGGGCCAAGCGGCAGCTGACGTCCGCCTGGACCGAGCGGCGGATTCCCGAGGCCTATCAGGGCCTCGACGGAACCCTGCGCGAGCGCCTGCGGATCGCCGTACGCGATCCCAGCACGCTCATCGATCTGCGCTGGATGCTCGCCTACTACTTCTACGGCGCGCTCGTCTTCCTCGCGCTGCCGCTGTGGCCCGTAGGGCTGGTCGTCGACGGCGTGTGGTGCGGGCTGCTGCGGCGGCGCGCGGTGGTGCTGCCGCTGATCGTGCGGCTCGCGGACATCGAGGCCCACTGGTCGACCGTACTGCTCATGCCGTCCCCCAAGGCCCAGCTGGCCGCGCGGGTGGAGGAGCTGAAGGAGACCCGGGCCGACGCGATCGCCGCGCACGGTGCCGAGCTGCGCCGCATCGAGCGGGACCTGCACGACGGTGCGCAGGCCCGGCTGGTGGCCCTGTCCATGCGGATCGGGCTCGCCAAGCGCGCCTACGACCATGATCCCGAGGCCGCGCGCAAGCTGCTGGACGACGCCCAGGACCAGGCCGAGGAGGCGCTGACGGAGCTGCGGCACGTGGTGCGCGGCATCCATCCGCCGATCCTCACCGACCGCGGACTGGTCGGCGCGGTGCGGGCGCTGGCCGCCGGCAGCGGACTCACCGTGTCCGTCGACGACGACGGCGTGGACGAGGGCCCGCGGGCGCCCGCGGCCGTGGAGGCCGCCGCCTACTTCGTGGTGGCCGAGTCGCTGACCAACGTCGCCAAGTACAGCGGGGTGACGCGGGCCGAGGTCCGGCTCGCCCGCACCCGGCGCGGGCTGACGGTGCGGGTGCGCGACGAGGGCCGGGGCGGCGCCGACGAGGCCGGTGGTTCGGGGCTCCTCGGCATGCGGCGGCGGGTCGCGGCGCTGGACGGGACGTTCGATGTGACCAGCCCGGCCGGAGGGCCGACCGTGATCGATGTGGAGCTGCCGTGCGTGTGGTGATCGCCGAGGACAACGCCCTGCTCAGGGAAGGACTCGTGCTGCTGTTGACGTCCGCCGGGCATGAGGTGGCCGCCGTCGTCGGCACCGGTCCCGAGGTCGTGCCGGCGTTGCTGGAGCACCGGCCGGATGTGGCCGTGCTGGATGTGCGGATGCCGCCGAGGTTCCGTGACGAGGGGCTGCGTGCGGCGCTGGAGGCGCGTAAGGAGATTCCTTGGCTGCCGGTGCTGGTGCTCTCGCAGTATGTCGAGGAGTCGTATGCCGCTGAGTTGTTGGGTGGTGGGAGCAGTGGTGTGGGTTATCTGCTCAAGGACCGGGTGGGTCGGGTGGATGAGTTCCTCGACGCGCTGGAGCGGGTCGCGGGTGGGGGGACCGCTCTCGATCCCGAGGTGGTGACCGAGTTGCTGTCCCGGCGGCGGGACACTCCGCTGGACTCGCTCACTCCGCGGGAGCGGGAGGTGCTGAAGCTGATGGCGGAGGGGCATGACAACGCCACCATCGCCAAGAGTCTCGTCGTCACCGAGCGCGCGGTCCACAAGCACATCGGCAACGTCTTTCTGAAGCTGGGGCTGCCGGTGAGGGACAGCGGGCACCGCCGGGTGCTGGCCGTACTGGCGTATCTGGCGCACGCGCCGGAGTGACGCCGGTACGGCCGTTCCGGGTAATGGTGTAGCGGGTCCTCAGCCCGCGTGACGTTCCGCCAGCAGTTCCGGCTGCTCCCTCAATTCGCCCAGCGGGAGGGTGTGCTGGGTCTGGAGGACCTTCGCGCGCAGGTAGCGGACGTTGTGCGCGGTGGTGAAGACGCCGGTCGGGATCCTGTCCTGGACGTCGATGCCGAGATCCCTCAACTGGTCTGCCTTGTCGGGGTTGTTGGAGAGCAGGTCCAGGCTCGGGATGTCGAGGGCCCGCAGCATCTGGGCGGCCGCCGTGTAGTCGCGGGCGTCCTCGGGCAGGCCCAGCGCGGTGTTGGCGGCGTACGTGTCGAGGCCCTGGTCCTGGAGGGCGTACGCGTCGAGCTTGTTGTAGAGGCCGATGCCGCGGCCCTCCTGGCGGAGGTAGAGCAGGACGCCGCCGCGGTCGGCGATGCGCTCGACCGCCTCGCGCAGCTGCGGTCCGCAGTCGCAGCGGGCCGAGCCGAAGACGTCCCCGGTCAGGCACTCGGAGTGCAGCCGGACCAGCGGGGTGGTGCCGGGCGCCGGGTCGCCGAGGACGACGGCCAGGTGTTCCTGGCCGTCGGCGAGGCCGTGGAAGGTGACCAGGTCGGCGTCGACGCCGTAGCCGTCGTGGAAGCGCAGGGGGACGCGGACGCGGGAGCGGGGGGTGGCGGTGGGGAAGTCGGGCATGGGGTTCTCCCGGGTCCGGTGCTCATATCTGCTTCAGATTTGAAACAGATCTACGGCTAGGGACCCTACCCCATGCTTTAAAGTTGAAGCAATGCTCTGTGATGCAGGTTATGGGCGTTGTAGGCGTTTTGGGCGGGGCGCGTTATGAGCGGGAGGCGTTATGAGCAGGACGGAGAGGAGCGTCGGCGCCACGGGACGTCCTCGGGTGCGGACTGGGCGTCGTCCCCCTGGAGCCCCTGCGCGATCCCCGTGCAGATCTCCTCCAGCTGATCCACCTGCTCCGGAGTGAGCCGGTCGAAGAGGGAGGCGCGGACTGTCTCGACGTGGCCGGGCGCCGTCCGCTCCAGCACCGCCATCCCCTCTTCGGTGAGCGCGGCGACGCTGCCCCGCTTGTCCCCTCGGCAGTTCTCGCGCCGCAGCAGGCCGTCCTTCTCCAGGCGGGTGACCGCGTACGTCAGCCGGCTGCGGGTGATCTTCAGCTTCTCCGCGAGATCGGTCATGCGCAGACGGTGCTCCGGCATTTCGGAGAGGTAGGCGAGGATGGAGTAGTAGAGGTGTGGCATGCCGGCCTCCTGCTGGAGCTGCCGGTCGATCGCGTCCTCCAGGAGGAGCGACGCGGCGACGTACGCGCGCCAGGCGCGCTGCTCCTTCGAGGTGAGCCAGCGAGTCGTCATGCCCCCAGTGTAGGTTTGTTTCAAACTTGAACCAAGCCCGCCGTGCCGCCGCCTTCGAGAGGGACCGCGCCGATGCCTCACCCGTACGTCCTCCTCTCCGCCGCCGTCTCCCTCGACGGCTACCTGGACGACACCGGCCCCGACCGCCTGCTGCTCTCCAGCCCGGCCGACTTCGACCGGGTCGACGAGGTGCGGGCGTCCGTCGACGCGATCCTCGTCGGCGCGGGGACCATTCGGGCCGACAACCCGCGGCTGCTGGTCAACTCGCCGGAGCGGCGGGCCGCGCGGGTCGCCGCGGGGAATCCGGAGTATCCGCTCAAGGTCACGGTCAGCGGGTCGGGCGAGCTCGATCCGACGGCGAAGTTCTGGCACACGGGTGGGGAGAAGATCGTCTATACGACGGAGGAGGGGGCGGGGCGGGTTCGGGGGGTGGGGCTGACGGCGGAGGTGGTGCCTCTGGTTTCTCAGGGTGGTGAACTGGACTGGCGGCTGTTGCTGGAGCATCTGTACGACGTCCGGGGGGTCCGCCGTCTGATGGTCGAGGGCGGCGGGCAGATCCACACCCAGCTGCTCCGGCAGGGCCTCGCCGACGAGCTCCAGCTGGTGCTGGCCCCGCTGTTCGTCGGCGATCCGGACGCGCCCCGGCTGTTCGGGCCGGGTGTGTATCAGCGTGGACGGCTCCGGCTCGTGGAGACGCGGCCCATCGGCGACGTGGTCCTCATCCGGTACGAGCCGACGGCACCCGGCACCGGCAGCCTCCCGTCCGCCGCCGACCGGCACTGGCTGGCCCGCGCCTGCGAGCTGGCGGCCCTGTGCCCGCCCTCGGAGACGGCGTTCAGCGTGGGCGCGGTGGTGGTGGCGGCCGACGGGACGGAGCTGGCGCGGGGGTACTCCCGGGAGGGCGATCCGGTCGTGCACGCGGAGGAGGCGGCGCTGGCGAAGATCGGGCCGGGGGATGTGCGGCTGGCGTCCGCGACGGTCTACAGCAGCCTGGAGCCGTGCGCTCGGCGGGCGTCCCGGCCGGTGCCGTGTGCTCGGCTGATTCTGGAGGCGGGGGTGCGGCGGGTGGTGACTGCTTGGCGAGAGCCGGAGACGTTTGTGGCGGGGGCCGATGGGAGTGGGGTGCTGGTGGGGGCAGGGGCGGAGGTGGTTCTGCTGCCCGAGTTCGAGGAGCTGGCGAAGGTGCCGAATCGGCATCTGTTGCGCTAGCTGTATTGATCACGAGCGCCTCTTGGCGCCGGGGCAGGTGAGTGTCTTCAGCCCGGCCGGGGCTGGAAATTCTTCGTCGAAACGGGGTGGAAGCCGTCGTAAAACACCCCGTAAAGGGCAGTGGACGAAAACCCGTGTACTTCGGCCCCCGCAGATGGCGTATGCTGGTCTTACAACGACGCGGGGTGGAGCAGCTCGGTAGCTCGCTGGGCTCATAACCCAGAGGTCGCAGGTTCAAATCCTGTCCCCGCTACTGAAGGCCGAGGGCCGGAATCCGAAAGGGTTCCGGCCCTCGGTGCGTTTCGGTACGACGGCCGGCAGGGCGGGCTCGATCGCCGTCACCCCGCGTGAACGCGTCGTCCCGCTCCGATAACAACTGACATACCGTCAATACCTGTGAGCTTCCTGAGCCTTGGTCAACTCGCCCGATTTTCGCCGGTCATGGGCCGTTAGTCCCACGGGAAAACGTTAATGATCAAGCGGAACAGCTTGGAATCGAGCCCCCTGGTCTATTAACGTTCGATAACGCAGCGCGGTCGTCCCAGCCGTCACAAGAGGCGGCTCCGTGCGCACGCGCCGAATTCCGCAAGGGAACCGGGGAACCACCACCTTGGGGTGAATCGCGCGGATGCCACCGTGAACTCACGGCTGGTATACGCGCGTAGGAGACCTTCCTGCTCCGAACCCGTCAGCTAACCCGGTAGGCGAGAAGGAAGGAAAGGAGTACGCCCCACGTGGCGTCCAACCGGCCTGCCCCAGAAGCCCCGTTCGTGCCCAGCCAGCGCGACACCGAGACATTCGGCTACGGCACTTACCAAAACGACGAGGGCCCCTGGGAGGAGTGGAACCCCACCGAGGATTCCCTCCGCCCCGTACGTGGCCGGCATCGTGTCGCCAAGCAGCGCGGCGGAATCGCCCGCAGCTCCACCGTCCTGGGCGTCGGCGTCATAGCCGCCGTCGGCGCGGGCGGCATGGCCAGCGCGCAGACCGGCACTCCGCCGGTCTCGATCTCCCTGCCCGACCTGCCCAATGTGGGCTCCCTCCTCTCGGACGACGTCGCGGACGAGGCCGAGACCACCACCGCGCTCAGCAGCGTCGCCGAGACCTCCACCGACGACACCGCGCAGAGTGCCTCGGACGCCGGTGAGGCGCTGCGGACCCGGATCATGGCCCAGGTCGAGCAGCAGCAGGACCAGGTCGAGAGCAAGGCCGCCGCCCAGGCCGTGGCCGCCGCCGAGAAGGAGGCCGCCGCGGCGGCCGCCAAGGCGGAGCAGGAGGCCAAGGCCAAGGCCGCCGCCGCGAAGAAGAAGGCGGAGGAGGAGGCCGAGCGGAAGGCCGAGGCCGAGCGCCTCGCCGAGCTGGCCAAGCAGTTCACGCTGCCGACCTCCTCGTACACCATCACCAGCACCTTCGGCCAGGCCGGCTCCCTCTGGTCGTCCGGCTACCACACCGGCCTCGACTTCGCCGCGCCCACGGGCACGCTCATCAAGGCGATCCACTCCGGCACGATCACGCAGGCCGGCTGGGACGGGTCGTACGGCTACAAGACGGTGCTCACCCTCGAGGACGGCACGGAACTCTGGTACGCCCACCAGTCGTCGATCAGTGTCAGCGTCGGCCAGAAGGTCAGCACGGGTGAGGTGATCGGCCGCGTGGGCGCCACCGGGAACGTCACCGGTGCCCACCTCCACCTCGAAGTCCACTCGGGCGGTGCCGACTCCGGGATCGACCCGATGGCCTGGCTGCGGAGCAAGGGCGTCAACCCCTGAGCCACACCGACCTTCTGATCACCGGCGGTCCTGACGGCGTCCTTGCGACGTCAGGGCTGCCGGTCTTCGGTGTATGCGGAATACAGGCTGGTGGGGCGGGTGTTGAAGAGGAGCATGACTTCTCCTGCTCCTGCTCCTTCGCTTCGCAAGCTCGGTTCCTCGGACCTTGAGGTCTTCCCGCTGTCCCTCGGCGGCAATGTCTTCGGCTGGACCGCCGACGAGGCGGAGTCCTTCGCCGTGCTCGACGCCTACACGGCCGCGGGCGGCAACTTCGTCGACACCGCCGACTCCTACTCGGCGTGGGTCGACGGCAACAAGGGCGGCGAGTCCGAGACCGTCATCGGCAAGTGGCTCAAGGCGCGCGGCAACCGCTCCGACGTCGTGATCGCCACGAAGGTCAGCCAGCACCCCGACTACCGGGGCCTGTCGGCCGCCAACATCAAGGCCGCCGCCGACGCCTCGCTGCGCCGCCTGGACACCGACTACATCGACCTCTACTACACCCACTTCGACCAGCCCGACGTGCCGGTCGAGGAGATCATCGGCGCGCTCGACGAACTGGTGAAGGCGGGCAAGGTGCGGCACATCGCCGCCTCCAACATCTCCGCCGAGCGGCTCGCGGCGTCCCTGGAGTTCTCCGACCGCGAGGGCCTCGCCCGGTACGTGGCGCTACAGCCCCACTACAACCTGATCTCCCGCGACACCTACGAGGGCGAGCTACAGGACCTCGCCGAACGCTCCGGCCTGGCCGCCGTCCCGTACTCCGCGCTCGCCTCCGGCTTCCTCACCGGCAAGTACCGGCCCGGTGTGACCGTCGACAGCGAGCGGGGGACCAGGGGCGCCGGCCGGCCCCTGGAGACCGACCGCGGGCGCAAGGTGCTCGGGGCGCTCGACGAGATCGCCCAGGCCCACGACGTCCCGGTCGCCACGGTCGCCCTGGTGTGGCTCGCCGCCCAGCCCACGGTGACGGCGCCGATCGCGTCCGCGCGGACGGTGGAGCAGCTGCCGGCGCTGATGGGTGTGGCGGAGCTCAGCCTGACGCAGGAGGAGGTCGGGAGGCTGACGGCGGCTTCGGCCTGACCGTTCGTTCCTGATCCCCGCTCAGGGCCCTAGGTCCGGTACGGGTTGTACGAGGGATACGGCGTCGTCGGCGTCGTCGGATACCCGTACGCCCCGTACACCGGCCACGGCGGCGCGGCCACCGCCACCGGCGGGGCCGTCGCCCGTGCCGCGTGGTCCAGCGCCGGGCGCGCCACGTCCCGGCGCCGCCACAGCTCGGCCAGCAGTTCCCGTTCCCGTACGGCGAAGTCGGCCCCGGCCCGCCCACGGCGCCCGCGTTGCCGGAGGAACGCCAGCGAGGTCGCGTAGGCCTCGTACTGCGACACCGCCCGCGCCGCCGGCCTTCCGGCGTGGTGGCGGGCGTAGTCCCGGGCCATGCGCCGGGCCCGCATCGAGCCCAGCGCGTACGGCTCGGCCGGTGTCAGCCACCCCGTCACGGCATAGGCGGGCAGTTCCTCCCGTACGGTCTTCAGCTCGCGCTGCCGCGTCCAGATGACGAGCCAGGTCAGCAGCCCGAACGCGGGCACCATGAACGCGGCGTAGACGGCGAAGAAGCCGTACTCGCCGAACGACGACGAGCCGTTCCAGATCGCGTGCATGCCCATCGCGAGCAGCAGCCCGGACAGCGGCAGCAGGACGCGCCGCACATGCTGGCGCTCCGCCGAGAGCGCGGAGATGCCGAAGCCGATGCCGGTCAGGACGGTGAAGAGCGGGTGCGCGAACGGCGACATGATGACGCGCACGAAGAAGGTGGCCGCGGTGACGGAGGCGATCCCGCCCTCGCCGTTGAGCTGGTCGGTGCCGAAGGCGGTGCCGAGGTAGAGGATGTTCTCGGTGAAGGCGAACCCGGTGGCGGTGACCCCGGCTATCACCACCCCGTCGACGATCCCGGTGAAGTCCCGGCGTCTGAAGAGGAAGACGAGTAAGACGGCGGCGGCCTTGGCCAACTCCTCGACGATCGGCGCTATCACGGTCGCGCCGAGGGTGTCCGCGCTGGAGGGATCCGCGGTCGCCGTCGCTATCCATCTGGTCGCGAAGCTGTTGGCGACGATCGCTATCAGCGCCGCCGCGCAGGCGCCCCAGGCGAAGGCGAACAGCAGGTTGCGCCAGGGCCCCGGTTCGACCCGGTCGAGCCACCGGAAGGCGGCTATGAGCAGCGGTACGGGCAGGACGGCGAGCCCGAGCCCGACCAGGAACCCCTCGGTGCCGGTCTGTTGGCGGACGAGGGCGAGGATGACGAGCCCGGAGAGCGTGAGGAGCGTGATCAGCGCGCCGTAACGCACCCACTTCTTCTGCCACCAGTGCGCGTGCCGCAGTGCGCCACCGGCGGGAGGGCCGGGATGCGTCGGGTACGGGGGAACGGTGGCCACGGCATTGACCCTAACGAGGGATGGGCGCCGCCCGCAGGAGTGGGGACGTGGGCTCAGGCGCCTGTGGGGGGTAGGTCTGTGTCCTGTTCTGTGTGCTGGTCCGGATCCTGTTCTTCCCGCTGTACGCGCCGGAAGAGCAGGTCGTTCACGACATGTCCCTTGTCCAGTCCCTGGCCCTCGAAACGGGTCAGCGGCCGGAAGTCGGGACGCGGCGCAAAACCACCGTCGGCCTGGGTGTTCTCGAAGGCGGGGTGCGCGGTGAGCACCTCGAGCATCTGCTCCGCGTACGGCTCCCAGTCGGTCGCGCAGTGCACGATCGCCCCGGGCCTGAGCCGGGCCGCGACGAGGTCGAGGAACTCCGGCTGGATCAGCCGCCGCTTGTGGTGCCGCGTCTTGGGCCAGGGGTCGGGGAAGTAGACGCGCAGACCGTCCAGGGAGTCGGGGGTGAGCATCTCGCGCAGCAGGATGATCGCGTCGCCGTTCCCGACCCGGACGTTGTTCATGCCGTTCCGGTCGGCGAGATTCAGCAGATTCCCCTGCCCCGGGGTGTGCACGTCCACGGCGAGGATGTTGGTCTCCGGGTCGGCGGCCGCCATCCGGGCCGTGGCCTCCCCCATCCCGAACCCGATCTCCAGCACGACGGGATTGCCGTTCCCGAACAGCTCACCGAGATCGATGACGCGCTGCCCATCGATGTCGAGCCCCCACTGGGGCCACAACCGCTGCAACGCATCGGCCTGTCCCGCGGTCACCCGACTCCGCCGCGGCTGAAAACTCCGGATACGCCGCTCGAAGTGCGACCCGGCGGGATCGGCACGGGGCCCATCGGGAAACCGCGGCTCCCCCTTGGCCCGGCTCTGCCGAACGGGGGAGGCGGGCCGGGAGGTTTCGGGGGCGTTGAGGGAGTCAGACACAGTGGGGTCGATTTTACGGCGGTCGCGAGGGTGAAAGTTGGTCCAGGTCATCTCAGCCCGTCCGGCGTTTGAGGACGAGGCCCGTTCAGGGCCGACAGCGGGGGTCTGGGGGCGGCAGCCCCCCGGGACGGGACGGGTAGGGGCGGCGGGGGCGATACCCCACGCCAGCCCCCCCTCACCCCGCCCCCAACACAGCCAACGCCCGCCGACCCACCTCCCGCCCGATCGGCAGCGAAGCGGTAGCCGCGGGAGACGGCGCGTTCAGCACATGCACCGCACGCTCCCCCTCCCGTATCAGAAAGTCGTCCACCAGCGTCCCGTCCCGAAGCACCGCCTGCGCCCGCACCCCCGCCACCGCAGGCACCAGATCCCCCTCCTCAATCGCCGGCAACAACCTCCGCACCGCCCCGGCAAACGCCCCCTTGGACACCGACCGCCGCAGCTCACCGGCCCCGTACCGCCAGTGCCGCCGAGCTATCCGCCAGGAACCCGGCCACGCCACCGCCACCCCCACCTCCCGCAGCCGCACCACACCCCACCCATACCCCTCCCGCGCCAGCGCCGGCACCGCGTTCGGCCCGATGTGCACACCGCCGTCGATCCCGCGCGTGAGATGCACCCCGAGGAACGGAAACGCCGGATCCGGCACCGGATACACCAGCCCCCGCACCAGCCCGGGGCGCGCGAGCTCGTAGTACTCCCCCCGGAACGGCACGATCCGCATCCCCGGCTCGTCCCCGGTCATCCGCGCGATCTCGTCGCAGTACAGCCCGGCACAGTTCACCAGCACACGCGCGCGTACGACGTCCCCGGCGCCGGTGAGGACGGCCACCCCGACCCCTGCCCGCCGGTCGATCCGCACGACCTGAGCCCCGTACCGGATCTCCGCCCCCGACGCGTCGGCCAGCTGCCGGGCGACCTCGACGAAGTCGCACACCCCGGTCGTCCCGACGTGTATCGCGGCGAGCCCGCGCACCTCCGGCTCGTACTCCGCGATCTGGGCGGCGCCCAGTTCCCGTACCGGAATGCCGTTCTCCCGGCCGCGCTGCACGAGCGCGTGCAGCCGGGGCAGCTCGGCCCGCTCCGTCGCGACGATCAGCTTGCCGGTGACGGCGTGCGGGATGTCGTACTCCGTGCAGAACTTGATCATCTCGGCGGCACCCCGCACGGCGTACCGGGCCTTGAGCGAGCCGGGCCGGTAGTAGATCCCGCTGTGGATCACCCCGCTGTTGCGCCCCGTCTGGTGCCGGGCGGGCCCCCGCTCCTTCTCCAGCACCGTGACCCGCGTGCCCGGGGCGGCGCGCGTGATCGCATACGCCGTCGACAGACCGACGATCCCGCCGCCGATCACCAGCACGTCACAGTCGTAGCCGATCTCCCGCGCCACCTGCACCACCTCCCGGCTTCGATAGTGCACTGCGCCACTGACAATGCCCTCAAACCCGGAAAGCGCCGACGGTGACCCGCGGGTGCCGGCCGGCCCGCCGGCGGCCCGCGCCGGTGGCCTCGCCGAACCGGTAGGCCGCGGTCGCCCCGGCCGCGGTCGTCGGCGACCGTCGCCGCGTCCGTTGCTGCGGGCTGATCGGCGCAGGACGGCGCTCGCCGGCGAGGCGGCCCGGGACAGTCCTGGCCGGGCGCCCTCCGACGGGGCGCCGAGGGCCGGCCCCGTTCGCGCCGGCGCGTACGCGTCCGGCCAGGCCGGCTCAGGCCGGGGCCATGAGCAAGGGGCGCGCCCGCTCCCGCAGCTCCACCACCCGCGGCTCGTCGCCGTACGGCTCCAGCCGGTGGAGAAGGTCCTTCACGTACTCGGTGGTGCGCGCCGAGGAGATGCGCCCCGCCACCTCCACCGCCCGTACGCCCTGCTCGCACGCCGCGTCGAGATTGCCGGACTCCAGCTCGGCGACCGCCGACACGACCAGCCTGAGGCCGTGCGAGCGTACGAACTCCTCGGTCGGCTTCGACAGGGCCTGCTCGGTGAAGCGGCGGACCTGGCGCGGGGCCTTCAGATCGCGGTAGCACTCGGCGGCGTCGGCGGCGAAACGGTCGTAGGAGTAGAAGCCGAGCCAGGACGGGTCCATGTCGCCCTCGCGGGACCGCTCCAGCCAGCCCTCGGCCGCCTTCAGGGCCGCGCCGGCCGCCTGGGCGTCACCCGCGCGCGCGTGCGCCCGTGCCTCGACCAGGCGGAAGAAGCTCATGGTGCGGGCGGTGGCCAGTCCCCGGTTGCGTTCCAGGGCGGCCTGGGCGAGGTCGACGCCCTCGTCGCCGAAGCCGCGGTAGGTCGCCTGGAGGGACATGGAGGCCAGGACGTACCCCCCGAGAGGGACGTCGGCGGCGGCCCGCGCGAGGCGCAGCGCCTGGATGTAGTACCGCTGCGCGGCCTCCTGCTGGCCCGTGTCGAAGGCCATCCAGCCCGCGAGGCGGGTGAGTTCGGCGGAGGCGCCGAAGAGGGCCCTGCCGACCTCGTCGGAGTACGCGCCGAGCAGCAGCGGTGCCGCCTCCACGCGCAGACACTCGGGGACCATGGACGAACGCCAGTCGCCGCCTCCGTACTTGGAGTCCCAGCGCCTGGCGTCCTCGGCGGCCTCCCGCAACTTCTGCACATCGCTGTGGCCGACTTTGAGCGGTGCGCCGGAGTCCTCGGCGAGGTTCACCTCGCGCGCGACCGAACTGTCGGCCGGGGTTATCAGCCACCGCGAGGCAGGCGTTGCGTATGCGCTCACTGCGAACGATCCGGCCAGCGACTGCCAGATGCCGCCGGAGCCGGCCCGGCGGCCGGCGAGGTCGAGACGGTAGAGCTCCGTCGCCGACTTCACCGCCTGTCCGACGTCTCTGGGGAAGGCGAGGCCCACTTCGGGTGCGGGATCCGCGTCCGCCAGGCCGATCTCGTGGAGCGGCACCGGGCGGCCGAGCTTCTGCCCTATCGCGGCCGCGATGAGGTGCGGCGCGGCGCCCTGCGGCACCATCCCCTTCGACACCCAGCGCGCGACCGAGGTCTTGTCGTAGCGAAGAGTCAGCCCGCGTTGAGCGCCAAGATCGTTGACGCGTCGGGCGAGTCCTGCGTTGCTGATTCCCGCGAGGGCGAGAACGGCGCCGAGTTTTTCGTTCGGCCCGCGTTGCTCCCTGGACATTGCGCCACCCCTCGACACAGACGGCTGCCGCGCTGGCATAACCACGCGGCATTCGTAAACCCAGCGTAGTTCGCCGCATCCCAAGCGTTAAGAGGCATTGTCCCGGATGGCGGGATTGTGGTCCGTACTCAAGTGCGGGGTCGCGACGGACGGTTGCGGCGTGCTCCCGCTGTGTGGCCGTGCGCCTGTCCGTGCGCTCTTCTCCGGCCATCGGGGCAACGGTTCCATGGGCCGTGCGTGGGTCGGCCCGCTGTACTGGATCCAGTGGGCTGGGGGACACCGCCGCCTTCATCCCCGCGGGTGGCGGAACGGCCCGGGGGGCGAGCTCCGTCTCCCGGGCTGCGCGCCTGCCGGGCGGTGGGCGGAACATGTACGGAGCGTATGCAAAGCCGTTTCCGGGCCGCTCCGTTGACGCCTATTTGGCTGAAAATCGACCCCTGCCTTCGCGGCGCATCAGCCTTCCTACCACGGTAGTTGAGGGCGCGAAGGGCGTTTTTGGGGAGTGCGCGGGGGCGCATTCACGTCGCAGTCACCCGGTGGTCTCGGCTCGATCACACCGCAATCCCCCGTCGATCTCTTTGTCTCGCCCGGGCGTTCGACGCGGTCCGGAGTATCCGCCGGGGCGCATTCCGGGGAGCACAAGCGTGCATTCCGGGGGGCACAAGCGGCCCCACCGTCCCTCCGGCCCGCGTCCTTCCATGGCAGCATGGTGCCGAGTTCGTACGGTGCACTGGTTGTCCACAGCCTGTGGAGGCGTCGATGCGGTGGTTGGTGGGATGGAGCAGCACCGCCGCGGTGGCCGCCCAGATCGGCTCCGCGGGGGCGACCGGACACGACGGCGAGACCGTGCATCCGGTGGGTTCCCAACTCCTGTGGGGCGACCCCGATCCCCTGTGGGCGGTCGGTGACTGGCGGCCCGACGAGGTGCGGGTCGTGAAGGCCGACGAACGGACCCGGATCGCCGTCCTCGGCACCTGCGGAGCGTCGGACGAGCAACTGCGGGTCGGTCTGTTCGCCGCGCGCGGCGGGGCACTTCGGCATCTGACGGCCTGGCCGGGCAGCTACACGGCCGTCGTCCAGGTGGGCCGCCGGCTCACCGTCTGCGGCGATCTCGCGGGCGCACGGCCGGTGTTCTACACCCCCTGGGCGGGCGGCACGGCGTACGCGACGGCCGCGCTGCCCCTCGCCGACCTCATCGAGGCCAACCTCGACTTCGGTCACCTCGCCGCGCTGCTCGCCGCCCCCGACGTGCCGGCCGCGCTGCACGACTCCACGCCGTACGACGGCGTGCGGCGCATTCCGCCGGGGCACGCGCTGATCCTGCGCACCGGGGCGCGCGAGATCGCCGGCTACGAGCAGGTCGCCTCCCTCGCGGTGGCGGCACCCTCGGCCGACCCGGACAGCGCGGTCGACGCCGTACGGGACGCGCTGGTGGAGGCGGTGCGCACCCGGCTCTCCGCCCCGCGGCACGTGCCCGGCGCCGACATCGACCCCGGGCCGGTCCCCGGCATGGGTCCCGCCGAACGGCGCGCCGCGCGCGGGATGCCGGTTCCGGGCATCGGGGCTGACCTGTCCGGAGGGCCCGCTTCGGGGACTCTGGCGCTGCTCGCCGCCGGCCTGCCGGGCATGCCGGGCACGGTCCTGGGGCACGGCACGGGCGCGGGGGAGCGGCTGCTCGCCGTCACCTTCAACGACCTGGCCGTCGGCGGCCGGGAGGCCGAGCTGCAACGGGCCGGGACGCTCGCGGCCAACCCCCGCCTGCACCACGTGGTGGTCACCGGCGGCGAGGAGACCCTGCCGTACGCCGATCTGGACGGCCCGCTCACCGACGAACCCGGCCCGTGCCTGGTGACAGCGGCCCGCCACCGCGCGCGTCTCGCCTCCGGCAGCGCGGACCACTTCACCGGCTACGGCGCCCGCCAGGTCCTGGACGCCCACCCGGCCCGCCTCACGGACCTGCTGATGGACCGCAAACGCCGCCACCTGGTACGCCCCGTCGCCGCCCTCGCCAAGGCGGACGGGTCGGTACTGGTCCCCGCGCGCGTGTACAGCGCCGCCCGGCGCCTGGCCCGCACTCCGTACCGCACCGGCCTGGAGGCCCTCGCCGACCGCCTCCTGCACCGCCGCTTCGACGAACCCGGGGGCGCCGTGGGGGCGTCACTCGCCGCGCTCACCTGGGCCAGACCCGGGCCCGCGGCGCGCTGGCTGACGGGCGAGGCGCTCGCTGAAGTATCGGTTCGCCTCCAAGGTGCGACCCAGCGCTCCGGGGTCGGCCCCGGCCAGCGCCCCGGCGACTTCCGCGCGCGTGCGGCACTCGCCCGTCACGCGGCGGACCTCCGCGTCCTGGAGCAGGCCGCCGAGATCCGCTTCCAGCGCCTGCACGCGCCGTTCCTCGACAACCAGGTGGTCCGCGCCTGCCGCGCCCTCCCGGAGGCACTGCGCGTCCAGCCGGGCGCGCGGGCGGCGATCCTGCGTACGGTCCTGGAGGGCGCGGGCGTCGCCGATCTCCCGCCGGGCTGGGGCGCCCCGTCCCACGCCTCCTCGGCCGCGGCCACCCGCACGGGCCTGCGCGTGGCCGCGGACTCCCTGATGGACCTCTTCGGCACGCCGCTGCTCGCTCAGGCGGGCCTGGTGGAGGCCCGCGTGGTCCGCAAGGCACTGCGCGCCGCGGCGGAGGGCGAGCCACTGCCCTTGGACGGTTTGGCGGACCTGGTCTCCCTGGAGCTGTGGCTGGGCCGCCTCCTGGCCCGCAGAGGCACCTGCTGGACGGGCACACCGGCACGCGCGCGTGCGGTACCGGAGGGGATCAGGCCGCAGCGGGGGGCGTTGGGGGCGGGGGCCTCCGGCGGTGGGGCGGCGTTTGCGTAGGGCGCGTCTGCCTGTCGGTGCCGGTCAGGGCATTTCAGCTCGTCGTGGGGGGGTTGCGGGGGTATGGGGGCGCAGCCCCCAGGCGAGGGCCACTTCTTGCCCGACCGAGTCGGGTGGTGGGGTGGGCGTAGGTCCGGGGGTCTGGGGGCGGAGCCCCCAGCAGGCGCCCGCAGCAAGCACCGGGTAACCCAAAAACGGGCCGCACCTTGACCGAGGGCGCCCCAAAAAAACGTACCCCGCACAGACACCCCGGCGACAATGACCCGGTGCGGTACAGAATCCTGGGCGTCACCCAGGCACAGGACGACCACGGCACCGCCGTCCCCCTCGGCGGCCAACGCCTCCGCGCCCTCCTCACCGCCCTCGCCCTGCGCCCCGGCCACCCCACCACCCCCGAGACCCTGATCGACGAGGTGTGGGCCGCCGACCCGCCCCAGGACGCCCCGGCCGCCCTCCAGGCCCTGATCGGCCGCCTCCGCCGTACCGTCGGCAAGGACGCCGTCACGTCCCACCCCGGCGGCTACCGGCTCGCGGCGACCCCGGACGACGTGGACCTCTTCGTCTTCGAGCGCCTCGTACGGCAGGGCACCGCGGCCCTCGACCGCGGCGACACGCCCACCGCCGCCCGCGACCTCACCGCCGCCCTCGCCCTCTGGCGCGGCCCCGCGCTCGCCGACCTCCCCGACCGCACCGCCGCGACCCGCCCGGAGGCGCTGCGCCTGGCGGCGACCCGCGCCCGGATCGACGCGGACCTGCGACTCGGCCGCGCCTGCGACGTCGTACCGGAGCTCAAGGAACTGACCACCGCGCACCCGTACGACGAACCGCTGCACGTCCTCCTCATCCGCGCCCTGCGCGACACCGGCCGCGGCGCCGACGCCCTCGCCGCCTACGAGGCCGCCCGCCACGCCCTCGCCGAAGGCCTCGGCACCGACCCGGGCCCCGACCTCCGCGCCCTGCACGCGGAACTGCTCCACCCGAGGCCACCCGAGCAGTGGCCCTCGCCGCCCCTCACCCCTCACCACCCCGAACGCACCGGCAACATCCGCCCCCGCCTCACATCCTTCGTCGGCCGGGAACCCGAACTCGACGCCATCCGTTCCGAATTGCACAGGGCCCGTCTCGTCACCCTCACCGGACCGGGCGGCTCTGGAAAGACCCGTCTCGCCGAGGAGGCCGCCGCCGGGCTCCCGCAGGCATGGCTGGCCGAGCTCGCCTCGCTCGACCGGCCGGAGGCGGTGCCAGGCGCGGTGGTCAGCGCGCTCGGTCTGCGCGAGACCGTGCTCATGACCAACGAGCTGACGGCCCCGCAGGACGACCCGGTCGCCCTGCTGATCGAGTACTGCGCCCCGCGCAGCCAACTCCTGATCCTTGACAACTGCGAACATGTGATCGGCGCGGCGGCCGACCTCGCCGAAACGCTGCTCACCCGCTGCCCCGGGCTCACCATCCTCGCCACCAGCCGTGAACCCCTGGGCGTCCCTGGCGAGTCGGTGCGCCCGGTCGAGCCCCTCCTCCCCGACCAGGCCCACCGCCTCTTCGCCGAGCGCGCGGCCGCCGTCCGCCCCGACGCGGAGGCCGTGCTCGGCGACCGCGAGGCCGTCGCGGAGATCTGCCGCCGCCTCGACGGACTGCCGCTCGCCATCGAACTGGCCGCGGCCCGGCTGCGGCTGCTCACGCCCCGCCAGATCGCCGACCGTCTCGACGACCGCTTCCGCCTCCTCACCTCCGGAAGCCGTACGGTCCTGCCCCGCCAGCAGACCCTGCGCGCCGTCGTCGACTGGTCCTGGGACCTGCTCGACGAGCGGGAGCGGACGGTGCTGCGCGAGGTGTCCGTGTTCGCGGGCGGCTGGGAGCTGGAGGCGGCGGAGGCCGTGTGCACCGGTCCGGCCGCTGACCTGCTTGGATCAC
Source organism: Streptomyces sp. NPDC050619 (assembly GCF_040654815.1). Taxonomy (NCBI): domain Bacteria; kingdom Bacillati; phylum Actinomycetota; class Actinomycetes; order Kitasatosporales; family Streptomycetaceae; genus Streptomyces; species Streptomyces sp. NPDC050619. Next base: position 11,108 of record NZ_JBFAIR010000020.1, on the reverse strand, counting down.
TCGTCGACAAGTCCCTGATCGTGGCCACCCCGGGCGAGCGGCCCGGCAGCGACGGCATGCGGTACCGCATGCTGGAGACCATCCACGAGTACGCCGTGGAGCGCGCGGCCGAGTCCCCCGGTCTGCGCACCGCCGCCGAACGAAGGCACCGCGCGTGGGTGCGCGCGCTCGTCGAGGAGGCCGAGCCGCTGCTGCGCTCCGCCGGGCAACTTCCGTGGATCTCCCGCCTGGAGACCGAGCTGGACAACATCCGCGCGGCCCTCCACCGTTCGGTGACGGCCGGCGACGAGAAGGAGGCCGGCGCCATGGTCCTCGCCATGGGCTGGTTCTGGTGGCTGCGCAACTACCGCCACGAGGGCGCGGCCTGGGGCGACCAGATCCTGCGCCTGGCCGCCGCCCTGGACGCGACCGCCCCTGACTCGGGTGCCGGTTCGGACGCGACCGCTCCTGACTCGGGTGCCGGTTCGGAAGCGGCTGGTTGTGGCTCGGGTGGGGACCGGGAAGCGGCTGGTTGTGGCTCGGGCGCGGACTCGGAAGCGACCGCCCGCGACTCGCGCGCGGACCCGGATCCGGACGCGAATGCCCGCGACGCCCGCCACTCGCGCGCCGCCCCGGAAGCCACCGCCGCCGACCCCGCGGATGACGACCTCGCCGCCCGGATCGCCTCCCTGGACCCCCTCGACCCCCTGGACCCCCTCGACCCCCTCGATCCCATCGCCCCCGTCGACCCCATCGACGCCTTCCTCGCCGCCCCCGACAGCGAAGCGCACCATCCGCTGCACACCCAGCGGATGAACCTCCGGATGCTGCACCTGTTCCTCAGCGCCGAGGTCGAGCCGATGGACGGGCTGATGGACGACCGGCTGCGTCACTACGTCACGCTGGTGCGGGGCCACTTCGAGCGGGGCGGTCCGGAGGCGGCCCGTATGCCGGGCATCGCCTGGCCGTTCACGACCTACATGCTCGGCGACTCGGCGGACACCCTGCACTTCATGGACCTTGCCGTCTCCCACTGCCGTGCCCACGGCGACGACTGGGCGATCGCCGTGGCCCTGATGTTCCGTACGCACCTGGTCGTCGACACGCCGGGCGGCATGGAGGGTGTGGACGACGACCTCGCGGAGCTGCGGACGCTCAGCCGGCGCGTCGGCGACCGGTGGATCCGAGCCCAGGTGTGCAGCGCGGGCGGCGAGGCGGCCATGGCCAGAAGCAGCCTGGCGGAGGCCAAGGCAGAGTACGAGGAGGCTCTGCGGCTCGCCTACGAGGTGGGGGCGTACGCCGAGACGCCGTTCCTCCTGGCCCGGCTCGGCGAGATCGCCTACCGTGCGGGCGACCGTACGGCCGTGCTGGCCGCGCTGGACGAGGCGAGCGCCGCCGGCGACCGCTACGGCGTCGCGGAGGCGTCGGCGTTCGTCCTGCTGATGCGGGCCCAGATCGCGCTGGACGAAGGGAACACCGCCGGCTCGCGCGAGCTGTTGGAGACGGTTCTCGCGGAGATCGGGCGGAGTACGCCGCCGCCGCAGTTCCAGGTGATGGTGAACTCGGTCGAGGCCATGGTGACCGTCGCCGAGTCGGGTCCGCAGGACGGACTGCCGAAGCTGGTCGCCACCGTCCGCGAGGCGGTGGAGAAGCGGTGCGCCGACATGGTCGTGGCGACCCTCGTGGACAGTACGGCGGCCCTGCTCTGCGACCTCGGGGACTTCCCGCGCGCGGCCCGCCTGCTCGCCGCCGCCGCGCACTGGCGCGGCGGCGATCCGCGCCCCATGCCCGAGGGCGCGCGAGCCGAGCGGGCCGAGTCCGCCGCCCGCGCCGGGCTGGGCCCCGTGCGGTACGGCGTGGAGTACGCCAGAGGCGTGGCGCTCTCACCCCGGACGACGTCCTCGGTGAACTGGGCGAGGCTCTGCGTACCGCCCCCGCCCGGCGGTGAGCCTGAACCGCCCCGGTCCTCAGGAGCAGGTGAACTTCGACTCGGCCCAGTCCCCGAGCGCCAGGGTGTCGAAGTGACTGTGCGGCTCGACGACCAGCCGTACGGTCTCGCGCCCGGCGAGATTCACCCGTACGGGCACCGCCGCGTCCCCGCCCTTGACCATCCCGGACCGCCACAGCGGCACCCCGTTGGCGTAGACGGAGAAGTAGACCTTGCCCAGCCCCAGCGTCATGTCGTCGACCCCGACCAGCGCGTCGTAGGCGGAGCACTCGCGGTTGAGGTCGATGGTGACGGAGGACTCGCCGTGCACGGTCACGCCGTGCGCATACTGCTCGCCGGCGATCGACAGGCCGTACCGCTGCCACACCCAGCTGCTCTCGCCGAGCCGCATCTCGGGCCCGGTGCCGTCGCCGCTGACGTCGTACGACAGCGCGCTCCACTGGTAGACGGTCGGAGCGGGCGGGGGCGGCGGAGTCGGCGTGGGGGTGGGCGTCGGGGTCGGCTTCGGTGTGGGAGTGAGGGTCGGCGTGGGTGTCGGGGTCGGGGTGGGTTTCGGCGTGGGAGTGGGGGTCGGTGTCGGCGTAGGCGTCGGGGCGGGCGCGAGTGCGCGTACCGGGGGCTTCGGCTCGGGCTTCTTCTTCGGCGGCGCGGGCGGGTTCTGCGCGGGCTCGGCCACCGGCGTCGACGCGGGCGGCTTGGCGTCCTGCTCCTTGACCGGCTCGTCGTTGTTCATCAGCGCGTACACCACCGCGGCCGCGACGCCCACGGCGACCACCCCCGCCGCGATACCGGCCTTCACCGGCGCGCCGAGCCCCTCGGAGGCCGCCGCGCCGCCCCCGGCGCCCGCCCCGCCGGACGAGCCGCCGCTCGCCGCCGCGGCCGCCCCCGCGGCACCGGCCGCGCCCGCTCCGGCACCGCCGGCGATGAGCCCGGCCGCCTTGGCGTACCCGGCGGCCCCGAACCAGCCGATGACCGCGAGCGGTACGACGGCGGGGATACCGCTGGCGACTTCCTTGATCTGCCCCGCGGCCAGCCGGCACTTGGCGCACTCCTCCAGGTGTTTGCGCAGGCCCCGCTCGGCGCGCGTGCGCAGACCGCCGCGGGCGTACGCGCCGAGCCGGTCGGCGTAGCGGGAACACTCCTCGTCGCTGACGAGGGTGGCGCTGACATGGGCCTGGAGGTAGGCCTGCTTGAGGCCCTCGCGGGCGCGGCTGGCGAGCACGCGCGTGCCGTTGGCGTCGAGCCCGAAGAGCGTGGCGACGTCGCTCGGCGACTCGTCCTCGACCTCGGTGTGCCACAGCACGGCCTGCCAGCGCTCGGGCAGCGACCGGAAGGCCTGCATGGCCATGGACTGCTCGGCCACATGCATGGCCCGCACATCGGCGCCGAGGCCCAGTGTGTCGTCGTCCGACACCTCGGCGACGCGCGCGGACTGCGCGGCGAACACCGCGAAGTCTTCGACCAGTTGCTCCTGCTTCGCGGACTTCGTCCAGTTCGCGGCGACCCGTCGGACCGTGGTGAGCAGATACGCGCGTACGGCGTGCTCGGGGCCGGAGCCGCCGCGCACCGCCTGGAGCATGCGGGCGAAGACCTCGGCGGTGAGGTCGTCGGCGGTGTGGCCGTCGCGGCAGCAGGTGCGGGCGTACCGGCGCACCGCGTCCGCGTGGCGCCGGTACAGCTCCGCGTAGGCCGTGTCGTCGGCCGCGCGCATCCGCTCGATCAGATCGGCGTCGGACGGCACCGGCTCCCTCGGCGGCGGCAGCACGCTGTCCTCGTGGTCCTCGTGCCGGTCGCGCTGCGCCGGGACGCTGCCCTCCACGGGCTCACCGCCCTGCGCCGGGATGACGCCTTCGACCGGCTTGCCCTGCGGGATGCCGGCCCGTCCCCCCTGGCTCGGCACCTGGGGCGAGGCCGCGCCGCCGGGCCCGGTGCCGCCGGACCCCGCGTCGTCGTCACCGAGTGACCCGTCCCGCTCGTCGAAGCTCATCGCGGAAAGCCCCCGCCGCCAGCCCTGCCAGTCCCGAACACCGGGTCAGAGTGCCATATTGGCTTTTGTTCAGGACCCCGCAGTACGGACTGTCCACTCGTCCGTGGGGACTTCCCGCAACGCAGTGCTAGTCATCACCCGTACGGGGAACGCGCACCTGACGCTCCCCGGTTCTCGAGAGGTGCGCCCGGTCGGTCACACCGGCCGCGACCGCAACCCCTCCAGCAGGATGTCCAGCAGCCGCGACGAGGCCGCTGCCTGCTGCGCCGCGTCCGGCAGCGAGGGTGCCGCCGTCGCTATCACCAGCAGGACGTCCGCCACCGACACATCGGCCCGCAGCTCACCCGCCGACCGCGCCCGCTCCACGAGCTGGCCCACGACGTCGAGCAGTGCCGCCGCCCCAGCGTCGTCGAGCGCGGAGTCCGCCGAGAGCGCCGAGGATCCCTCCGGCACCAGCCGCAGCTCCCCGGCACCCGGCTGCATCCGCTGCTGCGGCACCCGCGCCTCGTCGAGCTCGTTGCTCTCGTCCGCCACCCCGACCCGCAGCACCTGCGGCGGCAGCAGCCGCCCGGCGCCCGAGGCCACCGACGTCCGCAGGAAGCGCGAGAGCGCCGACCACGGCTCGTCCTCCTGGCCGAGCGCCGCACGTGCCTGGTCGGTCAGCCGGGAGGTCTCCTCCTCGGCTATCCGCCGCACCAGGATGTCCTTGCTCGGGAAGCGCCGGTACACCGTGCCGACACCGACCCGCGCGCGTCGCGCCACGTCCTCCATCGGCGCGCCGTATCCCAGCTCGCCGAAGACCTCGCGCGCCGCCCGCAGTACGTGCTCCAGATTGCGCTGTGCGTCCACACGCAGCGGCGCCGTCCGCGAACCTTCGCGTCCGGTGCCCGCCCCCGCGCTCATCGCCGAGCCCATCGCCGGGCCCATCGCGCCACCCATCGCCCCGCCACCGGGTGCGATGGCAGACGCGGACGACCAATAAGAGTCCTGAACATGCATAAGTGATCCCCCGGTAATGACGTCTCCCCCCGGAGACTCTCCCCGCCATCGAAAGCCGGGGCGAACGGAACAAGCCCGCTTGCCGGACCCGCCCGTCGCGGACCCGAAGGCGCATCCCCCTACACCCCGTCGACACACGAACATAGTTGAGTGAGGGTCAATTCAGAAGGGGCACGTTCCGCACGGAGCGCCCCCCGATCGGAGTACGGGGCGTTTACGCCCGGATTGCACCCCATCCGACCACTCGAAAAACCCCGCTGACCTGCGTGTATTCCGCGCACTCGCGTAATTCGGCCAACCCGGCGCGCCCTCGGCTCGCGGTCACACAAATTGTCGAGCCTGTGGACAAACGCAAGCGCCGGGTGCGTCATGGGATGGTGAAGGAACGTGCGCGCATTCTCGTTGTCGGCGGCGGCTACGTCGGGATGTACACGGCTCTGCGCCTCCAGCGGAAGCTGAAACGGGAACTCGGGCGGGGCGAGATCGGGATCACCGTGGTCACACCCGACCCGTACATGACCTACCAGCCCTTTCTTCCCGAAGCGGCGGCCGGTTCGATCTCCCCCCGCCATGTCGTCGTACCGCTGCGCCGCGTCCTCTACCGGTGCCACGTCGTCGTCGGCGAGGCCACCTCCATCGACCACGCCAAGCGCACCGCCGCCGTCACCACGCTCGCCACCGAGGAGGACGGCACGGGCGCCGAGCAGCTGACGTACGACGAACTCGTCCTGGCCCCCGGCTCGATCTCGCGCACGCTCCCCATCCCGGGACTCGCCGACCACGGCATCGGTTTCAAAACGGTCGAGGAGGCCATCGGCCTGCGCAACCACGTCATCGAGCAGATGGACATCGCCTCCTCCACCCGCGACCCCGCCGTCCGCGACGCGGCCCTCACCTTCGTCTTCGTCGGCGGTGGCTACGCCGGCGTCGAGGCCCTCGGCGAACTGGAGGACATGGCCCGCTACACCTCGCGCTATTACCACAACATCCAGCCCGAGGACATGAAGTGGATCCTCGTGGAGGCCTCGGACCGCATCCTGCCCGAGGTCGGCGAGGAAATGGGCCGCTACACGGTCACCGAACTGCGCCGACGCAACATCGACGTACGCCTGAAGACCCGCCTGGAATCCTGCGCCGACCGCGTGGCCGTCCTCAGCGACGGCGCCCGCTTCCCGACCCGTACGGTCGTCTGGACGGCCGGCGTGAAACCCCACCCGGTCATCGCCGCCACCGACCTGGCGGTGAACGAGCGAGGTCGGCTGAAATGCACCCCTGAGCTGACCATCGAGGGCGCCACGCACGCGTGGGCCGCGGGAGACGCCGCCGCCGTCCCCGACGTCACCGCCGAGGAACCCGGCAAGGAGACGGCCCCCAACGCCCAGCACGCCCTGCGTCAGGCCAGGCTCCTCGGCGACAACATCGCCCACTCCCTGCGCGGCGAACCCCTGGAGACGTACTCCCACGCGTACGTCGGTTCGGTCGCCTCCCTGGGCCTGCACAAAGGTGTCGCACACGTCTACGGGCGCAGGCTGAAGGGCTACCCTGCCTGGTTCATGCACCGCGTCTACCACCTCAGCAGGGTGCCGACCTTCAACCGGAAGGCCCGCGTCCTGGCCGAATGGACCCTGTCCGGGCTCTTCAAGAGGGAGATTGTTTCCCTGGGTTCGCTCGAACATCCCCGAGCGGAGTTCGAACTCGCGGCCGGTGGAAAGCCTCCTCATGAGCCGAAGGACGACCCGAAGGGGTCGTCCTGACCGGACCGAGGAACTCCTACCGCAAGGTAGGCGTCTGACCGATGTCGGCCCGGTCGGCCGCCCTGCCAGACTGGTCCCGACCTTGGACGGACAGACCCCGCCCTCCGAAACCCGCGAGGCATTCCCCACAGTGCTGCAACCTCGGGGCGCCATCCCCCAGACCCCCGCCCGGGTCCGGAGCTGGCCGAAAACGCCGAACACGCCGAATACGCTGACACGAGGCAAGGATTCGTGAACTTCACGCGCTGGAGCGCCCGGCTCCCCGGAACGCAGCGCCGCGCCGCAGCGCGGACCGAACAGACGGTCATCCCGGACCGCCGGGGAGAAGGCTCGGGGGGCTCGGGCTCCGTCCCCGCGGCCCGCGCCGAACAACTCACCGAAGACCCACCACCCGTCCCCGCCGTCGACGAACTGCCCGTACGCGACGTCCTCGACCGCGTCCCCGCCCTCGTCGCCCTCGTCCACGGCCCCGACCACCGCCTCGCCTACGTCAACGACGCCTACCTCACGGCCTTCGGCCCCCGCCCGACCGGCGCCCCGGCCCGCGAAGCCCTCCCGGAACTCGACGAACTGGGCCTCCTGCCCCTCCTGGACCAGGTCCTGCGCAGCGGCAAACCACGCACGGTCAAGTCCCGCAAGGCCCCCGACGGCCGCTCGTACACCTTCACGTGCACCCCGGTGAAGGAAGGCGACGGCGGTGTCCTCGTCTTCGCCACGGACGTCACCGACCACGCCGAGGCCGCCGAACGCCTCAGAGCCAGCGAACGCAGCCAGCGCGAAACAGCGGTCACCCTCCAGCGCTCCTTGCTCCCCCAAGAGCTCGAACAACCGGACGACCTCCGCATCGCCGCCACCTACCAGCCCGGTGGCACGGAGGCCGCGGTCGGCGGCGACTGGTACGACGTCATCACACTCGGCGGCGGCCGCACCGCGCTGGTGATCGGCGACGTGATGGGCCGAGGAGTGCGCGCGGCAGCGGTCATGGGCCAGCTCCGTACGGCGGTCAGGGCGTACGCCCGCCTGGACCTCCCCCCGCACGAGGTGCTCCAGCTCCTGGACGGCCTCGCCATGGAGATCGACGCCAACCAGATCGCCACCTGCGTGTACGCCATCCACGACCCGAACGAGGGCCGGCTGGTGTACGCCTCGGCCGGCCACCTGCCGATCCTGGTCCGCGACGAGAACGGCGTGGTGCAGCGAGCCGACGAACCGACGGGCCCGCCCCTGGGTACGGGCGGCTGGATGCACTCCTCGGGCTCGATCGCGCTGAGCCCCGGTTCCACGGCGGTGCTGTACACGGACGGCCTGGTGGAGCGCAGGGACGCGGACCTGGACGAGGGCATCGAGGCACTGGAGCGAGCCCTGTCCGGCGCGACCGGCACCCCTCAGGTGGTCTGCGACCGCCTGGTCCGCTCGGCAGGCGTCACGGCGGACCACGACGACGACGTGGCCGTCCTCGTCCTCCAGCACCCCGCCCGCATGGGCCCGGACAGCGACCTCTTCCGCAACGCGGCCCTGGAACTCCTGGGCGGAGTGGAAGCGGCCCCACGCGCGCGTGCGTTCGCCTCCGGCGTCCTGACGAGCTGGCGGTTCCCGGTGGACCTGCATGACCTGGGCGTCCTGGCCGTGAGCGAACTGGTCGCCAACTCCCTCCAGCACGGCACCCCACCGATGCGCCTACGCCTGCGCCGCACCGACCGCCGCCTGATCGTCGAGGTCACGGACGGCGACGACCACCTCCCTCGCCGCCGCCGAGCCGAACCCGCGGACGAGTCCGGCCGAGGCATCGCCATCGTCGCGACGATCGCCTCCAACTGGGGGTCACGACGGACACCCGGAGGGGGGAAGGCGGTGTGGTGCGAGTTCGCGCTGCCCGGGGTTACGAAGTGAACGCCGCTCCCGGCGAGAACCCTCAGGCGCGAGCCCGAGCGTGCCCCGACGCGTCGGCACCCCCTTGCACCACCACCCGACTCTTCGCCAACGACGGCCGATCCTGCACAGCGGTCAACTGCCGCCCCAATCGCACCGCCAGAACCGAAATCCCCAGCGAGAACACCAGAAACATCACGACGTACGGCGCGTGCAGCGAGGCCCCCATGGGCCCACCCACCGCCGGCCCCACCGCGAGCGCAAGCTGCTTCACCAGCGCGAACGCGGAGTTGTACTGCCCCGCCATCCCGACCGGCGCCAGATCGGCCACCAACGGCGCAACCGTCGGCGACAACATCGCCTCCCCCAGCCCGAACAGTGCGTACGTCGACACGAACGCCGCCGTCGCCACCTCCTGGCTGCCGTGCCCCAGCCCCGCATACCCCGCCACGACCCACGCCACGGCCCAGATCAGCCCCACGGCCGCGATCACCCGGGACCGCCTCCGCCGCTCGACGAACCTCAGCACGGCGAACTGCGCGACCACGATCACCGCGGTGTTCGCGGCCAGTGCCGTCCCCAACGCGGACGTCGAGATCCCGGCGGCCTCCACCCCGTACGCACTCAGTCCCGACTCGAACTGCCCGTAGCAGGCGAAGAACAGCACGAACCCCAGCACACACAGCTGCACCATGGCCCGATTACCCAGCAGCTGCCGCCAGCCGCCCTTGGCCGACCCCGACCGCCCCGGCGCGTCCGCGATCCGCGGCGAGTGCGGCATCCGCACCGTCGCCATCACCACGACCAGCACCAGGAACATCGCCGCCTCGATCGCGAACAACAGCGTGAACGAGGACACCCGGGTGGTGTCGACGAGATGCCCGCCGATGAGACCACCGACGCCGAGCCCGAGGTTCTGCAGAAAGAACTGCGTCGCGAAGGCCCGCGACCGGGTCCCCGCCGACGAGCAGTCCACAATCATCGTCGCCAGCGCCGGCTGCATCACGGCCTGCCCGGCCCCGAGCGCCGCCGCGGCAGCCAGTACGGCGGTGGCGTTGCCGGCGAGTCCCAGACTCAGTGCCCCCAGCGCGGCGATGACCAGGGCGGCGAGCAGCACCGGCAACGGGCCCCGCCGGACGATGGCCCGCCCGGCGAACGGCAGCACGATCAGCGCCGCCACGGCGAAGACGGTGAGGACGAGCCCCGCCGTCACAGCACCCAGCCCCCGCACCTGCGCCACATAGACGTACAGATAGGGGACGGTGAAACCGAGCCCGAACGCGCTGAGTGCGTTCCCCACGTGGATCCGGCGCATCGCCGCGCCCCTCGCCCTGGTCACGTTCACCTCTCTCAGGTAGTTGTGTAGCCTCAGTACTTAGAACCGAAGACTTCGAAGATAAAGTTCGACTCTAAACAGTACACCTGGAAGAACTTCAACGCCAAGCACGCCCGTGCGATACTGCGCCCATGGGCGACACCCCCGGCAGCATCAGCAGCGAGCCGACCCTCGAAGAGCAGATCGCCGCCTACCAGCGCGAGTTCCAGGACCTCGACCCCCAGGTCGAGAAGATCGTCTCGGCGCTCTCCCGCCTGAACCGCCGTATGAACGTCGCCTACGGCCGCCAGACCGCCGCCCTCGGCATCAGCAACGCGGAGTGGGAGGTCCTCAAGGCCCTCGTCCTCTCCGGCGCCCCCTACCGCCTGGGCCCCAGCGACCTCGCCAAGCGCCTCGGCCTGACGCCGGCCGCGATGACCCACCGGATCGACCGCATGGTCACCGAGGGCCTGGTCACCAGGGAGCGCGACGAGTCCAACCGGGTGCGCGTGATCGTCGAGCTGACCGCGGAGGGCCGCCAGAAGTGGCTGGAGGCGATGCGTCTCGCAACGGTCTTCGAGGGGGACCTCCTCCAGGACCTCTCGCCGGACGACCGCACGGCCCTCGGCGAGGTCCTCACCCGCCTCCTGCGTAGGGTGGAGGACGCCCAGCCGGACGCCGGCGGACGCCTCAGTGACCTGGACTGATGCCGGAGTAAAAGATCTTGACAGGGTTCACTTGACAGCCCCCTGCCCGATCCGTAAAGTTCTCCGGGTTGCCACGGAGCCGTAACGGTTCTGCGACAGCACCTCCCGCCGCATCAGCGGCACCTCAAGCCATCAGCGCGATCTCCCAACGGGGTCGAATTCGGCATGCCCGAATTCAATTCGATGTGGGCTCGGCCCCTCGATTTGGGACCACCGAGAGAATCCGCTAAGGTTTGAGACGTCGGAACGGCCCAAGGGCTGCGAAGACAAACCCGGTTGACAGGGCGTCAGACACCGCGAGGATCTGATAAAGTCAACATCGCAGGAAGGCCGAGAGGCCGGAAAGCAGCCGAAAGGCAAGCCCCCCGACAGGGAATCGGATCGGAAAAGGATCTGGTAGAGTCGGAAACGCAAGAACCGAAGGGAAGCGCCCGGAGGAAAGCCGCGAGAGAGTCTCTCGGGTGAGTACAAAGGAAGCGTCCGTTCCTTGAGAACTCAACAGCGTGCCAAAAGTCAACGCCAGATATGTTGATACCCCGTCTCTCCCGTC